>JBKPDO010000216.1:0-110847 GCA_046727955.1 bacterium | reverse complement strand
CTTCCGAGGCAGATCAACATGTCATTGGACAGGCGTGTATCTATGCCGAATCGGGATTCCCACCAGGCCGCAGGCCGCCTACCTGCGGCTTCAGCCCCAGCCGTAGCCCAGAACCCTGATTAGCTGCGGAACGCGGGCCAGGAGGACGACATCGCCCTGTCACCCTGGAGTGGTCAGGGACTGGAGCCCCTATGGGGCCGGGCTTGCCCCGGGCGGTCAGGCGTCCCAGGCGGTGACCGGGGGGCAGGTGCAGACCAGGTTGCGGTCGCCATAAGCGCTCTGGATGCGCCGCACCGGCGGCCAGTACTTCGCCTGGCGCAGAGAGCCTACCGGGAACGCGGCCAGCTCCCGGCTGTACCCGTGCCCCCACTCACCAGCGAGCATCTCCGCCGTGTGCGGCGCATTGCGCAGCGGGTTGTCCTCGCGGTCCAGCTCGCCCGACGCGACCTTCTCGATCTCGTGGCGGATCGCCATCATCGCCTCGCAGAAGCGGTCCAGCTCCGCCTGGTCCTCCGACTCCGTCGGCTCCACCATCAGCGTGCCAGCCACCGGGAACGACATCGTCGGTGCGTGGAAGCCGTAGTCGATCAGCCGCTTGGCCACGTCCTCCGCCGTCACCCCGGTCTCCTTGGTGATCCTGCGCAGGTCCAGGATGCACTCGTGCGCGACTAGCCCCTTGCGCCCCGTGTAGAGCACCGGATAGTGCGGTGCCAGCCGGCGAGCCACGTAATTGGCTCCCAGGATCGCGACCTCCGTGGCCCGGCGCAGGCCGTCCGCGCCCATCAGGCGGATGTAGGCCCACGAGATCGGCAGGATGCCCGCCGATCCCCAGGGTGCCTCCGACACCGGGCCGACCACCCCGGCGGGCGGCCCCGCCTCCGGACGCAGCGGGTGGCCGGGCAGGAACGGCGCCAAGTGCGCGCGCACCGCCACCGGCCCCACCCCCGGCCCGCCGCCCCCGTGCGGGATGCAGAACGTCTTGTGGAGGTTGAGGTGCGAGACGTCCGCGCCGAACCGGCCCGGCTTGGCCAGGCCCACCAGCGCGTTCAGGTTCGCCCCGTCCACGTAGACCTGACCGCCTGCCTCGTGCACGGCCTCGCACACCTCGGTGATCGCCGGCTCGAACACGCCGTGAGTGGAGGGATAGGTGACCATGATCGCTGCCAGCCGGTCGCGGTGCGTCTCGAGCTTGGCGCGCAGGTCAGCGAGATCGACGTTGCCCTGGCCGTCGCAGGCGACCACCACCACGCGCAGGCCGGCCATGGCCGCGCTGGCGGCGTTGGTGCCGTGCGCCGAGGAGGGGATCAGGCAGACGTCACGGTGAGACCCCGTGCTCCGGTGGTAGGCGCGGATCGCCAGCAGCCCGGCCAGCTCGCCCTGGGAGCCGGCGTTGGGCTGCAGCGACACGCGGTCGTAGCCGGTGATCTCCTCCAGCCAGCGCTCCAGCTGGGCGATCAGAGTGCGATAGCCCTCGACCTGGTCGAGCGGGGCGAACGGGTGGACCGAGGCCAGCTCCGGCCAGGTGATCGGCTCCATCTCGACGGCCGCGTTGAGCTTCATGGTGCAGGAGCCGAGCGGGATCATCGAGCGGTCCAGCGCGATGTCGCGGTCGGAGAGCCGACGCAGGTAGCGCAGCATCGCCGTCTCCGAGCGGTGGCGGTGGAAGACCTGGTGCGTGAGGAAGGCGCTGGTCCGCGCGAGCGCCGCGGGAAGCGCGTCTGGCGTGATCCGGTCGAGCGCGTCGACGTCGCCGGTCACCCCGAAGGCTGCCCACACCCGCTCGAGGTGGTCACGGCGGGTGACCTCGTCGGTCGAGATGCCGACGTGGCCGGCGTCCACCAAGCGCAGGTTGACGCCGCGCGAAGCGGCCGCCGCGACCACCCCCCCGGCCCGGCCGGGCACGCGCGCCGTCACCGTGTCGAAGAAGCGCTCGTGCACGACCTCGACGCCTCCCGCCCGCAGCCCCGCCGCGAGGATCGCGGCGTAGCGGTGCGCCCGGCGCGCGATCGTCGCCAGCCCCTCCGGGCCGTGATACGCCGCATACGTGCTGGCCACGATCGCGGGCAGCGACTGCGCCGTGCAGATGTTGCTGGTCGCCTTCTCGCGGCGGATGTGCTGCTCGCGCGGCTGCAGGGCGAGGCGGTAGGCGGGCTTGGAGTCCACGTCGATGGACACGCCGACGAGCCGGCCGGGGAGCTGGCGCTCGAGACCCTTGCGGACGGCGATGAACCCGGGATGCGGCCCACCGAACCAGAGGGGCACCCCGAAGCGCTGCGCGGAGCCCACCGCCACGTCGGCGCCGACCTCGCCGGGCGGGCGCAGCAGGGTGAGCGCGAGCAGGTCCGTGGCCACCGCGACCAGGCCCCCGCGCTCGTGGACCGCCGCGACCAGGCCGGCGTGGTCGCGCACCGCGCCGCTGGAGCCGGGGTACTGGACGAGCACCCCGAACAGCGGCACGTCAGGCACGCCCTCCTCCAAATCGGCGACCACGACCTCGAGCCCGAGCGGCTCGGCTCGGGTGCGGACGACCTCGATCGTCTGCGGATGGCAGTCGGCGTCGACGGCGAACGCGCCCTCGACGCGAGCGGCCCGGTGGCACAGCGCCATCGCCTCGGCGGCCGCGGTGGCCTCGTCGAGCAGCGAGGCGTTGGCGATGTCGAGGCCGGTGAGGTCGGCGACCATCGTCTGGAAGTTGAGGAGCGCCTCGAGCCGGCCCTGCGAGATCTCGGGCTGGTAGGGCGTGTACGAGGTGTACCAGGCCGGGTTCTCGACCACCTGCCGGCGGATCACCGGGGGCGTGATGGTGTCGGAGTAGCCGAGGCCGATCATGGAGACGAGCACGCGGTTGCGGCCAGCCAGCTCCTTCAGCTCTGCCTGCACCTCGTCCTCGCTGGCGGCCGGGGGCAGGTCGAGCGGCGCGAACGCCTGGATGGCCTCGGGAACGGCGTCGGCGACGAGCTCGCTCAGCGAGCCATAGCCCGCCACCGCGAGCATCTTGGCCTGCTCGTCGGCGGAGGGTCCGACGTGGCGCTCGACGAAGGGCACAGCGGACTCCAGCTGCACCAGGGACAACCGATCAGTCATGGCGGAGGCTCCTTGAGTCCGCGCCTGGGCGCGATTGGGCTGGCCTCCCCCTCTGTCTGTGGACCTGAGAGCTTCGCCGCGGTCTGGAGGACCGGGCTTGCACCGTCGGTGAGGCCACCCGCCCCCGGCGGGCGCCTGCTTTCCAGAGTCGCCTCTTCCGAGCGGTCGCCTGTGCCTGAGAGGTTCCGGGGAGAATTGCCCCTTCGGCGCCCCACGCTGGCGGCGTGGAGTCTCTCCCGCCCGGGGTCTACAGCATGGCCACGGTAGTCCCGGGCACGAGCACGGTCAAGCCGAGGCCAGGCTCCGAGGCGATGGCACCAGGCCTGGACGGCACCGGCGCTCCTGGGGGGCGCCGGAGGGGTCCGGGGAACCCCGAGGGCCGGAGGGGTCCGGGGAACCCCAAGGGCCGGAGGGGTCCGGGAACCCCAAGGGGGTGCCCCGGTCGGTCGGGTCCCGGTGGGTCGGGTCCCGGTGGGTCGGGTCCCGGTGGGAAGGGAGAGCGGGCTCCCCCCACATGGATCGGACACCGCGGGATAAGTAGCTTGCCAGCGAGATCCCGGCTATCCGGGTGACACAGCATTGAGGTCGCGGCGGACGACCGGGTCCCCGCAGGCGTTGCAGACCAGCACGGGCTCCATGTCGGCGCCGCAGCGGTGCCGGTAGGTGAGCGGCGGGTCGCCGTCGGCGAGATAGCGGTCGCCCCAGTGCATCAGCGTCAGCAGGACCGGCAGCAGTTCGCGGCCAGGTTCGGTGAGGCGGTACTCGAAGCGGGCGGGGTGGTCCTGGTACTGGCGGCGCTCCAGCAGGCCGGCGGCGACCAGCTTGCGCAGCCGGGCGCTCAGGATGTCACGCGGCGCCCCGGTGTTGCGCTGGATGGCGTCGAAGCGACGCACACCCAGGAACACCTCGCGCAGGGCGAGCAGCGCCCACTTCTCGCCGATCAGCTCCAGGGTTCGGGCGATCGAGCAGCTCCGGGGCGTGACAGCTTGGCTCGTCTCAGTCACGGCTGTGAGTGTACCAGTCAGTTGTCATTTCCAACCCACCGGGTTAGAGTACGTTTGCTTTTCCAACCTACCGAGCGATCCAGCGGCTGATCCAGGGAGGTGCAGCAGTGACCGCCACCGCGTCCACCCCGGTGCCCACCCCGGTGCCCACCGCGGAGTCCACCTCGGTGCCCACCGCGCACGCACCCACCGCGCCGTGGCCGCCCTCGCGACTTCCTCTGATCGTGCGGCTCGAGCCCGGCAGAGTGCGGGTGCGACCGGTGCACCATGGCGACGGGCCGCGGCTCCAGGCGCTGCTGGGCCGCTTGTCGCTGCGCACGCGCTGGCTGCGCTTCCACTCCCCCATCGCCCAGCTCACCCCCGCCCAGCTCCGCTCCCTGGTCGAGGTGGACCACCGCGACCGCGAGACCCTGCTGGCCGAGGTCGAGCTGGACGGCCGCTGGCATCTCGCCGGCTTCGCTCAGTACCACCGGCTGCGCGGGGCCTCGCGGGGCCTCGCGGACTCGGCCATCGTGCTGGAGGACACATGGCAGGGCCGGGGCATCGGCCGCGTGCTGGCGACCTGCCTTGCCCAGATGGCCAGCCTGGCGGGGATCGACGCGTTCACCGGCGAGGTCTTGAGCGAGAACCGTAGCGCCCTCGGGTTCATCCGCGCGCTGGTGGGGAGTGGGCTGGAGCGGCGCCTGCACGGCCCCACCGTCGAGGTGGTCTGCTGGCTGCCTCCACGACATCACGCGGGTGGCACTGGCAGCGCCGCAGCCAGATAGGCACAGAGGTCGCGCAGGACGCAGGGGCCGCAGCGCCCGGCGGCCCATCCGCCGCGGTCGCCCTTACCCGCGCCACCACGCTCAGCCTCTCCTCGGTCACCGGCCCGACCATCACACTACACTGCGTGGCATGAGCCTCACTGATCGGACTGAGGCGGAGCGGCTCGACCGCGAGGACCCGCTCGCAGCGTTCCGGAACCGCTTCGTCATCGACGATCCCGAGCTCATCTACCTCGACGGCAACTCGCTCGGACGGCTGCCCAGACGGTCGCTTGAGCGCCTGGGCAAGGTGGTGGAACAGGAATGGGGACGGCGGCTGATCCGCGCCTGGAACGAGCGCTGGATCGACCTGCCGGCGCGGGTGGGCGACCTGCTCGGGCAGCACCTTCTCGGGGCGGCGCCCGGCCAGGTGGTGGTGTCCGACTCGACCAGCGTGAACCTGTACAAGCTAGCGGTCGCCGCGCTGGACGCGTGCCCGGGCCGCACCGTGATCGTCTCCGACCGGGGCAACTTCCCGAGTGATCGCTACGTCCTCGAAGGACTGGCGGCCGCGCGGGGACTGCGGCTGGAGCTGGTCGAGTTCGACGACCTGCGCGGACCGACCGCCGCGGTGGTGGCATCGCTGGTCGACGAGCGCACCGCGCTGGTCAGCCTCTCGCACGTCGACTACCGCTCGGGCACGCTGGCCGACATGGCGGCCATCAACGCCGTGGCCCACGAAGCCGGCGCGCTGACGCTATGGGACCTGTGCCACTCGGCCGGCTCGGTGCCGGTCGAGCTCGACGCCAGCGGCACCGACCTGGCTGTCGGCTGCACCTATAAGTACCTGAACGCGGGTCCAGGCGCGCCGGCGTTCCTGTACGTGCGCGGCGAGCACGTCGAGCGGTTGCGGCAGCCGATCTGGGGGTGGTTTGGGCAGCGCGACCAGTTCGCCATGGGCCAAGGCTACGCCCCGGCACCGGAGGTCTCCCGGTTCCTGGTGGGCACGCCGCAGGTGCTCGGGGTGGCACTGGTCGAGGAGGGCGCCGCCCTGCTTGCCGAGGCTGGCATCCAGCGGCTGCGGGCCAAGAGCATTGCCCTGACCGAGCTGCTGGTCAGGCTGCACGACGCCTGGCTCGCGCCGCTCGGGCTGACCCTCGCGAGCCCCAGGGACGCCGCGGCCCGCGGCTCGCACGTCGCCATCGCCCACCCCGACGCCTACCGGATCTGCCGGGCGCTGATCGAGAAGGCCGGCGTCATCCTCGACTTCCGGGCACCCGACTGCATCCGCCTGGGTCTGGCGCCGATCACGACCCGCTTCACGGATGTCTGGGACGCCATGGACCGGCTCCGCGCGATCGTGGCGGACGGCGTCCACCTCACCATCGACACCACCTAGGCCCGCGTCACCTGACCTGACGTCTGGAGGTCTCGCGAGACCGGGGCCGGGGCCACATCAAGGCAAGGTGGTGAATGATCCAGATCGTGAGCCGGTCCGCCTCGGCGGCCAGCAGTGCTCCAGCATCGTAGGTGAGGCCGGCCACGGCTCAGCGTCCGACGCCGTACCGGTCGAGGATCTCGTCTGCGCGGCACTCCTCCTCTTCCGAGAACGGGCCGTGCTCGGCCTCGTATTCTCGGACGGCGCGGCGGCCGTCCTCGATCTTGGCCGCCCACAGGGCGGCACGATCGAGCCAGGCCGACAGCGACAGGCCCTCGGCCTCAGCCGCGGCCTTCGCCGCCTCGAGTGTCTCCAGCGCCAGTGAGACGCTGACCTTCCTCTTCACCGCCATGATCGTCACTGTACTCACCCGCCACAGCCATTGATACGAAGTTTCCGGCAATCCCCAGGGAGCAGCACGATACGAGTCGGGCTGCGAACTGTCAGACCGTTATCCACACCCCCTGAGCAGGGATTGGTCAGTGGCGGGGACAGGCGTCGACGTCGCGGCCGCCCGCGTCAACCGTCTGCTCCACCGGGCGCAGACACCGCCGCGCCTCTCGGACCACGACGGCACGCCCTGGCACCTGCACGTCACCGGCGAGCAGGCCTCCTGGGCCGATTGGCTGGCGGCCGTCACCGGGCTGGGGCTCGCTCGGCTGATCGCCGAGGACGGCATTGCCCGGATCGGCCGCTGCGCTGCTCCGGGCTGCGGCGCGGCGTTCGCGGGCGGGCCCCGCAACCATCCGCGCCGCTACTGCTCGGCCGCCTGCGCGAACCGCGCCCGTGTGGCGGCCTTCCGGGCCCGCCGCCACTCCCACGGCGGTTGACGTCCAGCGACTAAGCCGCCGCGCGGGTGGCGATGGCGTCGAGGACGGCGGCGAAGCCGCCGGTGGCGTGGAGGGCGCGGCGCTGGCGGAGGGCGCCGTTGCCGTCGACCAGGATGCGGTCGACCAGCTTGCACACCTGCTCCCAGTCACCCTCCTCTTCCAGGCTGGGCCGCAGGTAGGTGAGCAGCCGGCGGGCCATCTCCGGCAGCGGCACGACCTCCCCACTCCGGCTGTCGACCAGCTGCGCCTCCAGGCCGAGGCGGGCGGCCTGCCACTTCGACGCGCGCAGCACCATCGTCGAGAGCAGCAGCGGAGCCTCGTCCCGCAGCGCCTCCTCGTAGCAGGTGCGGGTCAGCGCGCGGCACAGCCCTGCCACCAATAGCGCCTCGTCCACGGTGGTGCAGGCGTCGGTAATGCGGAACTCGAGCGTCGGATAGCGGGCGGAGGGCCGCACGTCCCAGTAGAGCTTGGTGGCGTCCCTGATGCTGCCGCTGCCGATCAGTGTCCGCACCAGCGCCTCGTACTCGGCGCGGTCGCTGAGCAGCGGTGGCATGCCCGCGGTCGGCCAGCGCCGCCAGACCTGCGCCCGGTAGCTGGCGTAGCCGGTGTCGCTGCCGAGCCAGAACGGCGAGTTGGCGGTGAGCGCGAGGATCGTTGGCAGCCAGGTCCGCGACCGGTTCATCGCCTGGATCGCCGCCTCGGGGTCGGGGATGCCGACGTGGACGTGGCAGCCGAACAGCACCTGCTCGCGCGCGACCTGCTGGTAGTCGGAGAGCAGGTGCTGGTAGCGGGTCTTGCGGGTAACCCGCTGGCGGCGCCAGTCGGAGAAGGGGTGGGTGCCGGCGCTGCCGAACTGCACGCCGATGCGCTCGCCGGCCTGTAGCAGCGCGCGCCGCAGCCGGACCAGCTCGGCGCGAGCCTGATCGAGCGTGCGGCAGATGGTGGTGGCTACCTCGACCTGCGCCTGGTACAGCTCAGGCTGGGCATAGTCGCCGAGGGTCGCCTGCGCCAGCGGTAGGAGCTGCTCGATCTCGGAGCGCAGCTCGCCGCTGGACGGGTCGAGTATCTGGTGCTCCTCCTCGATGCCGAAGGTGAAGTCTGGTGCGTGCGCTTGCTGAGCCTCCGTCCGGTGGCCCTGTCCGCCGTCGTGGTCGTCGTTCCTGCCCGCGGTGGCCATCCGCGCCCTCCTCGTGCCTGGCGCCCGTACTTGGACCGGCAAGCCACCGAAGCGCGAGCCTCGAGACTCGTGTACAGCGCAGAAGCGGTATGTAAGCAGTATCTTACAAACCGGTCGATACAGTCACCACAGCAAGCAGGAGACTTCCTGGACCGCGGCTGCTAACTGGCCTGGGCCGGGCAGGGGATGCCGACTTCTGGGCCGCGCTGGCGGTAGAGGTCGATGAAGCGGCGGATCTTGCCCTCGTCCGCGCGGTCCAGGGTCATCAGCTTGGTCCACGCCGTCACCGCGACCGGCGTGCTCAGGCCCTGATAGGGCGCCACGATCACGTGCGAGCTGTAGGAACGGCCGAGCTTCTCCAGCGCCTGCACCTGCTCCTGGTCGAGGCCGGGCCGGTACTGCACCATGATCACGCCGTGCTCGAGGTCGTGGACCTGCACCTCGTTGGGGATCGGCTGGCTCGATACGCCGCAGGGGGCGGGGGTGGGGTCGTGGGGGCCGGAGGTCGGCGGCACGGAGTTGTATTTGGTGTATTTGCCGCCGGGGCTCAGGTGAGTCCGCCCCTGGTTGGGGAAGGTCTGGACGTCGAGCGCGCGGACTGCCGAGCCGCGGGAGAGGTTGCGCTGCACCACCAGCCCGGCGATGCCGCCCACCACGAGCACGGTCACGATCGTGCCGACGAGGATCCGCCGCTGCCTGCTGCGCTTGGCAGCCGCCCGCTCTGCTGCCGAGAGGCGGTGACGCCCCTGTGGCCTGGGCCGCGCCTGACCGGCAGGACCGGCAGGCTTCCCACCGCTCGCCGCGGCGCCTCTGCCCGCGCCACCCCTGGGCGCGGCGGCCTTGCTCGGGGCGGGCCTGCCCGCGCGACCCTTGCCCTGGGCCGGCTTGGCGGGGCCGGAGGGCTTGGCGGCTGGGTTGTCGGGGGTCCTGTTGTCGGGGGTCCTGTCGGGGCTCTGTCTGCGGGACACGAGTTCCTCCGGGGCACTGGGTGGCCGAGCAGCAGGGGGTCGATAGAAGCGCCGAGGCACGACTGTACGCCATCGCGCCAGCTCCATTTTCCAGGATGTTCGCGCCAATGGGGCGCCAACGCCAGAAATTCGCGCGACCTGGCCACGCCGGGCAGGCGCCGCCGGCCGGGGCGCCGAGCGCCGGTTGTGCTACAAAGGAGCGCCATGAACGCCTTTGCCATGGAAGGCCGCGACGGCTACGGCGACCCGGACGACACCCTGGTCGAGCTGGTGGACGAGCGCGGCGTGACCTATGACCTGATCCCGAAGCTGGCCGCGCACCAGCCGCCGGGCCAGCTGCACCGCGCGATCTCGATTTTCCTGGTCGACTCGGGTGGGCGCCTGCTGCTGCAGCGGCGCGCCAGCTCGAAGTACCACTCGGGCGGGCTGTGGAGCAACACCTGCTGCAGCCACCCGGCTCCGGGTGAAGCGCCGATCGTGGCGGCGGCCAGGCGGGTCAGGGAGGAGCTGGGCATCGAGCCGGTCGACCTGGCCGAGGTGGACACGATCGCCTACGGCGTGACCGACCCCGTCTCCGGGTTGGTCGAGCGCGAATGGAACCACCTCTTCGTGGGCTGGGCCTTGCACGACCCGGACCCGGACCCGAGCGAGGTCGAAGACTATGCCTCGGTCCCACTCGACCAGCTCGCCCGCATGGAGCCGAACCCCGCCTTCACCGCCTGGTTCCCGGTCGTCCTCCGGGCCGTGCTGCCCTCGCTGCGCGGCCTCAACGGCGGACGATCGCGAGCCTGACTGCCTCGGGCGCGCCGAGTCCGGGGCCAGGTCCCGGGGCTAGCTGCGGCGGAGGCGATGGAGGGTGACCTGCGGGAATGACGGGTCAGGGACGGAACGGCGCAGCCAGCCCGAGGCAGGCGTCGCGGTGGCGGCCAGGAAGCGCCCGGCCGGCTTGCGGCCGGGATCCGCGATCCAGACCTCTCCCGCCTCGTCCACCAGCCGCGGCAGCAGCTCCAGCAGCTGCGTGATGTTGCGCGGCTCGTACAGCACGTCCGCGGCCAGCACTAGGTCCCACGGAGCCCGCGCCAGCATGGGCCCCGGCTCGGTCCAGGAGCACACCGCCGTCCGCAGCACCGCGCCGTTGCGGCTGGCATTGGCGGCGGTGAAGGTCACCGCGTCCGGCGACCAGTCCGTGGCCAGCACCTCCGCGCCGGCCAGCGCGGCGGCGATGCTCGGCAGGCCGAGGCCGCAACCAAGCTCGAGTACCCGCCTGCCCGCCAGCACGCCCGCCGCGACCGCGCGGGCCAGGGCGATGCCGCTGGGCCAAAGCTGCGCCCAGTACGGCAGGAACTCCTCGCGCTCGAAGGCCTCCTCGTCCAGCAGCGCCTCGCTGTCGCGAGGGTGAACCAGGCGCAGCTCGCGCTCTCCAACGCTGACCGACTGCTCGGCGAGGTCGCGCCACGGGTCAGGGGTGATCCGGGGCTCGGCCACTGGCACCCGGCGCCGCTCGGCCGGCGGCGCGCCAGGAGATGCGGCGCGCGCCCGCGGGGACGCTGTCCCTCACCGGGTGCCGGAAGACGTGGTTGATGCTGGTGCCAAGGCTGGCGATGTCGGCGCCATAGACGTGGATGGAGATGGTGAGCCCCTCGTCGCCAGCGTTCGCCACCCGGTGGACGTCTTCGTCCGGAGGCACCAGGCGGCAGACCTGGCCGGGGCCGTAGTCGGCGTCGCCGTCGCGCACCAGGAAGTCCTCGTCGCCGCTGTTGTAGAGGTGGTAGCGGCTCTCGCGCTCGTGCCCCTGGAGCACCCCGACCACGCACCAGCAGCGGTGGTCGTGGATGGACGTGGCCTGGCCCGGCTTCCAGACCAGCGAGACGATCGAGTAGCGGCCCTGCGGGTGCACGTGGACGACGTGCTGACGGTAGTGATGCGCGGCCGGCCGCCGGAAGCGCTCCTCGAGGAACTCCGGATACGGCAGCAGCGCGCGCAGGAACTCGGCCGTTTCGTCCGCGATGACGTGCGGGTCGTCCTTTGCCGCCACCAGCGCGTCCATCCGCTCGATGAATCGGGCGGCGTGCGAGTCTCGGATCATGGTGGCCCCCCATGTTGTGCCGAGTCACTCCCGGTCGCAATCCCCATTGTCCTGCTACCCCCGACAGGATGGCGTCCCGTCTATCTTCGCAAGCTAGAGGAAGCCGCGCATGCCCGAGCGGTGCCTGCGCGCCTATGGTCGCCTGGCGCTCTGACCGCCACGGTCGTCCGAGGCCTCTCCGGCCGAGGCTTCTCCGGCCGAGGCCTCTCCGGCCGAGGCCTCTCCGGCCGCGGGCGGCTGGGCCCTGGCCCCCTGCTGGGCCCTGGGCTCGGCCGCCGTCCAGTGGGGCCACAGCCGTTTTGCGGTCGCCGCCGGCACCCGCCCGTCGCGGTGCATCGCGCGCCACACGCCCCGGTACCCGGGGAGAACGCCGCTGGCCAGCAGCAGGTGTCCCAGCACCAGCCCGAGCAGCACCCAGGTAGTCATCTCGTGGACGCGAAGGCTCCAGCCGAGCACCGCCGGGACGAAGCGCTCCGGCATCCCGAGCACAACCCCCGTCCCGCCGAGCACTAGCAGCGCCAGCAGCAGCAGGATATTGAAGAGCCGCTGGCCGGGGTCGAAGTGGCCGGCGTGGTGGGGCGCTGGCGCCGGGCGGCGCGCTGGCGCCGGGCGGCGCGGCGCCAGCGCCATCCGCGGGTAGCCGGCGAACCAGCTCACGTCCGAGCGGCGGAACTCGAACGAGTTGCTCAGAAACCGGCCTGCCGCGCGCCACCACACCAGGGCCACCAGGCCAGCCACGACCAGGAGGCCGTAGCCGACCCAGCGGTGCGAGGTGGCGGCCGGCACGTGCCCACCGAGCACGCTCGCCAGCCCGGGGTGCCCCTCCGCCAGGACCGCGATGCCTGAGTAGGCCAGAAACACCGTGGTCAGGTAGACGAGGGCATGCAGCCAGCGGGACCGCCGTCCGTTGCGCAGCGGGCGAGCCGGGTCGCTGGGCTCGGGAGTGTGCCGGCGGTCACTCATCACTGGTCAGCGGTCGCTCGTCACGGGTAGCCGTAGCCACCTTTGGAGGTGGTCGCGGGCGCCTGCCCACCAGTGCCGCTCACCTGGACCTGCTCGGTGGCGGTCACACTGGTCTCGGTGTGGTTGGGCTGCGCCAGCACCGCCTTGAGGGTGTGCATCCCCGCCGGCACGTCCACCGTCCCCTGGGTGGCGTACACGATCGTGTACTTGCTGGAATCATCTACGTACAGGTGCAGGTGCATCTTGCCGGTCTCCGGCTTGCCGATCTGGGCGCCGCTGACGGCGACGCTGAAGGCGACGGGGCTGGTGACCGTGGCGCCCGCGGTCGGGGTGGCGAAGCTGAGGGTCTGGCCGGGCTGGTTGCCGCCGCCTGCTTGGCCGGGAGTGGCGCTGTTGGACTGGCAGCCGGCCGCGGCCAGCGCGACGGCGGCCAGCAGGGTGGCGGCGGGTAGCAGGGCTCTTGGTCGCATGGACATCACCTCGTGCGCGATCGCGTCATTGCGCTCCTCGCTGATATGTGGCGCGCTCCTCGCTGATATGTGGCCAACCCCCGCTGCGCCCGCCCGATTCCCCGGGCCTGGCCAGGCCAGCGCTACCGTACGGCTTGCGAGGGTCACCGTGACCAGGAGGCGACGGATGGAGCAGCCGGGCAGTGCGCAGGCGCGCAGGACCGCGGTCGAGGTGCTGGTGCGGCCGGCTGGGTTGGGGGACGTGGCGGCGATGGTGGAGCTCGTCCGGGAGCTGGCGACCTACGAGCGAGCGCTGGACCAGGTTCGCCTCACCCCGGAGCTGCTGGAGACCGCGCTGTTCAGCCAGGAGCCCAAGGCCTTCGCTCACGTCGCCACGGTGGCCGGCGAGGTCGCCGGCTTCGCCCTATGGTTCCTGTCCTTCTCGACCTGGGTCGGCCGCCACGGCATCTACCTCGAGGACCTCTACGTCCGGCCAGAGCAGCGCGGCCAGGGGCTCGGCAAGGCGCTGCTCGCCGAGCTCGCCCGCATCTGCGTCGAGCGCGGCTACGGCCGCCTGGAATGGGCCGTGCTGGACTGGAACCGGCCGGCGATCGACTTCTACCGAGCACACGGCGCCGAGCCACAGGACGAGTGGACGACGTTCCGGCTCACCGGAGCGGCCCTGGAGCGGCTCGCCTCCCCGCGCCCGTCCTCGCCCTGACGCCCCCCCCAGCTTGGCCCGGGACGAGCTCACTGCTGATAGCGCTCCACGATGGTGGCGTCACGGACCTCTGCCTGTTCGGGGTCCTGACCGGCGCCGCGCCGGGCGCGGCGCTGGCGGAGCAGGTCCCAGCACTGGTCCAGCTGCACCTCGATGGAGCGCAGCCGGTCGGCGTCCGTCGGCGACAGCCCCTTGCCGACGTGTGTCTGCTCCAGATGGTGCTCCTCGTCCATCAAGGTAGTGATCTGGGCCACGATCTCCTTGTCGTCCATCTTGTCCGTCCTCGCGCTCGTGAGCGTGTCGATCTCCACGCAGTGTTGCTCATCGAAAGCGCGGCAGCCACCTCGCCGGTATACCGTGACGCCTTTCGACACTTCTCTGAGGGCGAGGGCTGGCCGCGGGATGGCGCGCGGGATGGCGGAGGTAGAGCTACCGGGTCCGTTCGTGGAGCGGATGCGGGGGCTGCTCGGGACGGAGGCCGCGCAGTTCCTGGAGAGCCTGGGGCGGCCAGCGGAGCGAGCCGTCCGCGCCAATCCGCTCAAGCTCGACCCCGGCGAGCTGCCAGCCGTGCTGGGCGTGGACCTCGAGCCGGTGCCGTGGTGCGAGGAGGCGTTCTTCCTGCCAGCAGGGCTTCGCGCCGGGACCACGCCGGCGCACGCCGCCGGGCTGCTCTACCTGCAGGAGCCATCCGCGCTGCTGCCGGTGGAGGCGCTCGAGGTCGAACCGGGGCAGCGCGTGCTGGACCTGGCGGCGGCCCCCGGCGGTAAGACCACCCAGATCGCCGGCAAGCTCGGCGCCACGGGCGTGGTGGTCGCCAACGAGGTCGAGCATGCCCGCCTCCGGGCGCTGGCCGACAACCTTGACCGCTGGGGGTCGTGGCGGGTCGCGGTCTGCAGCGAGCCTGTCGAGCGCCTTGCCGAGGAGTTGGGCCCCGGCACGTTCGACCGCGTGCTGCTGGACGCGCCGTGCTCGGGAGAGGGGCTGTTTCGCCGCAGCGCGGCGGCGCGCGCCCAGTGGCGGCAGGGCCACGTGCGCGGCAGCGCCGAGCGGCAGCGGCGCCTGCTGCGGCAGGCTGCCCGCTTGGTGCGGCCGGGCGGAGTGCTCGTCTACAGCACCTGCACGTTCGCGCCGGAGGAGAACGAGCAGCAGGTGGCCAGCTTCCTCGCCGAGCACGACGACTGGGAGGTGCTAGAGATCCCCTGGCGGGAGGGCCTCGCGCCGGGCCGGCCCGACTGGTGCCAGGACAGCCCACCCGAGCTCGAGCGGACAGTCCGGCTCTGGCCTCACCGGCTGCGTGGCGACGGGCACTTTGTCGCAAGGCTCGGCCGCCGTGGGGCCATGGCGGGGACGGGCTATCCGGCGGCGCCGGTCCACACGCCGCGAGGGCGGCGGGAACGGCGGCGCGACCGCAGCGAAACGCTGGCGGCCTGGGAGGCGTTCGCGTCTGACATGCTGCTGGAGCGAGAGCGCCTGCCGCCGGCGAGCGTGGCCGGCGAACGCGCCTATCTGATCCCGGACGAGGAGCTGGTCGACGAGGAGCTGGTCGCCGGCGGCCTGCGCTGGTTCCGGCCGGGCTTGCCGCTCGGCCGCAGCCGCCCTGGCCGCAGCCGCCCCGGCCGCAGCCGCACCGGCCGCTTCGAGCCGGCCCACGCGCTGGCTATGGCGCTCCACCCAGCGGCGGTGCGGCGCCACCTTCGCCTCGGCGCCGAGCCGGCGCGGGAGTTTCTGCGCGGCGAGCTGCTCCCATGTGCGGGACCGTCAGGGTGGACGCTGGTCACGATGGGCGACTGGCCACTCGGCTGGGGCAAGGTGAGCGGCGGCGCGCTCAAGAGCCAAGTTCCCCGCAGCCTCCGCACCATGGTCCCCTAACGCACTCCCGCCCCAAACTCGCCCAACGGACAGGGCTCTGCTCTGGATGAAGCCCCGGTGTGGCACCGCTACGCGCAGGCGACCGCTGCTGGTGTCAGCCCGCTGGTCTCCAGGTCCAGGTGAGGGCAACCACGTCCAGGCCCTTGCGGTCGACTGGGGTGTCGAGTCCGGCCAGGAGCCCGGCGGAAGCCGCCGCCCGGCGGGCGAGGGTGGCCTGGCCCGAGGTAGCGAGCAGCACCAGGCGCCCGCCCGGGATCAGCAGGCGCGCCAACTCCGGCAGGACCTCGACCAGCAGCGCGCCGGCGCCGGGGTCGTACGGCGGCTCGGTCACGACCGCGGCCAGCGAGCCGGCCCGCAGCGGCGGCCGGCGCGCATCCGCCACCAGATGCAGCCAGGCCAGCGCGGCCAGGCCGAAGCGCAGGGCAGGGTCGACGTCAGCGGTGACCACCGTCCAGCCGGCCTCGCGGGCCTCCAGCGCGATGCCGCCGGCCCCGGCGAACGGGTCGAGCAGCACCCCGCCCGGCCGACCGGCCAGGTTGACCAGCATGCGGGCGTCCGCGACCGGGAGCGCGCGCCTGGCCCCTTCGGCACCGGTGCCGCGGTAGCCCCTGATCTCGCGGACCTGCCCGTCGCCGCCCTCGAGCAGGAACCGGCGCCGGTCAGGGGCGCGCTCGCGCAGCATCGCCTCGTCGGCCTGGTGCACCCGGACCGCCTGCCACCAGCGGCGCCGCCAGCGGACGGCGCGCCGGCCCGGGCCGCCCTCACCCGCGCCGTCGTATGGCTCGACGAGATCGACCGCCGCCGTGTACCCGAGCCGGCCAAGCCGCGCCAGCGCCGGCTTCAGGTGCCGCCGCGGCACTGTGACCCACGCGGTGCCGCTCAGCTCCGACAGCGGACCGCCGCTCGCCACGCTGGGCTCCAGGTCCTCCAGCAGGCCGAGGGCCTCGGCAGTCGCGGCGCCACGCGCCTTGCGCCGCGAAGCGCGCAGGTGCAGCACAAGCATGGCCGGGTCTGCCCCAGGCCCCAGCCTGGTGCGTCCGGGCCTCGGCCCGACCGGCTCGGACCCGCCCGGCGCGCTCACGCGCGCGAGCCCTCCAGTTGCCCTCATCCTGCCAGGACTATACGACTACACTCGCCGGGCCATGCGCCGCCACAAATACCCGCAGCCTCCCTCCCTGGTCGAGCTGGGCCTCCTCACAGCGGAGGAGCAGCGGAGACTCGGCAGGCGCTCCGGCGACGACCTGCCCAAGCTGAAGCGGTTCCGCTTTCAGCTGCTGGCGCGCTGGATCCAGGAGACCTTCCCGGCGTGCAGGGTGGCGGACGTGGGCGGCGGCAAGGGCCTGCTCACCTACCTACTGCGCGGTGACGGCTACGACGCGGTGGTGATCGACCCGCTCGAGCAGCCGCTCCCCGGCAGGTACAAAGAGATCGACAGCGGCGAGCGGGTCAGGATCCCGGAGGCCGCAACGGTGCCGCGGATCACCGCCCCCTACCAGGCGCGGCTGGGCGAGCGCTTCGACCTGCTCGTGGCCCTGCACGCACACGGCACGAACCTCGCGGTGCTCGACACCGCCGCGCGGGCGGGCTCGAGCTGCGTGGTCATGCCCTGCTGCGTGATCGAGGAGCCGGCGGTGCCGCCGCGCGACCAGAACTGGTTCACGTGGCTGTTGGGGCGCGCCGCCGGGCTGGGCCTCGACCCGCAGCTCTTCTACCTGAACTTCAGCGGCCAGAACGTCGGCTTCTACGTGCGCGGCACGCGCCCCTGAGCGCACGCCGCGGCCTCGCGCCTCACGTCCTCTGGTCGGGGTCACGATGAGCTCGGCCCCGGCCGCCCCGGCCGCCGTCGCAGGTCCGCACGCGCCGAGCCTTCTGCCAGGTGCCGGCAGGACCCCGTGTGCGAGCACCTCGACCACGTTGGCACAGCAACGTTGGGTAGCAGATATCCCGGTCTCAATCCCATGCCCAGCGTTCCCCACGGCCTCCTGTGGCAAGATGACGTCATGTCCCAAGACGAGTCCCAGCAGATGGTTCCGGAGATCATCACCGTCCCACGCCGCCCACCTGGCGAGGAGCAGTCCGCGACCCCGGAACAGACCGAGACCATCTCGAGCCCGGCGAAGGTCATGCGCATCGGCTCCATGGTCCGCCAGCTCCTCGATGAGGTCCGCCAGGCACCGCTGGACGAGGCAGGCAGGACGCGCCTGAAGGAGATCTTCGACATCTCGCTCCAGGAGCTGTCGGGCGCGCTGTCCCCTGACCTGGCCGCCGAGCTCGACCGCGTCACCCTGCCGCTGGAACAGGAGACACCCAGCGAGGCGGAGCTGCGGGTGGCGCAGGCACAGCTGGTTGGCTGGCTCGAAGGTCTCTTCCAGGGCATCCAGGCGACCCTGTTCGCGCAGCAGATGGCTGCGCGCAACCAGCTCTCGGAGATGCGCGGCCGCGGCCTTCCCGGCCCTCCCGGCCCCCGCCAGCGCGAGGACCAGGGCCCCGCCGGCACCTACCTCTAGAGCGCCGGTCAAGTAGGCGGCGCAGCATGCAGCGTCAGACCATACGTGCAGTTCCTGGCCCTGCGCGCCGCCCCCGGTGGCCACCCAATCACCTCAAAACCGGCTACTTGACCGGCGCTCCAGCCGCGGGGGCCCAGGCCCCCACATCCCCCCAAGGCGGTGAGGGCTCCGCCCTCGACACTTGACTCGTTTGTCGTAATTAGAGCAGCGGCACGCGGGCGCGGTAGCGGTCGGCCAGGCTGGCGTTGTGGTCCTCGCCACCCGGGAGGTTGGCGCTCCGCCACAGCGGCAGGTCCACGCCCGCCGCCGCGGCCCGGTCGGCCAGGCGGGCGAGCAAGAGGCTCCAGACGAACACCGATGCGAGCGACGACAGCGGCGCGGTGACCGCCCCGTCGCGCCGGTAGGCGGCGTCGCCCGGCGGGACCAGGAGGTCGATCAGGTAGTCCGCCACCTCGTCCAGCTTCACTCCGGCGCGGGCGGGCGCCTGCCGCAGGTGCTGGAGCGAGGTGACCGCGACCACTTCCACGCCGGCCCGGCGCAGGCACTGGGCCAGCTCGACCGGCACCGGGTTGGCGCCCGAGCTGGAGAACACGAAGCCGAGCTCTCCCGGCTCGGCGGCCGCCTGCTCGGCCAGCAGCGCCGCGAGGCCGCTGGTGCGCTCCAGCAGGCTGGAGGCAAAGCCACCGCTCAGCGGGAGCAGGGCCGGGTGGAACAGCGGCCTGACGCAGGCCAGCCCGCCGGCTCGGTAGAAGGTCTCGAGCACCATGGCGACGGAGTGGCCCGTCCCGCCGGTGTGCAGCACCCCGCCGGCCCGGACCACCTCGAGCATGCGGTCGGCGACCGCGTCCAGCACGGCCGCGTTGTGCGTCTCGACCCGCTCCAGATGGGCAAGCGCCTGCGCGCCGAAGCTCGCTGGCGCGCGCTCACCGGCGCTCATCCTGCCTCCCCGCAGGCGGGGCGGATGCCCAACTCCGGGACCACGGCCAGCACCGCCAGCAGTGGTGGGACGACGCGCAGGCCCGTGGCCCGGAGCCGGGCCACGCCGTCAGCAGGGCGAGCAGGCGTCACCCCGCCACTGTACGCGATCAGAAGGCGTCGACGTCGGAGCGGCAGGTCGGGGCGGCGCCACCGCCCGGCAGGCCGTTGAAGTCCGCCAGCGCGGAGACGGTGATGACCTCGTTGTAGGCGGCGGGGACGGTGTTCGCGGCGTTGGCGTTGTTGTTGCCGGCAGCCACCACGTAGGTCACGCCCGCCCGCACCGAGCGGCAGATGGCGTCGTGCAGGGCGTCACCGGTCGAGCAGCCCGTGCCCGGGTCGAAGCCGCTGCCCCCGAGGCTCATGTTGGCGACCTCGATGGTGGAGGCGTGGGCGGTGACCCAGTCGACCCCGCAGATGATCTGCGAGAAGGTGCCCGAGCCAGAGGCGTTGAGCACCCGCACCGCCCACAGCCTCGCGCCGGGGCGACGCCGACCACGCCGGAGCCGTTGTCACGGGCGGCGATGATGCCGGCCACGTGGCTGCCGTGGCCGTTCTGGTCGTTGAAGGTGCTGCCGTTGCAGGCCCGGCCGCCGACCACGTTGAGGTCGGGGTGGCTGGTGCTGATGCCGGTGTCGATCACGGCCACGTCCACGTTGACGCTGCCGCTGCCATTGCCCGACACAGTGCTCGACCGCTCGCCGTCGATGCGGTTGATCCCGGTCGGAGGGTTTGAGCCTCGGTGCGGACGGTGCGGTCCGCGGTCACATAGGCGACCCGTGGGTCTCGGCGCAGTGCCTGCACGTCGGCGACCGGCATGGTGGCGCTGTAGCCCTTGAGCGCCGAGCCGTAGACGAAGCCGACCTTGGCGCCGAAGTTGCGCGCCTGGTGGGACGCGACCGTGGCGGGCGCGCCGGCCGAGTCCTTCAGCACGACGATGTAGCTGCCCATGGCGGTGGGCTTTGCGGCCGCCGCCGCGCCGGTCGCCGCCACCAGGATGCTGACCAGTGCGACGATACTGACGCCGAGCAGAAAGCGCGGTCTCATGGGGTGCTTCCCCCCTCTCATGGTGAGGAGCGCGTCGAGGAACGCGCAGGTATGTGGGGAATCTACGCACTTTTCTCATAGGCCGCAGATCCCTACACGGCCTCGATTCGCGGACGGCCGATATTGCCAGATCTCCTCGTCTTGCCGTGTTTTGACAGGTGAACCAGGGGGCACTACCGTCCAAGGAGCTGGGCGAAGCCCCCCGCCGGACTCCGGCTCGTCTCGTCCGCACCCGTTATACCGGTCCATTTGGAGGAATCAAACAAAGCATGTGCCGGCTGCTGGCCGTTGCGACCCGTGCGCCCACCACGCTGGTGGACGTGCTCGGGGACGACCTGGCGTCATTCGTCGACCTGTCGCGGCACCACGCCGACGGCTGGGGAATGGCCTGGTACGACGGCGCTGGAGAGCTGAGCGTGGCCAAGGACGTCGGGCCGGCGCACTCGAGCGACCTGCTCGAGAAGGTGTCGGGCACGGCCGAGAGCGACCTCACCCTGCTCCACCTTCGCCTGGCGACCCCTGGCCTCTCCGTCGCCTTGGAGAATACCCACCCGTTCACCGCCGGGAGCACCGCGTTCGCCCACAACGGTGCTATCAGGCCGTTCGAGGACCTCGACGCACTTCTGTCGGTGGAGACGCGCCGCGAGCTTCGCGGCACCACCGACAGCGAGCGCTACTTCCTCGCCTTCCTGGCCGCGCTCGACCAGGTGGGCAGCCTCGACCGGGCACTCCCCCGCCTCTTCGACCGGATCGGCCGGCGCTACCAGTACTCCGCGCTGAACTTCGCCCTGCTCACCAGCGAGCGGCTCTACGCCGTGTGCGCGTTCGACCCGGACGAGGAGCGCCTGCGCGAGGACCCCGACTACTACACGGTCCGCTACCGGGTCTCCCCCGACGCGGTCGTGGTGGGCTCCTCAGGGTGGACCGGCGGCGCCTGGCAGCGCCTCGAGAACCGCCAGGCGCTGGTGGTCGAGCGCCGGACCCTCACAAGCAGCGTGGTCGACCTGGTCTGAGCCGCCTCAGCGGCGGTGGCGTTACGCGGCGGGCCGTGAGTCGGCGACTGGCGGCTCGGTGTCGGTCGGGGCGGTCAGGGTCGTGACGTCGCCGCGATCCGGCGGGAATGCCTCGCCGGCGCGGTCGGCGGTCGCCTCTGGCCGGGGAACGATCCCGTCCCCGAGTCCGGGGACGACGAGATAGTGCAGGAGCACCATGGCGCGACCACCTCCCTCGAGATGTCGGTGGAGATCCCTGATGGCATCTCACGTCAATCATCATAGCGACGGATATCTGATGTCTCAACTTTCTACCACTAAGTTGTTCAGAGATCACCGATCGAGCTATCATTGACGTGTTCGTGCGCTCGTGATGTCAACGCGCACGCAGAAAAACCTTGAGGTGAGACCGTTGCACCCGCGGAAGACCAAGCAGCAGCTCGCTGCCGAGGTCATGTCGTCCGTCATCCGGCTGAACAAGGAGCGGTTGCGTGAGAGCGGCCCGTACCTGCGTCCCTACGACCTGACCACGCAGCAGCTCTGGCTGCTGGCCCGGCTGGATACGGACGAGGGCGTGCCGATCGGCAACCTGGCCGAGGTGCTCCAGTGCCACAGCTCCAACGTCACCGGCATGGTCGACCGGCTCGAGGCGCGCGGCCTGGTGGTCAGGCAGCCGGACGCGACCGACCGCAGGGTCAAGCTCGTCGCCCTCACCCCGCAGGGCCGGGAACTGCGCGGCAAGCTCCTCGAGATCGCGCGGCGCCCGCCCGAGGCGCTGGTCGAGCGCCTCGACGCTGAGCAGCTCCAGACCCTGAACGACCTGCTCGCCAAGGCCTGCGCCGGCCTGGAGTAGCTGGAGTAGCTGACCTCCCACAGCGACCATGGCACAGGCGCTCTTGGGGGCCGTGGCCAGTTAGCGGTGAGCTCGCCCCGGCAAGCCGCCTCCTCACGGTTCCCATGGCACAGGCGCTCTTGGGGGGCCGTGGGGGGAGCGAGCTCCCCCACATGGATCGGCTTGCGCGGAGCGCCGTGGGGGGAGCGAGCTCCCCCCACATGGATCGGCCCTGTGGGTGGTACGCGATACTCGTTCAGAGCGCGATCTGCGGATACAGCGGATACGCGGCAAGCAAATCCTGGACGCGCTTGCGGGCGCCGTCGCGGACCTGCTCGGGGAGCTGGAAGCGGGCCTTGGAGGCGGGATCGGCCTCGGTGGCGGTGAGCACGCCGTACATGATCGAGGCGATTTCGCGCATCTCTTCCGCGCCCATGCCGAGCGTGGTGGTGGCCGGCGTCCCCACCCTGACCCCGCTGGTGTACCAGGAGCCATTCGAATCGTAGGGGATCACATTGCGGTTGGCGGTGACTCCCGCCTCGCGCAGGGCGGACTCCGCCTGCCGCCCGGTGAGCCCGAACGGCCGCACGTCGATCAGCGCCAGGTGGTTGTCGGTGCCGCCGGTGACAATCGTGCCGCCCTCCTCCTGGAACGCCTCGGCGAGCGTGGCCGCGTTGTCGACCACCCGGCGAGCGTAGCCCGCGAACTCCGGCCGGGACGCCTCGTCGAGCGCCACCGCCTTGGCCGCCATGACGTGTGGCAGCGGCCCGCCGAGCACCAGCGGGCAGCCACGGTCCACGATCGGCGCCAGCCGCGCCTCGCACAGCACCATGCCACCGCGCGGGCCGCGCAGTGTCTTGTGGGTCGTGGTGGTGACGATGTTGGCATACGGGACGGGGTCGAAGTCGCCGGTGAAGACCTTGCCGGCGACCAGACCGGCGAAGTGCGCCATGTCGACCATGAAGGTCGCGCCGACCTCGTCGGCGATCTCGCGGAAGATGCGGAAGTTGATCCTGCGCGGATAGGAGCTGTAGCCCGCCAGCAGCAGCAGCGGCCGGACCTCGAGCGCGCGCTCCCGCACCAGGTCGTAGTCGATCATGCTGGTCTCGGGGTCGACCGAGTAGTGCGACAGCTCGAACAGCTTGCCTGAGACGTTGGGGCGGAAGCCATGGGTGAGGTGCCCGCCGGCGTCCAGGGCCATGCCGAGCATGCGCTGGTTGCCGTACTCCCGCCGCAGCCGCTCCCACTCGTCCTCGGGCAGGGAGAGCAGGTCCTTGGCGCCAAGACGCTGGAGCGCCGGCGCCTCCACCCGGTCGGTCAGGACCGACCAGAACGCCACCAGGTTGGCGTCGATGCCGCTGTGCGGCTGCATGTAGGCGTGGTCGCTGCCGAACAATCCCTTGGCCAGCTCGACCCCACGGCTCTCAACCGCGTCGACGTTCTCGCAGCCGGCGTAGAAGCGGTGGCCTGGCGCGCCCTCCGCGTACTTGTCGCTGAGCCAGTTCCCCATCGCCAGCAGGACGGCCGGCGAGGCATAGTTCTCGCTGGCGATGAGCTTCAGGTTGGAGCGCTGGTCGGCCAGCTCCGCCTCGATCGATCCGGTCACCTCGGGGGCCACGCGGCCGACCACGTCCAGCGCGGCGGCATAGGCCACCGTCTCCACGCTGAGCCGGTCCAGCGGAGCCTCGACCCCGAGACTGGCCAGGTAGGAGGCGAGGCGGGATTCATGCGGTCCACGGGATTCATGCGGTCCAGAGGTCATCAGTGGTCACGCGCCCTTCGTTTGTTCGTCCCAGTCGACGCCGAGCATCCTAGTCCAGGGACGGGCACCCTGGCGTGCGAAGAGTGCAGGTCATGTATCCACGGCTCCTTTCGCGTGGAGCAGCGCTCCGAGAGTCGATACCCGCCTACCACCGTAGCGAGCCGGGGAATATCCCGCGTCAGAATGGTCGGCAACAGCCAGAGCACCGGTCAAATAGCCGGTTTGGAGGTGATTGGGTGGCCACCGGGGTCGGCGCGCAGGGCCAGGAGCTGCACGTATGGTCCGGCGCTGCATGCTGCGCCGCCTACTTGACCGGCGCTCTGGGCGGACGAGGCCGCGACCCATGCGGGCAAGCGTGCGGGCAAGCGCTCCACCACCACGGTCAGCTCTCGCGCTCGCTCCACGCTGGTGATCAGGCATACCATCCCGGAACAGTGAGCCGGCACGAGCTGGCGGCTGGTGGTCACGATGGCCTGATAGCTTGGTCCGGGGGTGGGGTCGTTGGGTGCGGACCCTACCCTCGGACCAGGTCCATCTCCCCGTCCGTGGCGGCTCAGACCGCGGCCGAGTTGACCACGAAGATACAGAACGGATGTCCGGCTGGGTCGGCGTAGACACGTAGCAGCTCCTCGGGATCGTCGGAGCGGTCGTCGAGCAGCCGGGCGCCGAGGGCCAAGGCCCGCTCGTGCTGGACGTCGAGCTCCGCTGTCGTCGGCACCGCCAGGTCCAGATGCAATTGCTGTGGGACCGGACCCTCCGGCCACGTCGCCTTCGGCAGCGCAGCCACCTGTTGAAACGCCACCTGGGCACTTCCGCCGGCGTCCTGCAGCACCAACCAGTCCTGACCCATGGTGTCCGGCTCGCCGGTAGCTGGCGGCTCATCCCCAGGCCGGTACCGCAAACCCAGCAGTCGACGGTAGAACTCTGCCAGCACCCGCGCATCGGTGCTGTCCAAGACCACCTGCCGAAGCTCCGGGAACCCTCGCTCCGCCTTCACAGGACCACCTCCTCGAACTAGGCGTCTGGCTTCTGATCCCATGCCAACATCCTGGACTCTTGTTCGGACCGCTCACCAACCGAGAAGCAGTTGCTACCCTTGACGCGCCTGAGGAGACGAAGAGGGAGTGGGGCACCGTCGAGTGAGCAAGCAGCCGCCGATGAGCGGCGCCGAGCGAATGCTGGCGGCGTGCCAGCGCCAGCCGGTGGATAGCACCCCGGTCTGGTTCATGCGCCAGGCCGGGCGCTGCCTGGCCGATTACCGCAAGCTGCGCGAGCGGTACGACATCCTGACCCTGACGCGCACCCCCGAGCTTTGCGCCCAGGTCACCAGGATGCCGGTGGACGTGCTCGGCGTCGACGGCGCCGTCCTGTACGCCGACATCATGCTGCCGCTGTACGGGATGGGGGTGCCCTTCTCGATCGACCCAGGCGTCGGCCCGATCGTCCACGAGCCTGTGCGCGACGAGGCGGCGGTCGACGCCCTGCGCGTGGTCGAGGCCGAGGAGGCCACCCCGGAGCTGTTCGAGACGATCCGGCTGCTCCGCCACGAGCTCGGCGACCGGGCCGCGCTGATCGGCTTCGCCGGCGCCCCCTACACGGTGGCCTCCTACCTGGTCGAGGGCCGGCCCTCCCGCGACCACGCAAGGGCCAAGGGCCTGATGTACGGCCAGCCGGCCCTGTGGGGGCGCCTCATGGAGATCCTCACCGAGGTGACCGTGCGCTACCTGCGCGCCCAGATCGCCGCCGGCGTCCAGGTGGTGCAGCTATTCGACTCCTGGATGGGGGACCTGGGACGGGATGCGTACGAGCGCTACGTCCGGCGCCACAGCTCGCGGATCTTCGGCGAGCTGGCGGACAGCGGCGTGCCCACAATCCACTTCGGCACCGGCACGGTGGGCCTGCTCGAGCAGATGGCCGCCGCCGGCAGCGATCTGGTCAGCGTCGATTGGCGGGTGTCACTGGACGAGGCCTGGCGGCGCATCGGCCACGGCAAGGGCATCCAGGGCAACCTCGACCCGGCGGCGCTGCTGGCGCCGATGGAGGTGGTCGAGCGAGAGGCGGCGCAGGTCCTCAGCGCGGCGGGCGGCCGCCCCGGCCACGTTTTCAACCTGGGCCACGGGGTCCTGCCCGAGAGCCCTTCCGACCACCTGCGCCGCCTGGTCGACTTCGTCCACGAGCGGACCCGGGAGAGGGCGGAGGTGCCAGCGTGATCGCGGCATCCCGGCAGCTGGCCGGCGTGCGCCCCACCGGCGTGCGCCCCACTGGCGGGCGCCTCACCGGCGTGCTGCTGATGACCTACGGCTCTCCCTCGAACTCGCGGGAGCTGCCCGCCTACCTGCGCAGCGTGCGCGGCGGCAGGGAGCCGGACGAGGAGCTGCTCGCGGAGTTCCTGCGCCGCTACGAGGTGGTGGGCTGGTCGCCGCTGATCCGCATCACGACCGCCCAGGGGTCAGCCCTGCAGGAGCTGCTCGACGCCGAGGACGGGCCGGGGCACTACCTGGTCGAGGTGGGCATGCTCCACTCCGAGCCGCGCATCGACCGGGCGGTCGAGCGGCTGGCCGCTGCAGGGGCCGAGCGGGTGCTCGGCATCGTGCTGTCGCCGCAGTACTCCTCGATCATCATGGGCCGCTACAAACATGCGCTCGAGGCCGCGGCCGCGCGGCTCGGCCTGAGCGGCGGCGCCATCGTCGCCGGTGCCTGGCACGACCTGCCCGCGTTCGTCGACGCCCTGGCCGAGCGCACCCGGGAGGCGCTGGCCAGGCTGCCCGACGGCGGCCGCGGCGTCCCCGTGCTGCTCACCGCCCACAGCCTGCCCAAGGCGGTGGTCGACCGCGAGCCCGGCTACGTCGACCAGCTGGTGGAGACGGCCGAGGCGGTCGCCAAGCGGATCCGCCTCGACGCGGAGCAGTGGCAGTTCGCGTACCAGAGCGCCGGCCACTCGCCGGGCGAGTGGCTCCGGCCTGACCTCAAGGAGCTGTTCCCCGACCTGGTTCGGCGGGGCCACCGGGCGGTGCTGGTCGTGCCGGTGCAGTTCCTCGCCGACCACCTCGAGATCCTCTACGACCTCGACGTGGCCGCCAGGCAAGAGGCCGACGAGGTCGGCATCGCCTTCCACCGGATCGAGCTGCCCAACACCCAGCCAGCCATTATCCGCGCCCTCGCCGCCGTCGTCCACCGCGACAGCCTGGAGTGAGCGGTCTCCCCTGGCCGAGACGGTTGTCGGCCTCTAAACTCGCCTTGCATGAGGATTTCCTGCGTGTAACCTTACTTGAGAGGCTGGCCGACTGCGAGGAGGCCCTGTGCTGCTCGGGTTCACCGCCGCGAACGTGCTCTCGCTGCGTGACGAGCAAACGCTTTCCTTGGTCTCCGATGGCTTGGAGGACAGCCCTACGCGGCCGACTGGCGTCGTCATGGAGGGTCGGCCGGTGCGTGCGCTGCCGGTGGTCGGTATCTACGGCGCGAACGCGTCGGGCAAGTCGAACGTGCTGGGCGCGCTGCGGCTGGTGCGTGCGGCGGTGCTCGACTCGCATGCCGAATGGACGCGCGTCGACGGGGTGCCCCGCAGGCCGTTCGCGCTGGACCCGAAGGCGGCGAAGACGCCGTCGTCCTTCGAGGTCGATCTCGTGATCGACAAGACCCGCTGGGTCTACGGCTTCGAGCTGAGCGACACCGAGGTCGAGGGCGAATGGCTGCACGTCTACCCACGCGGCCGGCGGCAGGTGTGGTTCGACCGCGACGCCAGCGCCGCCGAGCCGTTCCGGTTCCCTGGTGATCACCTCAAGGGTGAGCGGGCCACGCTGGCCAGACTGACCCGGCCTGATGCGCTGTTCCTCTCGACCGCCGCAGCCAACAATCACCCGCAGCTCTCGGTGTTGCACCGCTGGTTCCACGGCAATCTCTGGCTGGTCACTCCGGAGAACGACCGGGCCGAGCGGGAGCGCTTCACCAGCCGGCGGCTGCTCACCGAGGACCGTATGCGGATACTGGAGCTGCTCCGCGTCGCCGACCTTGGCATCGACGAGATCGAGGTCGTCAGGCGGGATCCCGACCCGCCACGGGTCCGGCTGGTCCGAACGAACGGACGCCGACGCACGGCGTTCGACTTCGATGACGAGTCCTTCGGCACGCGCAACTGGTTCGCGCTGCTCGGCCCGCTGCTGCTCGCTCTCAAGGAAGGGGCGGTGCTGCTCGTCGACGAGCTGGACGCGAGCCTGCATCCCTTGCTGGTCACCGAGTTCATCCGCCTCTTCCAGGACCCCGCCAACCCGAAGAATGCCCAGCTCATCTTCACATCGCACGACACCACGCCGCTGGGAACCGCCACCGGCGACCGGCCGCTCGGCCGTGAGCAGATCTGGCTGACTGAGAGGCGTGCCGACGGCGCGACCGAGCTGTACCCGCTCACCGATGCCCATCCACGCAAGGACGAGAACCTGGAGCGCGGTTACCGCGCCGGCCGCTACGGTGGCGTCCCGCGGGTGGGCCCCGGCCAGATCGTCCGTACCGTCCGCCATCTCGAAGAGGTCGAAGCCCGCTCCGGAGCCGGCGGGTGAGCCCTCGGCTGGACGTGCGGGAGCGTAGCCGGCCCCTCCGACGCCCATCAGGGCCGGACCGCAGGCGGCGCGTGCTGCATCTGTTCGTCGAAGGTCAGGTGACCGAGGCGAGCTGTGGCAGCTCGTGAAGCCCTTGCTGCCACTCGCCTCGACCCGGGTAGGGCGGCCGGCGGTGCACCAATCGGGACTGCAACTGGGTTGTGGCTGTTCTGACGCTGCTCCATCGCCATACCATCCCCACATGAATCTGCATGTGCGAGGCGTGCTGCTGCCCGACGGGGTCGAGCGGGACCTGTTCGTGGTGGACGGCAAGTTCAGCTTGGACCCGGTGGCCGATGCCCGAACCGTGCTCGACGGCGGCTGGGTGGTGCCGGGCCTGGTCGATGTCCACGCCCATCTGGAACTGGCGAGCCCGGCCCCGCCCGGCACTTCCCCCCAGCAGGCGGCCCGGGCCAGCGCCCAAGCGCAGCTGGCGGCGGGCGTGCTGGCCCTGCGCGAGCCGGGCGGTCCCGCCCGCGCCTCCACCGGCATCGGGCCCGCCGACGCTGCGGATGCTGGCCGGCCGGGTCCTCCCGGAGGCGATGGTGGCAAGCGCCAGCTGACGCGTTGTTGGCTGCTGGCGGGTCACAGCTGTTTGAAGCAGGTGAGAGCGCAGCCCAGCAGCACCAACGCGAAGAACCGCTCCGAGTCGTTCACGCGCTCCGGCTGAGGCCGGAGGCCCCGCTACGAAGGCTTGCGGTAGACCGAGACGTGGCTGGTGCTCGCCGCGGTGAAGGGCTCGCCGCGCCAGCCCGACCAGCGCTCCGCCAGCCGCAGCCCCGCGAGGCGCGCCATCAGGTCGAGCTCAGACGGCCACGCGTAGCGGATCTGCACCGGGTAGAAACGGATCCCCCGCTCGTCCAGGACCACGTGCTGTGACCGCACCCGCTGCTCGACCGGGTCGTGCAGGCTGGCCTCCAAGTGGACCTCGTCCACCCCGAGGAGGCGGGTCGAGGTGTTCTGCCCCTGCTGGTAGCGGTCGAGGTCGGGAACGAACGCCTGCAGCACGAACGCCCCACCGGGCGAAAGGCGCTCTGCCACTCTGGCGAAGCAGCGCACCTGGTCGTCCTGGCTCAACAGGCCGAAGAAGGTGTTGAACACTACCAGCACGAGCGCGAAGCTGCCCGGCACGTCGACGTCGACGAAGTCTCCCAACGTCACCGGGATGCCCGTGCCCCCCGGCTTGGCCCGGAGCTGCTCGACCATCCGCTCGGAGGCGTCGATCCCCTGCACCTGGAGCCCGCGCGCGGCCAGCGGCAGCGCGATGCGCCCCGTGCCGATGCCGAGCTCGAGCACGGGGCCGCCGCCGGCGCGGTCGGCCAGGAACGCGACCGCCTCGTCGGTGTCGGTCGGCAGAATCTCCCACTGGTCGTAGACGTCCGCGATGCGATCGCCGTAGGTGGCGGCGCCATAGTCCTCCATGGCCTTACTCAAGCATCCGACCGCGCCCGGCGCACGGGTTTTTTTCGGCGGGTCGCCGTCAGTCCTCGTCCGTATCGCGCTTCGGGTCCGGCTTCGGGTCCGGCTTCGGGTCCGGCTTCGGGTCCGGCTTCGGCAGGACCTCGGTGTCGGACCCCCCCGGTGGCTCGCCCTTGGCGGCCTCGGGCTGTGGCGCCGTGGGGCTCTCCTGCGCCTGGGTGTGCGGCTGCAGAGTGAACAGCGAGCGGGTGTCCACCAGTTCCTCGCTGTCGACGGTGATCACCGGCGAGTGGAGCACCTCGTCCTCCATCGCGGGATCGACACGGGAGCCCGTCTCGAGCGCTGGTCGCGCAGCGCGGGCGCCGCCACGTCCGCGGGCGCCGAGCAGCACGGCCAGGCCCAGCAGGACCAGCAGCCCCGGCCACAGCCACTGTGCGTGGTTGAGCAGCTCGAGCCTGCCGGTCATGAACAGCACCCCGAGGCCGGTGAACGCGATCCCGAAGACGAAGGCGATCGGGTCGAAGTCGTGACGTTGCATCGTGCTACCTCCGTGTGCCTGAGCCTCCGCCTGAACCTCCGCTAGGGACCGCGAACGACTCTGATCGAGCCGACGCCGATCCGCAGGTCAATGGTGAGCTGGCCGAGCTCGGCCTTGCCTGGCCTGCCGCCGCTGTGTATGTCGGAGCGGATCTGGACCCCGCTGGTCTGGTGGCCGAGGACCTGGATGTCGCCGATGCCCGCCCTGGCATTGACCGTCACCGGCTGCTCGGCGGGCACGGTGACGAGCAGCTCTCCGGCGCTGACCCTCGCCTTGATGGCGGTCGGCTTGGACCCGAAGTGGACCTGCGAGAGGTCGATGGTGAGCTGACCGGCGGTCAGGCGGTATTCGGGATTGACCCCGGCCAGCGTGAGCGGCCGCTCGACCCGGTCGCCGGTCTCGCCAGTGACCGACATGTCGTTCAGCAAGCTGGTCGCGGCCACGACCGGGACGAGCAGGACGCCGAGCAGGATCAGCCACCCCGCCCGGCCCCAGACGCTGGCCACCAGCAGGCCGGCGCCGATCACGGTCAGCATGAGTGCCAGCATGGCGGCCGGGGTCACGTTGACCGCGCCGAAGTTGTCGAGCGCGCCCGCCACCCCGCCGGCGAGCAGGGCGAGCGCCACCGTGACCCAGCCGATGACCGCGCGGGGCCGCGGCGCCCGCTCCGCGACGGCCGTGGCGCTCGAGCCCCAGCCGCCGCGCCCCTCCTCCACGGAAGGAGGTGAGCCCGAGGCCTCCCCCCAGCCGCTGCCCTGGCTCCAGCCCGGGGGCTGACCCCAGTCTGAGGACTGGCTCCAGTCTGAGGACTGGCTCATGTCTGAGGACTGACCCCCAGCCGGCGCGGAGGCCCAGGCTCCATGTGGGTCCGGGGTGTCGGGTTGCGCGCCGGCGCCCCAGTGCTCCTGCCCGGCGGGGGCTCCCTGCCCGGTAGGGACTCCCTGGCCGGCGGAGAGTGCCGTGGTCGCGGTGGCCGCTTGCTCTGGCCCTTCGGCGGCGGGACGCGCTCCAGGAGCGGCGCCACCGGGCTGGTCCTGCACGAGCAGCAGCACGCCCAGCGCGATCAGCAGCAGGGCGAGCACTACGGGCGGCCGGGTGAACGGGCTGAACAGGATCACGACGGCCAGCAGCACGGCGCCAATGGCCAGATAGGTCTTCCAGCCGCCCTGCCGTAGAGCGGTGGACATGATCGCCTTGCCCTGATGCGGCGACCCGCCCGCCGTGCCGCCCGGAGGGAGGTTCGGGCCGAACGCCGGCGGGAGGAGCACCCAGCAGAGCAGGTAGATCAGGATCCCGGCACCGCCGGCCAGCGTCAGGGCCACGAAGCCGACCCGGAATACCACTGGGTCGACGTTGAAATACGAGCCGAGGCCGTTGGCGACGCCCCCGATCAGGCGGCCGTCCATACGGCGGGTCAGGCGCCTGGGGTACGGGCCGGCGTAGCCGCCCGCACCGCCCGGCGCCGTGGGATACCCACCCGGCGGGGGTGGCGGCAGCGGCGCCTGAGGCGGCGGCGGCGGGGCCTGGGGAGGTGGTGGTGGTGGTGGTGGCGCCGGGGACTCGTCCCGGCCCGCGGGCCCGCTGGACTCATTGGGCCCGCTGGGCTCGGCGGGCCCGCTGGACTCATTGGGCCCGGTGGGCTCGGTGGGCCCGATGGGCTCGGTGGGCCCGATGGGCTCGGTGGTCTCGTCAGGCATCGGTCGAAGCCTCCCTCGTCACTGCGATCGTGGGTCCTGCTGGCCGGACCAGCACAGCCTTCACCCGCGCCGGCCACGTGACCATCCGGGATAGCCCTGGAACATCCCTGACCCACGGAGAGCCCCATCAGGGTGGTACCCCATAGCGCCCCGCCTGCGCCGATGACACCATATCCAGGCAGGTGGACGGCCACGAGCCTCGAGGAGCGACCGACGACCCAGACCCGGTCACCGCAGCCGAGCACGTCCGACGCGCGGCCGCCTCGCCCGGCGCGGCCGGCCCGGCCGGCGCGGGTGGCCGGCCGGCTCGGCCTGGACACGTGGGTCTTCCCTCGCAGCCATACGAACCGGGTGATCGCCGGCGTCGCCGGCGGCCTTGCCGAGCGGCTCGGCGTGGATCCCATCATCGTCCGCATAGCCTTCGTGCTGCTGACCATCGCCGGCGGCGTGGGCCTGATCGCCTACCTGCTGCTCGCCTTCGCCACCGAGCGCGCCGGCGCCGCCCGCCCCACCGTCTGGCGGCAGCCCACCCGCAAGCGCACCTTCGCCTTCACGCTGATCGTCGCCGGCACCATGCTGCTCTTCCGGGGGCTGGGCGTGTGGTTCGGGGACCGGGTGGTCTGGCCGGTGGCGCTGGCCGCCATCGGGTCGGCGGTGATCTGGGCCCGGGGCGACGACGAGGAGCGCGGCACCGTGCTGCGGCTCGGCGCGGTGATGCGGCGCAACCCGGTCGAGGCGATGCTCGGCGACCGCGCCTCCCTGCCGCGGGTCGTCGTCGGCACCCTGCTGGTGGCCGCCGGCATGGGCTCCGTGCTCGCCACCAGCGACGCGCTGGCGGCGGTGGGCAGCGCCCTGCTCGCCATCGCGGTGACCGCCGCGGGCCTTGGCCTCATCCTCGGGCCGTGGATTCTGCGGCTGTACCGCCAGCTCACCGACGAGCGGGGCGAGCGCATCCGCTCCGAGGAGCGCGCCGAGATGGCCGCGCACCTGCACGACTCGGTGCTGCACACGTTGGCGCTCATCCAGCGCGCTGACGCCCCTATGGAGGTCGTGACGCTCGCCCGCCGCCAGGAGCGCGAGCTGCGGCAGTGGCTGTACGGCAAGGCGGCCCCGCCAGAGGAGGAGCGGCTGAAGACCGCGGTCGAGGCCCTCGCCAGCCGCGTCGAGGAGCTGCACGCGGTCGCGGTCGACGTGGTCGTCGTCGGCGACGAGCGGCTGGACGAGCGCTCGCGGGCGGTCGTCCTCGCCTGCCAGGAAGCGGCCGTCAACGCGGCCAGGCACTCGGGCGCGGCGCGGGTCTCGGTGTACGTTGAGGCGGAGCCGGACGCCATCACCGCCTACGTGCGCGACGAGGGCAAGGGGTTCGACCTCGAGTCGATCCCGCCCGACCGGCGCGGCATCCGCGACTCGATCCGAGGGCGCATCGAGCGGCAGGGTGGCAAGGTCACCATCACGAGCGAGCCGGGGAGCGGCACGGAGGTCTCGCTGCACCTTCCCCGGGAGAGGAGATGAGCGGCGTGAGCGCTGGTGCGGAGGGTGGTGCCTCGCCCGCCGTCGGCCGCCACCGGAACGGGCCCGGCGCGACCGGCCCGATCCGGGTGTTCCTGGTCGACGACCACCGCTTCTTCCTCTCCGGCCTGCGGGCCGAGCTGGGCGAGCAGTTCGAGATCGTCGGCGACGCGGGCGACGCCGACGCCGCCATCGAGGGCATCCGCCGCTCGCGCCCGGACGTGGTCCTGCTCGACGTGCACCTGCCAGGCGGCGGCGGTCGGGCGGTGCTCGAGACGGTGCGTCAGACGCATCCCGAGATCCTGTTCCTGGCCCTGTCGGTCTCCGACGCGGCCGAGGACGTGATCGGGGTGATCAGGGCCGGCGCGCGCGGCTATGTCACCAAGTCGATCTCGCCGGCCGACCTGGCCGCCGCCATCCGGCGGGTCTACGACGGCGACGCGGTGTTCTCGCCGCGGCTGGCGGGCTTCGTGCTCGACGCCTTCCACGGCGAGCTGACCGGCGGGATCGACCCGGAGCTGGACCAGCTCACCGCCCGCGAGCGCGAGGTGCTGCGCCACATCGCCCGTGGCTTCACCTACAGGGAGGTCGCCAAGCGCCTGCACCTGTCGGTGAAGACGGTCGAGACCCACGTCTCCTCCGTGCTGCGCAAGCTCCAGCTCTCCAGCCGCCACGAGCTGAGCCGCTGGGCCACCGACCGCCGCCTCGTATAGGCCAGCTACGCGCGAGCCGGCCTTACGGAGGCGGCTGCGTGGTGCTCGGGGATTGCGCCTGCGTCTGGGCGGCGGTGCAGGGGGGCAGGGTGGTGGTCGTGGTCGAGCTGGTCGTCGTGGTCGTCGTCGTGGTCGTCGTGCTGCTAGTCGACGAGCTGGTGGTCGTCGAGCACCCCTGCGTCGTCGGCGGGCTCGTGGTGGGCGCCTGGGTGGCCGGCGGCGCCGTGGTGGGCGCCTGGGTGGCCGGCGGGCTGGTCGTGCCCGGCGCGCCGGTGGTCGCCGTGCCCGGCCCGGTGGTCTGGGAGCTGCCCGGCTGCGTGGTGGCCGCCCCTGGCGAGCTCGCCGTCGGTGAGGTGGGCGAGCCGGGCGCCCCCGCGGCCACTGGCGGGACGGCGGTGCCGGGCCCACTGGCCGCCGCGGCGCCCGCGCCCGCATCGGAGCTCGAAGGCCCAACGGCAACCGGCACGGTGGCGAGCGAGCCGAGCCCCGCGCGCTGCTGGTAGAAATTGGCCCACGTGATGACCGCCGAGACGTACTCCCAGGAGTGGTTGTAGGCGTAGATGGCGTTGCGAAGGTTGGTGTCGTCCGTCATCGGTCCGTTCGAGTTCAGGCAGAGGTAGCCGGCGGCGCTCACCGCCGCGTCGAAGAGGTTGTTGGGGTTGGCCAGCCGGTCGCCGTCGCCGTCGCGGCCCAGCACCCGCCAGGTCGAGGGGATGAACTGCATCGGGCCGACCGCGCGGTCCCAGACGATATCGCCGTCCCAGCGGCCGCCGTCGGTGTCGCGGATCGCGGCCGTGCCCCCGGTCCCGTCGAGCACCGGCCCGAGAATGGTCGGGGTGACGTCGCCGGCGGGGCTGAACCTGGCCATCTCGCCGAAGTGGCGCCCGTGGTTGGACTCGATCCGGCCGATCCCCGCCAGCACGCTCCATGGCAGCTTGCAGGTCGGGTCGAAGCCGGCCGCCCAGCTCTCGGCGACGCGGTAAGCGCGCAGCGCGAGCGCGGGGATGACCGCGTCGGCCTCGCTCGGCTGCGGCGCCTGCTCCGCCGGTGAGGAGGCCCCCGGCCCGCTGGCGGCCTGCTCGGCCGCGGCCTGCTGGGCCGCCATGTCCCGCGCCGCCTCACGACCGCGCAGCCACGCCTGGTAGCGGGCCTGCGCCTCGTTCTGCGAGCCGAAGCCGTTGCTGCCGGCGAACAGCTCGCTCCCCTTGCCTGGCACGAGGCTGGGCAGTGCCGCCATGGCGGTAAGGATCACCACCCCCCACAGGGCGCCGCTCCGGAAACGGCCGATCGGCAGCCCAGAGACTCGCGGTCGAGGGACTCGCGGTCGAGGGACTCGCGGTCGAGGGACTCGCGGCCGAGGGACTCGCGGCCGAGGGACTCGCGGCCGGGGGAGGTGCGGTCGGGCGATATTCAGTCGAGGTAGGCGCATCTGATGGCTCCGGAGCACGGGTCTTCAATGGAAACACAGGGCCGGCGATCGCGACACCCCCCATCACCAGCGGGAAGAACTTGTCGCAAAACGCCCGTAAAGCCGTACCACGCATCCACGCGAGGTAAACCCCCAGGTAGGCGGTCAAGGTCGCGCTGGCGATGCTCTACGACCCAATGGTGGCGGGCGGGCTCGCCTTCCTCGGCACCTTCGACCTGCGCGAGCTGCGCGGCAGCATCGCGGCCCTCCATGCCATCATCGGTTACGCCAATACTCTGCGGCGCCTGCCGGCCAGGGTCGAGACCGACAAGCGCAACGAGTTCCTCGACATCATCGAGCGACAGGCCAGGCGCCTGCTCGGCCTGGTCGAGCGGTTGCTCACCGCCTCGAGGCTGGAGAGCGGCAGGTTCGTCACCACGCTCAGCACCGTGAACCTCGCCGAGGTGTGCCATGAGGTAGTGGAGGGGATCGGCCTGCAGGGCCAGCGCGTCCGCGTCGAGCTGCATCGAGACTGGTAGCAATTGGCCAGACTCGAACGGCCCGGCCGGCACGATCCAGTCGATGACGGTCGAGCAGCCGTCCTCCAGACGACAATGGTCTAGCACTTTATGACCACCAGCGGCGAAGAGCCTGGTTTGCTCGTGTTATCGTGAGGGCTCCGCCTGGAGGTGCCGGTCTGCGACCGGTGCCGACCTCGAGTCCTCCAGAGGCCCCGACGTGAGCATTGAGAGCGCCACCACGCTCCCCGCCGCCGCGGCGGCGGGGACGGCCGCCTTCGCCTGCTTCCACGCCGCCGCGCGTGGTCAGCACGGCTTCGGCCGGGCCTGGACGATCGCCATGCGGCGGGCGCTGCGCTTCCTGGGCGCCTCAGCCCTGGTCTGGGCGCTCGGCCGCCTTCTCTGGCTCGGGCTCGGGGTGCTCAGCGTGGGACGGCCGCCCTTCCCCGGCCCGGCCGACGTCGTGCTGCTGGCCGCCATCCCCTTGGCCGCGCTCGGGCTGCTCTCGTACCCGACGGCGCCGGCGCGCGCGCTGGCGCAGGTGCGAACCCTGCTGGACGGCCTGTTGATCGCGTCGTCGCTGCTGTTCGTGTGCTGGGCGACCGTGCTCGGCCCGAGCTACGCGGCAGGGGGCGGGCAGGCGATGCCGCGCGCGATCGGCCTTGCCTACCCACTCGGCGACATCGTCGCCCTGACCGTCGGCCTCTCGCTATTGGTCAGGACCAGAGGACGCGGCATGCTCCAGCCGACCCTGCTGACCGCGGCGATCGCGGCCATCAGCCTGGCCGACTCCGGTTTCGCCTATCAGGTCACCGCCGGCGACGGCGCGCCCCGCACGCTGATCGGCGCCGGCTGGCTGGTCGGCTGGCTGCTGCTGGCGGTCGCGGCCCTGCGGAGCGCCCCGGCCGAGCTGATCCGCTGCGACGACGAGGAGGCCTTCCCAGTCTCCTGGCTGCGGCTGGAGCTCTCCTACCTGCCGCTCGCGGTCGCCTGCCTCACCGCCGCCAGGGTCCAGCTCACCCGTGGCCACCTCGAGCCGTTCCTGGTATTCAGCGCCATCGCCATGGCCCTGTTCGTGGTCGCGAGGCAGCTCGTCACCACGCTGGAGAACCAGCGGCTGCACCGGCGCCTGCGCGACACCGTCGAGCGCCTCTTCCAGCGCGAGGCCGAGCTCGAGACGGCGCTGCGCCGCGAGTATGCCGCCACCGATCGCCTGCGTGACATGTCCGAGATGAAGGACACCTTCCTACGGGCGGTCTCGCACGACCTGCGCACGCCGCTGACCGCTATGCACGGGGTCGCGGTCACGCTCGAGCGCACCAGGCTCGGCCTGCCGCGGGAGCAGGCCCTCGAGCTGATCGGCATGATGATCGAGAAGACCCGCAAGATGGACCGGCTCCTGGGCGACCTGCTCGACCTCAACCGCCTGGAGGAGGGCATCCTCGAGCCGAACCGCACGCTGACCGACGTCAGGGCCCTGGCCCACCGGGTCGTCGACGAGGTCGAGCAGCTCCGGGGCTGGCCGATCGAGATCGAGGCGCAGCCGGTGCTGGCGGCCGTCGACGCCCCCAAGGTCGAGCGGATCGTGGAGAACCTGCTGCTCAACACCACCAGGCACACGCCGCCGGGCACGCAGGTCTGGGTGCGCGCACTGACCAGGGGGTGGGACCTCGAGCTGATCGTCGAGGACGCCGGTCCCGGCGTGCCGGCCGAGCTGGCCGGCACCATCTTCGAGCCCTTCCGGCAGGGCCACCCGAACGGCGCCACCACGAACGGCGCCGCCGTAGGCGCCATCGCCCCGGGCGCCAACTCCCCGGGCGCCAACTCCCCGGGCGCCAACTCCCCGGGCGCCAACTCCCCGGGCGCCAACTCCCCGGGCGGCGCCTTCCCGAATGGCGCCTCCCCGGGGGTTGGCCACGGGCGCGGCGTGGGCATCGGCCTCTCACTGGTGGCCCGGTTCGCCGAGCTTCATGGCGGCCGCGCCTGGGTGACCGAGCGGGAGGGTGGCGGCGCCTGCTTCCACGTCCTGCTGCCCGGCTGCGTCAAGCACCTGGCGGACGACGCGGCCGGGCTTGGCCGTTTCCACCAGCCAGGGCCTGCTTCGCCGGGTCAACCGGTTCTGCTACGCTCGGCTCCTGAGTGACCGCGCGCCGCTGCCGGTCGACGGGCCGTAGCACGGCCCCCCGGCGGGCGCCGGTGTGGTTGCCCCGCCAAGACCAGCAGTCTCTGAGGTCCACCCGAAATGAGCGACATGCCCCATCCCGGTCCTTTCGCCCCGCGGGTTCCGCGCGCGCACGCCGTCGAGCAGCCGTTCCCGTACCCGCTCCAGCGTGAGTGGGTCGAGCCCGACTGGCGGCGCCTGCCAGGCTACGCCGGCGTCAGCGCCGCCGAGTGGGAGTCAGCCCAGTGGCAGCGCGCCCATTCGGTCAAGAACCTGCGCCAGCTCACGGCCGCCCTCGGCGACCTGCTCCCCGACAGCCTGCTCGCCTCGATCGAGCGGGACCAGGCCGAGCGGGCGACCATGTCGATGCTGCTCCCGCCGCACATGCTCAACACCATGGACGAGCAGGACCTGTGGGCCGACCCGGTGCGCCGCTACATGCTGCCCGCCTTCGACGACCGCGACGCCGAGTGGCCGAGCCACCCGATGGCCACCCGCGACAGCCTCCACGAGGCCGACATGTGGGCGGTCGAGGGGCTCACCCACCGCTACCCCACCAAGGTCCTGGCCGAGGTGCTCTCCACCTGTCCGCAGTACTGTGGCCACTGCACCCGCATGGACCTGGTCGGCAACTCCACGCCCCAGGTCGCCAAGTACAAGTTCCAGGTCAAGCAGCCGAGCCGGCACGAGCAGATCCTGGACTACCTGCGCCAAACCCCCTCGGTGCGCGACGTGGTGGTGTCCGGCGGCGACATCGCCAACCTGCCGATCCGCGTGCTCACCGAATTCCTGTCACAACTGCTGGACATCGACAGCGTCCGCGACGTGCGCCTGGCCACCAAGGGCCTGATGGGCATCCCACAGCACTTCCTGCAGGACGAGGTCCTGCGCGGCTTGGAGCGCGTGGCGGCCAAGGCAGTGCAGCGCGGGGTCGACCTGGCGGTGCACACCCACGTCAACCACGCCAACCAGCTCACCCCGCTAGTCGGCAGGGTGGTCCGCAGGCTGCTCGACATGGGCTTCCGGGACGTCCGCAACCAGGGCGTGCTGCTGCGCGGCGTCAACACCAGCGTGACCGCCCTGCTCGAGCTGTGCTTCACCCTGCTCGACCGGGCCAAGATCATGCCGTACTACTTCTACATGTGCGACATGATCCCCAACTCAGAGCACTGGCGTATCTCGGTAGGACAGGCGCAGGCGTTGCAGCACGGGATCATGGGCTACCTGCCGGGCTTCGCCACCCCCCGGGTGGTCTGCGACGTCCCCTTCGTCGGCAAGCGCTGGGTGCACCAGACGGAGTCGTACGACCGCGAGAAGGGCATCTCGTACTGGACCAAGAGCTATCGCACCGGGATCGAGTTCGACGACCCGGACGCGCTCCAGCGCCGCTACGAGTACTACGACCCCATCCATTCCTTGCCCGAGTCCGGCAGGGAGTACTGGCGCCGCTTCCGCATCCAGCCGCCGTCGCCATCCCCCGCCAGCTGAGAGGCCTGAGCCGTCACGGCCGGTCGAGGATGGAGTGGTCGCCGATGCGACGCCAGACCACGTGCAGCCCCTTTCCTCGCGTGGCGCTGATCTCGAAGGTCGCCCGCCCGTCAGGGGCCCAGGTCATCTCGAAGACCCCTGGGGCGGTGCGGACGCCCTTCACGCGCAGGCCGGGCCGGAAGTGCCCGCGCTCAGTGTCCTGGATGAACCGTCGCAGCACCGCTCTGAACCGCGCCTGCTCCTCCAGGCTGAGCTTCTGCCAGTCGATCTTGCACGAGGTGGTCAGCTCGTAGGTGGACATGGCTCACGAGTCCAGCCCCTCGGCCACCTCGTCGAGGTACCGCAGCAGCTCCTCGCCGCTGTCGAACTTGATGGTCCGGCCGGCCTTGATGTCCTCTGACGCCTCCCGCTCGCGGCGCTGCCACTCCTCCGTCCAGAACCATGCCTGGTCGCGATCGATCGTTCCCACTGGGCGGAGCACGATGACCCCCTCATCCTGAACCTCGATCTCGAGCAGGTCCCCTTCCTCGAGCTTCGCCGCGCGCCGAATCTCCTCCGGCAGCGTGATCTGACCCTTGGCCCGGACGTTCGTACGGAAGACGGGACCGACTCCCTCGTTGCCCTGGGAGCTTGCCATGTCGCCTCCTGGTGTGTCTATGAGAAAATCTGAGAATTAGAAAGTCTCACTATCCTACGCCAGATCGCGCCTCACATGAATAGTGCCAGCGTGAGGTGCCTGGGAAAGCGCATGGTTGGAGGGCCGCTCAGCCGCGGAGCAGCTCGGCGACCTGGAAGGCAAGCTCGAGGGCCTGGCTGGCGTTGAGCCGCGGGTCGCAGGCCGTCTCGTAACGGCGGCTCAGGTGGCCGTCCTCGATCTCGTCCGCGCCGCCGAGGCACTCGGTCACGTCGTCGCCGGTGAGCTCGACGTGGATGCCGCCCGGATGGGTGCCGAGCGAGCGGTGCACGGCGAAGAAACCCGCCAGCTCGGCCATCACGTCGTCGAAGCGGCGGGTCTTGTGCCCGGACGGGCCCACGAAGGTGTTGCCGTGCATCGGATCGCAGGTCCACACCACCGGGTGCCCCGCCCCGGCGACCGCGCCGACCAGCGGCGGCAGGGCGCTCTGGACGCGCGCGGCGCCGAGCCGCGCAATCAGGGTCAGCCGTCCGGGGACGCGCTGCGGGTCGAGGCGCCGGCAGGTCGCCACCAGCTCGTCCGGCGTGGCGCTCGGGCCGACCTTGACGCCGATCGGGTTGCCGACCCCGGCCAGGAACTCGACGTGCGCACCCCCGGGCTGGCGCGTCCGCTCGCCGATCCAGAGCAGGTGGGCGCTGGTGTCGTACCAGCCGCCGGTGAGGCTGTCCTGGCGCGTCATGGCCTGCTCGAAGCCGAGCAGCAGCGCCTCGTGCGAGGTGTAGAAGTCGACCTCGTGCAGGGCGGGCGTGGCGGCGACCTCGATCCCGCAGGCGGTCATGAAGCGCAGCGCCCGGTCGATGGCGTCGGCGGTCGTGTCGTAGCGCCGCCCCGCCGGGCTGCGGGCGACGAATTCCTGGTTCCAGGTATGCACCTGGTGCAGGTCGGCGAAGCCACCCTTGGTGAACGCGCGCAGCAGGTTCAGCGTGGCCGCCGCCTGGTGGTAGGCGCGCAGCATGCGGCCCGGGTCGGGGCGGCGGGCCTCGGCAGTGGGCTCGATGCCGTTGACTATGTCGCCGCGGAAGGACGGTAGCTCGACGCCGTCCAGCACCTCGACCGGCGCGCTGCGAGGCTTGGCGAACTGGCCGGCGATACGCCCGACCTTGACCACCGGCAGGCCGGCGCCGTAGGTGAGGACCACGGCCATCTGCAGGATGACCTTGAGCTTGTCGCGAATGTTGTTGGCCGAGAACGCATCGAACGACTCGGCGCAGTCGCCCGCCTGCAGCAGGAAGCCGTGGCCCGCGGCCACCTGGGCCAGGGAGGCCTGGAGGGTGCGCGCCTCGCCCGCGAACACCAGCGGTGGCAGGGCGGCGATCTGCTGAAGGACCGCCTCGAGGGCGGCCGGGTCCGGCCAGTCCGGCTGCTGGGCCGCAGGCAGGAAACGCCAGCCGTCAGGGGCCCAGCTCCGGGCGTCGACGCCTGGCGGAGCATGCATGCGCCCATCCTGTCCGCCCCCTGGCCGATCCGGCAAGTCCTTTATCCACATGCGACTATCCACACGCGACGTCACGGCCGGATCGCGAACGATCGGATCAGGGTCTGGTCGATGGTGGCACCGGCCGCGTCCCGGGCGGTGGCGCGCAGGGACACGAAGCTGCCAGCGGTGAGCGCGCTGCCCGGCAGGGTGCCGCGGAAGCGGCCGTTGCCGAGCGTCCGCAGCCCGACCCGGGTCCAGGTGCGGCCGTCATCGGTCGAGAGCCACAGCTTGGCCCGACAATCGAACTAGGAGGGGCCGGCCACCCTTGCCAGCCGGGCTGCCTCGGCCGCGCCCTGGGTCCAGGGCTCGCCGTGGCCCGGCAGGAGCACGTCGGCCGGGATGCCGTCCAAGACATCAAGCGATCGAAGCGCCTGCGGGGTGTCGCGGTTGAGGCCCGACGGCATGATCTGCGGGCCGACCCGGCCGGTCAGCGGGTTCCTGGTCACCAGCACGTCGCCGCTCAACAGCACCCGCCGCCCCTCCAGCAACAGCGCGGCACTCCCCGGAGTGTGGCCGGGTGCATGCACCGCCCGGGGCTCACCCGGCACCGCCAGCGTCTCGCCATCGGCGAAGGTGGACACCTCCCTGATGGGGATCAGCTTGGTGGCCCCCCGGCGCGTGAGCGAGAACAGCGTCCGGTAGAACTCGACCCGCAGCAGGTACGACCTGGCCTTGCCGTCGTTCTTGCCGGGCTGGGCGCCCTTGGCGACCGCGGCGTCCGCCTGGTGGATCCACACCGGCGCCGAGGCGGTGGTGCGGGCGTGCTCGGCGAAGCCGGTGTGGTCGCTGTGGGCGTGGGTGATCAGCACGGCGTCGAGGTCGTCGAGCCTGCGGCCCAGGGCCGCCAGGGTGCGCACCAGCAGGTCCCAGTCGCGGGGCGCCCCGGCGTCGACCAGGACGAGCTTTCCGGCGTCCTCGATCAGGTAGAAGTTGCAGACGCCCGGTGTCAGCCGGTGAATGCCTTCCCCGACCTGCACGTGCTGCACGTGATCACCTCCTGCCCGCGATCTCGGGTCAGGGCAGCATATCCCGGACGCGCGAAGGACGCGCTGACCTGATAGAGCAGATTGGGCGGCTGGGGCGTCCGGCGGAGCCATCGCCCCACGATGCTGGCTGGCCCATTCGCGAGTCCGCCGGAGCCCTGGGGTCCGATTCGCCGCGTGAAATCACGTTAGTGGCTTGTTAGTCGTTTGTTAGCCGCCATCTCGTACGCTTGCTCTGTGAGCTGACGCCGAAGCGGCGCCACCGCGAGGTCAGCTCAAATGTCTCGACTGTTTTCGTGACTGTATCGGACGGCCGGGCGTGGCCTTTTGGCTACGAAATTTGGCCGTGGCTCCCTGCTGTGTCGTCCAGTCGAGGAGGATTCCTTGAGCGCCGTCTTTCGTTGGCTCAATGGTAGGCGTTGGTCGGCAGCGGTCCTGGTGATGGCCGTATTCCTCACCCCTGTCGGGTCAGCGCCATGGGCAGGGTCGTCGTCGCTTGGCGCGAGGCACGAGGCGCAGCCGGCGCCGGAGCAGCGCTGGGGATCCGCGGCGGGCAAGGAGCACGAGGTCGCGACCTCGATGGGGAATCACGTCAAGCCGCAGACGCTGCGCTCGAAGTACCCGTTGCAGCCGGACAAGCCGGTGCCTGAGCCCCCGCCAAACCCGACCAGGGTAGTGGCTGCACAGGCGCGGCCGGTGCAGGGATTCGACGCCAGGACCAGCAGGGAGCTGCCCGGCCTGCGGCGCGCCTACGAGCGCACCTTCCAGAACGCTGACGGCACCCAGACCACCGAGTTCTCGGAAAGCCCCATCAACTTCCGGTTGCCGGACGGGAGCTGGGCCCCGGTGGACACCCGGCTGCTGCCAGCCGGCGCCGGTGGCGCCGCTGCTGGCTCGGCCAGCGGCTGGCGGAACGCCGCCGATGGCGCGGACCTGCGGCTGGCGCCACGCGCGGACGCGGGCTCTGTGGCGCGGCTGGCGCTGGACGCCGACCACGAGCTCGCCTTCGGCCTGTATGGCGCGACGGCGACGGCGGCGCGGGTGCAGGGCGCCACGGCCGTCTACGCGAACGCCTGGTCGGACGCAGATCTCCACATCCAGGCCCTACCCGGCGGCGGGCTGAAGGAGACGATCGTGCTGCGCTCGCCCGCCGCGCCGCACAGCTACGTGTTCCCGCTGCGGCTGCGGGGGCTGACCGCCCGCGTGGTCGGCAGTCAGGTGGCGCTCACCGACTCGACCGGGCGGCAGCGGGCCGTGGTCCCGGCGGGCTTCATGGAGGACTCGCGCGGCAGCGGCCAGGGGGGCGCTCCGGCACCCTCGAACGGCGTCGCCTACAGCATCGTGACCCAGGGCGGCCAGCCGGCGCTGCGGGTCACGCTGGACTCGGCGTGGCTGCGCGATCCCGCACGGAAATACCCGGTGAAGGTCGATCCCAGCGTCGACACCCTGCAGCCAGGCAGCAGCCTGGTGGTGCGCGACGGGGGGTCGGTCAGTGGGGCGTGGGAGTTCACCGCCGGGATTAGCGGCGGGGTCAGGTCCGCGACCTACCTCGCGTTCCCCGACCTGGTCAGCCGGCTCGGGTTCCACACGATCTTCGGGGCGCAGCTGCAGCTGGTGAACTTCGACGCGGCGTCGTGCAGGGCGCGCGCGGTCACGATCCATCCGGTGACCCAGTCGTGGTCGGCGAGCAACACCGGCCTGACCTATCCAGGGCCGGCGGTCGGCGCGGCGCTGGCGAGCAAATCGTTCGCCCACGGCTTCATCGGGCTGGGACAGTCGAGATCGGCGTGCCCCACCGCCCGGGAGCTGTTCGACCTCGGTGTGGCCGGCCGCAACCTAGTGCAGCGGTGGGTGAACGGGGACCAGCCCAATTACGGCCTGTCCGTGCGGGCGTCGGTGACGGACTCGCTCGCCTGGAAGAAATTCACCGGCCAGGCCACGGCCAACCCGCCGCGGCTGTTCGTCACGCACTCGCCGTACAACGCCTCGTACTGGTTCGTGAACCCGGTGCCGAACCCGGTGGTCCTGCAAAACCAGGACGGCAGGGTCAGGATCGCGGTGACCAACCGGGGCGCGGAGACCTGGACGCCGACCACCTATTACCTCGCCTACCGTGCCTTCAACTCCAAGGGCAAGCTGGTCGTCCAGCAGCGGTCGGCCAACCTGCCCGGCAACGTCGCTCGCGGCGCCAAGGTCACGCTCGACGCGACCATCAAGGCCCTACCGGCGGGCGTGTACACCCTGGACTTCACCATGGTGCACACCGGCGGCCCGGTCTTCACCGACGAGCAGGTCCCGCCCGGCCGGATCGTGCTCGAGGTCTTCAACATCCCTCCGGTAGTTCAGAAGGTGTACCCGCTGAACGGGTACCAGTCGCCGACGCTGACGCCGCAGCTGTGGGCCACCGCGATCGACCTGGACGCCCTGCCGGGCTCAACCCTGCAGTACAAGTTCGAGGTCTGCGAGCGGGCGCAGGACGGCAGCACGGTCGGCTGCTTCAGCTCGACCTATGGGCCCAGCCCGGCCTGGACCGTGCCGGCGGGCAGGCTGGTGTGGAACAAGACGTATCTGTGGCGCGGGTTCGTCAAGGACGCCAACGGCGCCGAGACGGCAAGTCCGCGGGTCGCCCTGCTGACGGTGGTGCCGCAGCCGGAGGTGACCTCCCACCTGGCCGGCTCCCCGTACGCCACCCACGACAAGGAGTTCGACCCCCAGGTCGGCAACTTCTCCACCACCGCGGTGGACGCCTCGGTGGCCACGGTGGGTCCGGAGCTCACCGTGGTACGGACCTACAACAGCCTGGACCTCGCAAGGACACCGCGTTCGGGGCGGGCTGGGTGACCCGCTACGACACCCGCCTGGTGCCCGACGGCGACGGGTCGGGCAATGTGGTGGTCACCTATCCGGACGGGCAGCAGGTCCGCTTCGGCAAGAACCCCGACGGCACCTTCGCCGCCCCGCAGGGCCGCTTCGCGCAGCTCACCGTCGATTCGACGACGGGGCGCTGGAGGCTGCTCGACAAGGGCGGCACCACCTACGAGTTCTCGGCCGGCGGGCTGCTCGTCAAGGTCACCGACGCGGCCTTCCGCCAGATGGTGATCACGCTCGACTCCCTCACCGGCCGGCCGGCCAAGGCCACCAGCCGGGTGAGTGGCCCGCTCGGCGGTCTGGTCGACGACCGCTCGCTGACCTTACCTGGACGGGCAACCACGTGACCAGCGTGCGCACCGACGCCGTCGACGGCAGGACACTTGCCTGGAGCTACACCTACAACGGCGACCTGCTCTCCCAGGTGTGCGCACCGGACAGCAGCTGCACCCAGTACGAGTACGCCACCGGGTCGCACTACCGCAGCGCCGTGCTCGACTCCAAGCCGGAATCCTACTGGCGGCTGGGTGAGCCCGAGGGTACCGCCGCCAACAGCGAGATCGCGGTCAACCTCTCCAGGGACCGGGGCACCTACAGCAACGTCACCCTGGCCGCACCGGCGGGGCTGGCTGGGACCACTGACACCGCGGCCAGCTTCAACGGCTCCTCGTCGCAGCTCAGCCTGCCGGCCGGCACGGTCAAAAAGAGCCGCGACGTGGCGGTCGAGCTGTGGTTCAAGATCCCCGCCGGTGGTCTGGGCGGTCCGCTACTGGGCTACCAGGACAAGCCGATCGATACCACCCCGACCGTCGGGGTGCCGCTGGTGTACGTCGGCGCCAACGACCACAAGCTGCACGGCCAGTTCTGGAACGGCCGCGTCGCGCCGATCACCGCATCGACCGTCAACGTCAACGACGGCAGGTGGCACCACGCGGTGCTGTCGGCCAACGGCGCGACCCAGACCCTGTACCTGGACGGCCAGGTCGCGGGGACCCTCGCCAACCAGGTCGTTGACCACACCACGCTGACCTACAACCAGGTCGGCGTCGCCTATGCCACGACCCCGGGGTCGTGGCCGGGCTGGGGCACCGCCGCCAAGCAGTTCTTCGCCGGGACCATCGACGAGGTGGCCCTGTACCAGCACCCGCTCGGCCCGGCCACGGTGAAGGCACACTTCCAGCAGGCGACCGCCGCGGCCAGTCAGCTCACCAAGGTGACCCTGCCGAGCGGCAAGACCGCGGCAGAGGTCACCTACGACGTCAAGCTGGACCGGGTCGACGAGTACACCGACCGCAACGGGGGCACCTGGCAGGTCGGCGCGCCCACGGTCTACGGCGACGACACCGACCTGCGCCGCGCCATCCAGGTGCTCGACCCGGGCGGGCGTCCGTACTTCTACGAGTACGACGCGCTGGCCGGCCGGATCATCCGCTCCGGCGCCCCGACCGCGCTGAGCCTGCGGGACGAGGACCGCCCGGGCGACCCGGCGACGTCGACCACGACCACGTCGACCACGATCTGCAGCCAGCCCGACCCGGGCGATCCCACCTTCTGCACCACCCCGCCGAGCGACACCAGCGGGGCGCCCGAGTTCATCGCTCATTCGGCCGACGGCGTCGCCATCCGCGCCTATGCCTACGACGACCGCGGGTTCCCCAACGTGATCACCGACGAGAACGGCGACGCGGTCACGCTGGGCTACGACGACCGCGGCAACGTGACCTCGGTCAAGACCTGCCGCACCAGCACCGAGTGCCACACCGCGTTCTACACCTACCCGACGACCCTGTCGGTGTACGACCCGCGCCACGACAAGCCACTGGAGTTCCGGGACGCCCGCTCGGCCAGCGCCGCCGACAACACCTACAAGACCGGCTACACCTACACCACGGCCGGGAACCTGGCCACCCAGACCAACCCGGATGGCGGGATCGTCCGGCACAGCTACACCAGCGGCATCGAGGCGGCCGCGGGCGGCGGGTACATGCCTGCTGCGCTAGTGGCGACCACAACCGACGCGCGGAGCGGGGTCACCCGCTACGCCTACGACAGGAGCGGCGACCTGGCGCAGGTCACCGAGCAGTCGGAGCTGGTCACCAGGTTCACCTATGACGCGCTGGGCCGCGTGACCTCCCGGACCGAGGTCTCTGACACCTTCCCCGCCGGAGTGACCACCACCTACACCTATGACGACCTGTCGCGGCTGACCAGCGTCACCGAGCCGGCCACGACCGACGCGGTGACCGGAGTCCGCCACCAGCGCAAGACCGTCAACAGCTACGACGTCGACGGCAACTTGGCGCGGACAGACGTCAGCGACCTGCTGGGTGGCGATGCGACGCGATCGGCGACCTTCGACTACAACGACCACAACCAGCTCGAGCGCGTCACCGACGCCCTGGGCAACGAGACCAGCTACGGCTACGACCTGTTCGGGAACCTCACCTCGATGGTGGACGCGGGAGGCAACCGGTTCGGTTACGGGTACACGGCCCGCAACAAGCTCGCCGAGGTGCGGCTGTTCGACTGGGACGGCGACCCGCCGGGCGCCCCCGGGCCGAGCACCGACGGCTACATAGTCCTGGACTCCTACGCCTACGACTTCGCGGGCCGGCAGGTGCGCCACACCGACGCGATGGGCCACGAGCGCATCCTCACCTACTACCAGGACGATCTGCTCAAGGACGTCACCCTCAGGGGCTTCCACAACCCCGACGGCTCGACCCGCGACCTGGTCCTGGAGTCCGACACCTACGACGGCGCCGGCAACCTGACCAGGCAGGTCACCGGCAACGGCCCGGTCGTCACCCAGCAGACGGTCAACCCGGCCGGCCAGGTGGACTCGGTCACCGTGGACCCGAGCGGGCTCGCGCGGCGCACCGCCTTCGGCTACGACCTCAACGGCAACGTGACGCGGGTCAGCCGTTCGGGGAATGCCTCCAACGTCAACTTCCCGCTCGCCACCCAGCCGGAGGTCGTCGACTACACCTACGACCTGGCGGGGCGCCAGACCAGGCAGACGGCGAGCACCGGCACCGACACGCTGGTCACCAGCTACGACTACGACCAGCGGAGCCTGCCGGTGGCCACCACCGACCCCAGGGGCAACGCGGTCGGCGCGGACAAGGCGGCGTTCACCACCACGTTCGCCTATGACGAGCTGGGCCGCCAGGTCAGGGTGGAGGGGCCGCCGGTGGCGGCCGAGAGCGGCGGCGGCAGCCCGCAGACCGTCCACTCCACGGTGCTGACCGGCTATGACACCTTCGACGAGCCGGTGGCGGTCAAGGACCCCCTCGGCAACGTCACCAGTACCACCTACGACCTGCTCGGCCAGGTCGTGCAGACGTCGGCTCCGACGTACACCCCGCCCGGCAGCGCCCAGGCGATCACCCCGACCGTGCATGCCCGCTACGACGCGCTCGGCAACGTCCTCGAGGTCACCGACCCGCGCGGCAACGCCACCCGCTACACCTACGACCGGCTCAACCGGATGGCCACCCGGGACGAGCCGGCGACGACCAACACCGAGCGGGCGGTGTGGAACTACACCTACACGCGGCTGGGCGACGTGCTCTCGGTGACCGACCCGACCGGGGCGCGGCTGGAGACCACCTACGACGACCTCGGCCGGACGGCGACGCTCACCGAGGTCGAGCGGCGCCCCGTGGCCGACAACTTCACCACGCGTTACCGGTACGACGACGCCGACAACCTGACGCAGACCATCGCGCCGAGCGGCGCCCCCACTGACAACGTCTACGACGCGGTCGGCGAGCTGACCAGGACCACCGACCCTGCAGGCGTGATCACCCAGCTCGGCTACGACTTCGCCGGGCGGCAGGTGCGGGTGACCGACGGGCTGGGCCGCACCGCCAGGGCCGCCTACGACCTCGCCGGCCGGCTGGTCAGCGAGTCCGACCTCAGGCCCGACGGCAGCCAGGTCAGGCAGCAGACCTACGGCTACGACCTGGCCGGGAACCTGACCACGGCCACCGACCCGCTTGGCCACCCGACGACCTACACCTATGACGCCGCCAACCAACTCGTCAAGCAGGTCGAGCCGACCTCGGACACGGCTTCGATCACGACCACGTTCGGCTACGACGCCGCCGGTGACAAGACCCGGTTCACGGACGGCCGGGGCAACTCGACGGTCTACACCCTCAACAGCCTGGGGTTGCCCGAGTCGGTGATCGAGCCGTCCACCACGGCGCAGCCGGCCCTGGCCGACCGCACCTGGACGGTGTCGTACGACGCGGCCGGCAACCCGGTGACCGTGACCGCGCCGGGCAATGTCACGCGGCAGCGCACCTTCGACGCCGCAGACCGGCTCACCGGCGAGACCGGCACGGGCGCGGGGGCGGCCACGGTCGCCCGGACCTTCGGCTACGACCCGGCTGGACGGCCCACCACCGTGAGCGCGCCGGGCGGCAACGACACCTTCGCCTACAACGACCGTGGCATGCTGCTGTCGGCGGGCGGGCCGGGCGGCACCTCGAGCTTTGCCTACAACGGCGACGGGCAGCTCACCACCCGGACGGACGTGGCCGGCACCGCCACGTACGGCTACACAAATGGCCGCCTGGCCACGGTCAAGGACGCCATCACCGCAACGACCCAGACGCTCGGCTACGACGCGGCCGGGCAGGTCGCCTCGGTGAGCTTCGGCTCGGCCAGGGTCCGCGGCTACGGCTACGACGACCTCGGCCGGCTCACCTCGGACGCGCTCAAGAACGCCGCCGGGCAGACGGTGTCGTCGGTCGCCTACGGCTACGACGCGGCCGACCACATGACCAGCAAGACGACAACGGGCACCGCGGGCACCGCGGCCAACACCTACGGCTACGACCTCGCCGGCCGGCTCAGCTCATGGACGGCCGGTGGGACGGCCACCAACTATCAGTGGGACGCCGCGGGCAACCGCGTCCAGGCGGGGAGCAAGACCGCCAGCTTCGACGCGCGCAACCGGCTGCTGTCCGACGGGACCTCCACCTACGCCTACAGCGCTCGCGGCACGCTGGCGTCGAAGACGACCTCGGGCCAGACCGAACCGTTCTCGTTCGACGCGTTCGACCGCCTGATCAGCGAGGGCGGTGTCGGTTACGCCTACGACGGTCTGGACCGGGTGGCCACCCGCGAGGGCGCGGCATTCAGCTACAGCGGCATGAGCGACGAGCCGGCCGCCGACGGCACGGCCACCTATGGCCGCGGCCCGGCCGGTGAGCTGCTGGCCACCGCGCAGGGCGCGACCAAGCGCCTGGCCCTCAGTGACGCCCACGGCGACGTCGTCGGCGCCTTCAACCCGGCCGACACCACCCTCGGTGCGCTCTCGGATTCCCGCGCCTACGACCCGTTCGGTCAGGTCCTGGCCAGCGCCGGCAGCCCATCCACCATCGGCTTCCAGGGCGACTGGACCGACCCCCAGACCCGCCAGGCCGACATGGGCGCCCGCTGGTACAACCCGGCCACCGGCACCTTCAACTCCGCCGACCCGATGATCCAGTCGGCCGCAGGCGCCTCCGTCATGGCCAACCGCTACACCTACGGCGCCGCCTCCCCCCTGGACTACGTCGACCCCACCGGGCAATCCGTCGAGCGCGTCTGTGAGTACGATCCGAAGTACTTCTCCGGCGAATATCCCCACTGCTACAACATCATCTTTGCTCCTCATGCCCCGTCGTCCACTGGTGGTGGTGGTGGCGTCGTCCACTGGTGGTGGTGGCGGCGGCGGTGGTGGCGGCGGCGGTGGCGGCACCAGCGGCGGTGGCGGCGGCCCGCAGTCGCCTCCCCCGGTCCCGCAGGGCCCGCGCAACCCGCCACCACCCAAGCCCAAGGGACCCACGCCCGAGGAGATCACCGAGAAAGCCAAGCAGGCGGCCGCAGATGCCGCCAAGCACAACCCGCTCGGCGTGCTGAAGGCCGCCCTCCAGCCGCTCTACGCCGGGTCCGGGATGAAGCCCCCGGTCTCACCGAACCCCCACGCCCCGGCCCTGCAGGTAGGCGGCACGCGCAACGTCATCGGCGACCAGGCCAAGGGCGTCGCCGCCATCCTCGACAAGGCCAAAGCCGACGCCGGCAACCCCGTGACCGACGTCTCCCAGGCCGCCCAGGACATCTCCGAGTTCGGCCAGACCGACATCTTCCAGACCCCGCCGAACCAGGATTGGTCACAGTTCTTCATCGTCCATGCGCCCTGCTTCACCGACCCCGAGTTGAGCGAGGGGATCGCCAACGCGCTCGGGCCCCTCCTCCCCGAGCCACCATCGCCCTATCGGGACAAGTCGTCCCCCTGGTTCTCTGCGGTCAGCTCAGTGTGCAACGTCCACGGAATCGGCCAGGTGAGCCTCCCCATCCTCACCTCATCCGGTATCGCCCAGCTTACGGCACCGGTCCTCATGAACTTCGCTGCCGGCAATCCACCGTCTGGCGGTAGTGGTGGAGGCGAACCGCCGTCAGGACCGCCCCGACGGATATCGTTCCTCCATGCGGGACCCAAACGCTGGTTCTTGTACGTCCTGCGCGAGGAGGGCACACCCGTCTACGTTGGGCAATCCAACACCGATCCTCAGCTCTTCTACAACCGTATCCATGATCATATGGCCACCAAGACTTTCGACGAGCCCGCCTCGGCGCGTCGACCGGACCGAGAGCAGGCCATACTCGTAAAGGGCCTGACGCGGGAGGAGGCGGCCGTGCTCGAGACGTACCTGATCAGAAAGTACCATAATGCGGAAATGGGGCACCTGCCTTACAACGACCCAGAGCATGGTGTCCCACGTTCCTACCGGCCAGGAGATGGCTCCGAGGCCATGAAATGGGCCGAGGAGTGGGAGAAGCGATGGCGATTAGGAGGTTGACGGAACACCCACCGCTGGCCGTGGTGGCGAGGACACAACCGTGGAAGGGGCTGGGATGGACCGTCAGCAGTTCTGGTCGATCATTGAAGCCGCCAAATCGACAGATGGGAGCAGTTGCGAGCGCCAAGCGGCGCTCGTCACCCAAGCCTTGCGGGCACTGCCGCTCGATGAGATCCGGCAATTCAAGGTGATCTTGGACCAGCTTCGGGCTGAGTCGTACCGGGTGGACCTGTGGCGTGCTGCCTCCCTGATCAATCGCGGTTGCACTGATGACGGCTTTGAGGACTTTCGTGGGTGGCTGATCGCCCAGGGAAGGGAAGTCTACGAGGCGGCTCTTCGAGATCCTGACTCGTTGGCGACCCTCGAAGCGGTAACCAATAGGGGACCTCCGCCGTGGGGGAAGCGGTTGGAATGCCAACACCTTCTGGCCGCCTGGGCGGTGGCATACATGGCAGTGACCGGCGATGAGCCACCGTCGCCGTCGGGCCCGCCGGTACCGCTCGTCCTGCTCGGTGAGCATTGGGACGCTGAGGATGCCGACGAGCTCGCGCGTCGATATCCCAAGCTGTGGGCCTGGTATCAAGAGGCCACTGAGGTTGAGGGGTGAGTCAGGACTGATCCCCCTGGGTTCGTGGAGGCTCGATCGCTGTGCAGTGGTCTTCTAGCAGGGGAGATACGGGCTGCTGCGGGTATTACTCGCGGACAACGAACCGTCAGGCGAGGATGAAGTCGCCGGTCAGCGGGATGAAGGCGCTACAGCCGACATTATCGATGCTGGCAAGCACGCGCAGATGCGTGGACCGCTTTGTTGTCCTGGAACAAACTTGGACCTTGAGCGCTAGGGCGACGACCTGATCCCGCCCGGGGCAGCTCATGACGGATGCCGAGGCGTTCGACCTTCTAATCTTGGAGCCCTCACTCAATGAAGGCTACCTCGACGAACCGATCCCCAGCGGGCGAGACGAGGAGATCAGCCTGCCCATCGCGGCCGCGGAGAGGGACGGACGGCTGCGAGAGCTGGCAGGCCACCTCTCTGAGACCCACGTTTCCGTGCTGCTCGCCTTTGCTGAACGCATGGCTTCCCTCGCGATCAGGCTCGGCGACCCCGGGGTCATGCGTCGGGGGCTCATAGCCGCCTGCCTGCCCATTGAGGTCGCGGATCGGCGGGAGGTGCTTCTCGTTCTTCCGCTGCTCTGGCGAACCGCCGAGCGACTCGGGCTCGACGCCGTATCGGAGTTCACAGCCGTGGACCGCACGGTCGGATGCGAAGAACTGGCGCGATTCGCGGCACGTCGTCCCGAGGACCGCACCATCGAATCCATGGGCTACGTTGAGGCACGGGACGACGACGGCTTCAGGTACGAGCGCACCTGGTAATCACTCCGCGCAGCTCTTCGCCTCTTGAGCTGGCGAAGGAGAAAAGAGACGACCGGAATCTCGACCAAGGGTCGTCAGCGCCACCCGGGGAACGTGGGAAGGTGATCCCACCGTGACCCCACCGAGGAGCAGCGGCATTTGTGCGAGGGGCCGCTGCCTGGGGAGCGGCCGGGTGGGTATCACTTGTCGGCGGCCACCAACGCCTGCTCGGGCCCACTTGCGGTCGGTGATATAGGTGTGGATGGTGATCCGCGCCTCGCCCTATTTTGGGTGGCGGAGTGCTGTCCGTTTGTTCCAGCTTTCGTGCCGCGTGATGGCGACCGACAGTGCAACTGTTCGTCGCCAGTGCGCGTCGGAGACCACAAGGGCTACCTCGCCTCAATTCTCATCCCAGGCCCATCCGTCAAGCGTCGGCCGAGACTCCACACCGTTGACGGTTAGCGGCTTGTTAGTCGTCTGTTAGCCCCGACCTCGTAGGGTGTTCCCGGTCCCATGTCACGAGACGAGCGAGGCGGGGGTTCCCCCTTCCTACAGGAGGAAGCTGGACCCAGGCAAGACGATCAACAAGGAGAATCGATGCAGAGACGTTTATGGCGGCATGTCCTCAGCCTGCTCATCCTACTGGGTGGCCTGGTGGCGCTCCCAGCCTTCCCAGCGCAGGCCGCGGTTCCATCAGGCTGGAAGCTCATGACTCCCGCCGACGTTCCAAATACGAGCTCGATCGCCCTGCAGAGTAATTTCAGTCGCAAGGCTGTGTCGGCAGAGATTCACTATGGTGGCGGTGACTACGGGATGCTGCGTGCCCGCGCGACGGCGATCAGCGTCTGGGAGCTGTACAACGCCACACCTGAGCAGCGCCTGCCGGTCGAGCAGTTCTCGCGGTCGACCACGATGCAGTCCTCGGTTGGGAGCCTGGAGTACGCCTTCGTCGACAACATCGGCCGCCTCATGTACGGCCGCCAGACCGATCCCGACAACTTCGGCTCGCTGCTATGGGCCCCGCTGGGTGGCGGCGAGGCGTTCACCGGGCAGCCGGTCCTCGGTGAGAACGCAGACGGCCGGGTGCAGGTCACCGGCCACAACACCGACACCGACGTCTGGGTGCGCACCCAGACCGCCAAGGGAAGCCCCGACTGGGGCGCCTGGATCGATCTGGCCAGCGCGATGACCTGGCACCCGACCGTGGGCCGGCTGCCTGACGGCACGCTCGTGGGGTTCGCCGTGGATCCCCAGGGTCAGCTCTGGGTCCAGCCGCAGAGCGGTCCCAACGGCACCTACCTGGGCTGGGGTAACCTCGGCGCGGCCAGCCTGGCCGGCACGCCGACCGTGGTCACCACCGCCACCGGGATCCGCCTGTTCGCGCTGGACACCAGTGGGGCGATGAAGACCGCCAGCTATGCCAGCGGCGCCCTGTCCACCTGGACCAGCCTTGGCGGCAGTGGGCTCAACGGCAGCCCAGCCGCCGTGGTCCTGCCCGGCTACATCGTGCGGGTCTTCGTCCGCGGCGCCGACGGCACCATCCTCACCAAGCAGCAGGGCAGCACTGGTACCTTCCCCGCCGCCTGGGACCCCGTGGGCGTCTTCACCGCCGCCGGGTCTCCGTCGGCCGTGCTCAGCCCCGTCAGCGGCAAGCTGGAGGTCGTCGCCCGCGGCGCTGACGGGCACATCTACAACACCGGCGAGACCGAGCAGGCCTCGGGCATCTGGCGCAGCTGGAACGACGTCACCTCCTTCGACACCGCCGCGACCGACCCGACCGCGTTCACCTACGCCAATGCCTCCGGCCCCACGTGGGCGTTCGTGTTCCGCAACATCGACCAGGCGACCCGCGTCTATACGGTCAGCCAAACGACTGGCCTCACCGCCACCGCCGAGAGCACCGCGCCGCCCACCTTCTCCAAGCAGACCATCCCCCAGCCCAAGCTCTGACCCCAACCCAGCGGCTGGGTGCCCGCGGCTGATAGGTCGGGCACCCAGCCGCTCGCCTCGTCAGGCGTCAGCGCTTTCGCCTAGTGCCGTAAATATCTGTATTTTGGAGGACATTACGTACAACCCATGTTGAGAGGCGGCAGCGGTCGTGTGGGCATCATGTGACGATCTGGCAAGAGCGGACGATGCGTAGGGTCTGGTACAGTCCGGCTGACACGATCCGTCCCCCGCCCTGTCCCCCGCCGCAGCGGAGTACGCGCGTGGAGTTCCGGATGCTCGGCCCGCTGGAAGTGCTTGACGGGGACCGCGCTCTGCTGGCGCTCACCCCCCGGCAACGGTCGGTTATTGGCATGCTCCTGCTGCGCGCCAACCGGGTCGTCTCGACCGACCAGCTCATCGAGGCGGTGTGGGGAGCGCTGCCACCGCGCGGAGCGAAGGTAGCTCTGCAGATGCTCATTTCGCGGCTGCGTCGGGTGTTGCAGCCCGATGCCGCCGAGCCGCCGCTGGTGGTTACACACTCGGGTGGCTACATGCTGAAGGTGGCGCCAGCGGCGCTGGACCTGCACCAGTTCGAGGAGTTGGCGGCCGCGGGGCGACAGGCGCTGGCCGGAGGGACAATCGGTGACGCCGGCCGATGGCTAGGTCAGGCGCTCGGGCTGTGGCGGGGTCCGGTGCTGACCGGCGTCGACGTGGGGATGTTGCAGCATTCCGTGGTGGCGCGGCTGGAGGAGGCGCGGCTCGCCGCGCTGGAGGACCGCATCGAGGCCGACCTGCTGCTGGGCCGGCACCGGCAGCTAGCCGGGGAGCTGCAGGAATTGGTGGTCGAGTATCCGTTGCGGGAGCGGCTGTGCGGGCAGCTCATGCTCGCCCTGTACCGCGGTGGCCGGCAAGCAGAGGCGCTGGCCGCCTATGGCCAGGCGCGCTCCACGCTGGTGGACGAGTTGGGCCTGGAGCCGGGCGCTGAGCTGCAGCGGCTGCAACGCCAGATCCTGGCGGCCGATCCCACGCTGGACGCATCCCCGCTGTCCGACAACGCAGCAGCGGTCGGCCCGACCAGCCCGGCCAGCCGTGCCTGGCCGGTGCCTCACCAGCTGCCTGTCGACGTCCCCACGTTCACCGGTCGCGAGCCGGAACTGGCCCGGCTGGCCCGGCTGCTCGAGGCGGCCGACACGGCTGGACGCATCGTGATCGGCGCAATCGATGGGATCGGCGGGATCGGCAAGTCCGCCCTGGCGATCCATGCCGCCCGCCGGCTGGCGGGGCGGTTCCCCGACGGACAGCTGTACGTGAACCTGCAGGGTGCCACCGTTGGCCTTGTGCCGCTGCAGCCCTTGGAGGTGCTTGGCCGCTTCCTGCGCGCGCTCGGCGTGGACCCCGGCCAGGTCCCTGCCCAGGTGGACGAGGCGGCCGCGCGGTTCCGGTCCCTGCTAGCTGGGCGGCGACTGCTGGTGGTGCTCGACAACGCCCGCGACGCCGCCCAGGTCGTGCCGCTGCTGCCGGCCAGTCCGGGCTGTGGCGTGCTGGTGACCAGCCGGCAGGTGCTGGCCGGCCTGGACGGCGCCCGTCACCTGCACTTGGCGGTGCTGTCGCCGGAGGAGGCGATGCGGCTGCTCGGCCGCCTGGCCGGGGAGCACCGCACCGCCGCCGAGCCGAGGGCGGCCGGCGAGGTGGTCAGGCTGTGCGGGTTCCTGCCGCTGGCGCTGCGAATCGCGGGGGCGAGGCTGGGGGCCCGGCCTGGCTGGCCGGTCCGGGCGCTGGCGGCGCGGCTGGCGGACGCCCAGCGCCGGCTCGATGAGCTGGAGCTTGCCGACTTGGGAGTTCGAGCCAGCTTCGATGTGTCCTACCAGACCCTGAGCGATAGCAGCGACGCGATTGACCGGGCGGCGGCTGGGGCGTTCGGGCTCCTTGGCGTGCTGGAGGGTCCGGACGTCAGCGTGCTGGCCGCCGCGCGGCTGCTCGACCGCTCGGAGGACGAGACCGAGCGGGTGCTGGAGCGCATGGTGGACGCGCAATTGCTGGAAACCGCGTCGCCGGGCCGCTACCGCATGCACGACCTGCTGCGCCTGTACGCCCGCGAGCATGCCATGGGGCAGCATGCCGAGGGTGAGCGCGCCGCCGCGCTTACCCGAGCTTTCGGTTTCTACGCGGCCACCGCCTGGCACACGTTCGCGCTGCTGCGTCCCGGCGATTATCGCCTGTCGCGGGCTGACGAGCGCTGGACACAGGGCGGGCTGCGCTTCGCGGACACGGCTGCGGCGCTGGCGTGGCTGGAGGCAGAGCGCGCCAACCTGGTGGCCGCCGTCGGGCAGGCCGCAACCACCAATGACGTGCCCGGCGTAGTTGCCGTCCAGCTCGCCCAGGCCCTGTTCGAGTTCTTCTGGATCCGTGGCTACTGGCAGGACTGGATGTCGGTCGACCAGACCGCCCTGGAGGTCGCGCGTCAGATGAGCGACCGGGCCGCCGAGGCCCAGGCCTACAACGATCTCGGAGGCGCGTACGGGGTGCAGGGACGGTGCGACCAGGCCCTCGCCTGCCTGCAGGAGGGCCTGACCATCTTCCGCGAGCTGGGTGACGCCTACGGCCAGGCCACCAGCCTGGGCAACCTCGGCATCATCCACTTGCTGCAGGAACGGTATGACCAGGCGTCGACCCGTCTCCGCGAGAGCCTGGCCATCTACCGGGAGCTCGGCGACCGCCACGGCCAGGGCCTCGATCTGGACCGACTCGGCCTCGCCCACCAGTCGCAGGGACGGCACCCGGAGGCGCTGGCCTGCCACCAGCAGGGCCTGGCCATCTTCCGGGAGCTCGGCCACCGCGACGCCCAGGCCATCTACCTCGAAAACCTCGGCCTTGCCCATTATCGGCTCGGACAGTACGACCAGGCGCTGGCCTGCCTGCGGGAGGGTCTGACCATCTCCCGCGAGCTGGGCAATCGCGCCGCCCAGGTCGAGAGCCTGGCCTACATCGGCCTCGTCTACCAGCGGCAGGGGCGGCATGCCGACGCGCAGGCTTGCCATCAGCAGAGCCTGAGCATCTTCCAGGAGATGGGCAGGCCCTACGGCCACGCTGAGGCCATGCGAGGGCTGGCGTGGCCCTGCAGGCGTTCGGCATAGCGTGAAGCACTCGCGGGGCCTATGGACAACCAACGCTGATCGTGGTCCGGCCCCGGGGAGGGGAAGGCCCGGCAGGGAGCCGACCCGCCAGGCCTTCCCCTCCCCTCACGGCTGGGCATGGGTCGGCTGCCCGGTGGAGCTGTCCTCGCACGGCGCCGGCCGGGAGGCCGGCATTGTGGATGTTGACGTAGAAGCCACCGCTTCCACCGAAGCATAAGCAGTCGTGACCGGCCCGGTCACGTGTGGGGACCGGCTGGTAGAGTCCGACCATGGTGAAGATCGGCATCCATCTCGGCCGTGAGGCCACGTTCGAGCAGGCAGCCGAGCGTGGCGCCGATTGCGTGCAGTTCTTCGTCGGCGACCCGCAGGACTGGAAGATCCCCCCGCTCGCCCCGGACGCCGTCGAGCTGGCCGCGGCGCCGATCGACAGGTACGTGCACGCGCCCTATGTCATGAACCTGGCCTCGGGCAACAACCGCATCCGAATCCCGTCGCGCAAGCTGCTCGCCGACACCTGCCGCGCCGCGGCGGCGGTCGGGGCGACCGCGGTGATCGTCCACGGTGGCCACGTGACCGCGGACGACGACGAGGAGCAGGGCTTCCTGCGCTGGCGCAAAGCGCTGGAGCAGCTGGAGTCGCCGGTGCCCCTGCTGCTGGAGAACACTGCCGGCGGCGATCACGCCATGGCGCGGCGGCTGGACATGCTTGCGCGACTATGGGAGCACGTCGGCGACCTCGGTCTCGGCTTCTGCCTCGACACCTGCCACGCACACGCGGCCGGCGAGCGCCTGGACGGCATCGTGGAGCGGGTCGAGTCGATCACCGGCCGGGTCGATCTGGTGCACGCCAACGACTCCAAGGACCCCGCCGGGTCCGGCCGCGACCGGCACGAGAACCTCGGCGCCGGCCAGATCGGCATCGACGCGATCGTCGCCGTGATCGAGGCGGCCAGTGCCCCGGCCATCTGCGAGACCCCCGGTGGCGTCCGGGAGCACCGCGCCGACATCGAGGCCCTCCGCTCCCGCCTTCCGGCCTGAGGCGCCGGCTTGCCAGCTCACAGCGACCACGCGCCACGCAACCAGGAGGACCGGCCGGCGCTTGCCAGCTCACAGCAACCATGGCACAGCCGCTCTTGGGGGGCCGTGGGGGGAGCGAGCTCCCCCACATGGATAGAGACCGCGGCTGCTAGCATCGCTTGACGCAATCACAGGAGGACCGAATGGCAGCAGCAGCAGCAGCAGGCAGCAGGCAGCAGACCAACTCGACCAAGGCTGCCGTCGAGGCGGCTGTGCTCGACCTGACCGACGACGAGATCGTCGAGGCGCTGCTGCGGCGCCCATTGATGGACGAGATCATCACCAGGCGCAACGACGTCAAGCAGGCGTACGAGGCCCGCAAGGCCTACGCCTGGCCCGAGGAGGCCAAGCGGAACGTCCTCAACGCCCTCGCCAAGCGCCTCGAGTCTGGTCGCATCCCCAGCTCCACCTGAGCCACGGATCCACCCGCGGAAGCCCTCAGCAGACCGGGATCAACGGGATCAAGAAGAGGCGGTGGCGGAGGAGGGCTCGGTTGGGGCGATGGGCTCGCGGGAGCGGGCGCTGTCCAGGGCGGGGTGCTCGACGATCGCGACCACGCGGCTGGCGAGAAAGCGGGCCGTGCGGACCGGCTGGCCGGTACGGGTGACCTCGGACACCTCGATGAGGTTGCGGCGGGTGTTCACCTCGACGCGGCGACCGTCACGGGTCGCGACGATGTCGAACCCGCGCACCTCGTGCCCGGTGTCCACCAGCACCTCTACTCGATCTCCACGCATACGCGCAGGATAGCGCGCCTTCTCCCTAGTGGGGTCAGTGGGCGGCCGCTGGGGCGCTATCCGGTGGGCTCCAGCCTCACGCCGAGGACCGCGGCCGCGGCGCGCACGGCGCCGCCGTCGCGCCGGGCAGCGAGCGCGTCGACCGCGACCAGGGAGGCAGGAGTGTCGAGGTCGTGCGCGAGCGCGGCGTCGACGGACTCCGGCAGGGGTGAGCCGAGGCCGGCGCGGTGGGCAGCCCGCCGCCAGGTGTCGAGCCGCTCGGCCGCCTCCTTCAGCTCGCCAGGGTCGAGCTCCCAGGCGCTGCGGTAGTGGTGGGCCAGCAGGGCCAGCCGCACCGCGGCCGGCTCGTGCTCGCGCGCCAGGTCGCGGACGAACACCAGGTTGCCCAGCGACTTGGACATCTTCTCGCCGCCGTGACGCACCATCCCGGCGTGCAGCCAGCGGCGCACGAACGGCACGCCGTTGACTGATTCGGACTGCGCGCGCTCGGACTCGTGGTGCGGGTAGAGCAGGTCGGCGCCGCCGCCGTGCAGGTCGATGGTGACGCCCAGGTAGCGGCGGCTCATCGCCGAGCACTCCAGGTGCCAGCCGGGCCGTCCCGGGCCCCACGGGCTCTCCCACGACGGCTCCCTCGGGGTGCTGCGCTGCCACACCACGAAGTCGAGCGGATGGCGCTTGTGCGGGTCCTCCGGGTCGCCGCCGCGCTCGGCGAGCAGCTTGCGCTGCGTCTCCTCATCCAGCCCCGAGAGGCTACCGAACCCGGGGTAGGTGCTGACGTCGAAGAACAAGGTGCCGTCGACCTCGTAGAGGTGGCCCGCCGCCTGCAGCTGGGTCGCCAGCTCGAGCATGGCCGGGATCTCCTTTGTCGCCTTCGGGAACCAGGTCGGCCGGGCGATGTTCAGCGCGTCCATGTCATGCAGGTACGCGGCGGTCTCGCGGCGCGCCAGCTCCAGATAGTCCTCACCGTTGCGGGCCGCCCGCCGCAGCAGGTCGTCGTCCACGTCGGTGACGTTCTGGCAGTAGACGACCTCGTGGCCGCGGGCGCGCAGGAAGCGGACCAGGGTGTCGAAGACGGAATAGGTGAAGGCGTGACCGAGATGGGCAGCGTCGTAGGGCGTGATGCCACACACGTAGAGGGTGACCCTGCGGCCCAGCTCGAGTGGCGCGGCGCCGACCGGCGCACCGCTGAGCGGCGCACCGCTGAGATCGAGAGGAGGCCGGGGGCGGTCATCGGTCATGCTCGGGATGGTACCGGCGCCGCCGGGCTGCCCGCTTCAGCGCTGCTGCGCGCTTTTGCGCCGCTCGCAGGATGGCGACGTATTCGCCCGGCCCTCCCGGGGGCCAGTTTCACCGAGCCCGTTCCGGCTGGCCGGCGTGGGCTGGGATTGCGCTCGGGATAGCGTGTGCGAAGGCGGCCGCGCAGCGCCCGGTGGAGTGTCGCGACAGTGGCCTGGAGCGCCCGGAAAGGGGTCGTTGATGGCCGCGGTGAAAGGTGAAAGGTTGCGCCCCCTTTCGGACAGGCCGCCGAGTGAATTCGGCCCGCTGCGCCCAGCGGCGGCCCGTCACTGGCGCGGGCTGACACCGCTGTGGTTGTTTCCAGGCACGGGATCACCTCCACCCCGCGCGGCCCGGTGCCCTCGACATTTCCGCGAGCGGGACGTGTGGTAGGGCCGCCGGCTGCGCCGGCGGCCCTACTGACCAGCCCAACGGCGTGCCGGAGACTCCAGCGATCAGCGCAATTGGTCTGACCTGGGCAACACTTGTCAAATGGTCTCGAACATGGCTCACGGGCTCCCGCGGCGAAGGCGCCGACGACCGCTCCGCCGTTACGTGAGTCATCTTGAGACACCCGCCTGACGTGTCTTTCCGGTCCCACGTCATTGGCTCGCGCCGGCATCGCCGGCGCCCCGCGTTTGCGGCGAGACAACCTCCCGCGCGGCCTGTCGCGCCCTTCGGGACCGCCACGACGAGGCAGCCGGATGCAGTCCGCAGAAATACTCTGAAGGAGAATTTGCCGACCCGTGTTGCCAACGCTGGCGCGCGTGGTTACTCTTGCCTCAAATCCGGGGCCGCGGGGGGTTTCTTGAGCACCCGCTACGTGGTGAAAGGAGTCCGATGGGCACCAAGACGATCACGATGTACGTCTCGGACATCGATCAAACCGAGATTCCCCAGGGAGAGGTTTATCAGCTTCAGGTCAAGCACCCTGACGGCTCGACCCAGGTCCTCGACATCTCTGGGAAGAACTACCGGGACCTGAGGATCGACGGCGTGGGCAAGATCCTGAAAAAGCGGGGGCGCAAGCCTGGCAGCACCACCAAGGCAGCCAGCCCCGGCCGCCGGCGCGGCGCGAAGACGGAGACGGCCTCGGCCTGAGCCCGCCGGCCAGTCGGTCATCAGCCGGTGAAGCCGCGCCGGCGCGCCGCCGCGCCGCCCATGGCTCTACCTTTTCAGATCGATTTGCGCGACCCGCGCCCGCGCTCGCCGTCTTCCTGGTCGCCTTCACCTGGCAGATCGCGGTCGAGTGACAGCGGCCGGCCCCGCGGCGAGCGAAGCTCGCCCGCCGTCTGAACCAAGATCGTCCGCCGCCGGCGGACCCCGAGCCCTTTGGGGGGCATGCGGCGAGCGAAGCTCGCCCGCCATCTGAACCAAGATCGTCCGCCGCCGGCGGACCCCGAGCCCTTTGGGGGGGCATGCGGCGAGCGAAGCTCGCCCGCCATCTGAACCAAGATCGTCCGCCGCCGGCGGACCCCGAGCCCTTTGGGGGGGCATGCGGGGGGGCGGAGCCCCCCCGCAGTCTGTACCTTAGACGGAACTGTCCCGTCAGATACCGAGCGACGACGCTATGGCCACTTCGACCGTGCACCTCGAGATCCCCGCGTCAGGGGCGTACCTTGCGGTGGCCCGAGCCGCGGCCACGGGGCTGGCTGCCCAGCTCCGCTTCACCTACGACGAGATCGACGATCTCCGTATCGCCGTCGACGAGGCGTGCACGCAGCTCATGGCCAGGCGTGGCAGCGCCGAGACCATCCGGGTGGTCTACCGCATGGAGGAGGACGGGCTCTTCGTGGAAGTCTCGGTGGACTCCACCGACCGGAGTGGTCCACTCGAGCGCGACACCTTCGCCTGGCAGATCCTCAGTGCGATGACCGACGAGGTCGTCGAGAAGGCTGAGGCGGGACGGCTTGCGCTCCGCTTTCGCAAGCACGGCGGCCAGAGGTGACGGAGCTGCCGTCCGACACCAGCGCTTTCCTCGAGGACGTGGAGCAAGACCAGCGCGCCGAGCCGGGAGGGCGGGGGGTGGACCGGGCGCACGCCAGGGAGCTGTTCCAGCGCTTTGCGGATACCGGCGATGCCTCTCTGCGCGAGGAGCTCGTGGGCATCCACCTGCCGCTCGTGGAGTACCTGGCGCGCCGCTTCCGCAACCGCGGCGAGCCGCTGGAGGACCTCATCCAGGTGGGGACCATCGGGCTGCTGAAGGCGATCGACCGCTTCGACCTGGACCGGGCGGTCGAATTCTCGACCTACGCCACCCCCACGATCGTCGGCGAGCTCAAGCGCCATTTCCGCGACAAGGGCTGGGCGGTGCGCGTGCCGCGGCGCCTGCAGGAGCTGAACCTCTCGCTCACCAAGGCGGTCGCCGAGCTGTCGCAGGAGATCGGCCGCTCCCCCACCGTCGGCGAGATCGCCGAGCGCATGCACCTGTCCGAGGAGGAGGTGCTCGAGGGCCTCGACACCTCCAACGCCTACGCGGTGGTATCGCTCGACGCGCCCAGCGGCGGCGAGGACACGCCGTCGGTCAGCGACCACATTGGCGTCGAGGACGAGACTCTGGAGACGCTGGAGTACCGGGCCGCCCTCGGCCCCATCATCGCCGAGCTGCCCGAGCGCGAGCGGCGCATCCTGTACCTGCGGTTCTTCCGCGGGCTGACGCAGTCCCAGATCGCCGAGCGGCTCGGTATCTCGCAGATGCACGTCTCCCGGCTGCTCAACCGCACCCTCGTCATGCTGCGCGACCGCCTGCTCCGCGACGATACGGAATAGCCATGCTGGTGGCGCTGATCTGCAACCCGCACGCGACCAGAGTTTCGGAGCGGCGGCGTGCGCACGTGAGCCGGGCGCTCAGCGCAGAGCACAAGGTCCGGACCTATCTCACCAGCCACACCGGCCAGGCGACCGAGCTGACCCGGCGCGCCGTCGACGACGGCGCCGAGCTGGTGGTCGTGCTCGGCGGTGACGGCACCGTCAACGAGGTGGTGAACGGCCTGCTCGCCGCCAAGGTCCCGCTCGGCCTCGCCGGCGGCGGCAAGACCAACGTGTTCGCCCGCGGTCTCGGCCTGCCGAGCGACACCCCGCGGGCCACCGCCCGGCTGCTGGAGCTGCTCCAAGCCGGCACGGCACGGCGGATCTCGCTTGGCAGCGCCGACGGGCGCGCCTTCGCTTTCGGCGCCGGGCTCGGCCTCGACGGCGCGATCGTGCGCGAGGTCGAGCGCCGGCGCCGCGCCAAGCAGCTCTACGGCGACCACACCTACGTCGCGGTCGGGCTGAAGACACTGTTCCTGAACTACGATCGTGAGCGGCCCCACCTGAAGGTCCAGCGCGCCGACGGACGCCCGTCGCTGACTGGCTTCTTCGCTCTGGTCTCCAATGGCGACCCCTTCACCTACCTGGGAAGGCGGCCGTTCCGGCCGACGCCGCTGGCCAGCTGGGAGGGCGGGCTGGACGTGCTGGTGGGCCAGACGATGTCGGCGGCGGCGATCACACGGGCGCTCACCGGCATGCTCTCGCAGCGCCCGCGAAGAGCCCATCCGCGCTTCCCGGTCATCCACGACGAGGAGCGCTTCGTGCTGGAGTCCGACGTGCCACTGGCCTTCCAGCTCGACGGCGAATACCTGGGCGACCACACTCGCGTCGCCTTCGAGCGCCTGCCAGGCGCGCTCACGGTGGTGGCTCCGCCACACGCGGGGGGCTCTGTCCCCGCGACCCCCCCAAAGGCTTGGTGCCCGCCCGCGGCGGACTTCTGACGGGGCGGCTGATGCCCCGGCCCCCGCGACCCCCCCAAGGCTTGGTGCCCGCCTGCGGCGGGCTCGTCGATCGATTACTCCTTGCCGCGAAATTCGGCGGCCAAGAGTGCGGGCCTGTCGGTGACGATGACCTCGACGCCGAGGTCGACCAAGCGGCGGGCGGTCTCGGGCTCGTCCACGGTCCAGGCCGCTAGCAGGAGGCCGGCCGCGCGGGCGCGGCTACAGGCCGCCCTGGCCAGGGGGCCGAAGTAGGCGGCCGTCTGGACGGCGAGCAGCGAGCAGCCGCAGGCCTCGGCCGCACGCACCGAGCGCCCGAGCGGCAGCAGCGCCGAGGCGACCAGGCCCACCCGGACGCCCTCCAGCAGCGGCACGGCCGCCGCCACGAGCTTCCGGGAGAACGACGAGACCATGATGCGGTCATGGTCGGGCCGGCCCGCCAGCGTCTCGGCGAGCAGCTCGGCCACGCGCGCCGGCCCGTCCTCGCCAACGCCCCTGAACTTCACCTCGACGTCGACCAGCGCAGCGGGCGGCAGCGCGTCGAGTGCCTCGGTCAGGGTCGGCACCCTGACCTGCCTGCCGCGGTAGGGCGCGTCGCCGTTGCCGGTGAACCAGGCGCCGGCGTCGAGCTGGCGCACCTCCGCGAGGGTGCGCTCGCGCACCGGCCCGCGGCCGTTGGTGGTCCGTCCCAGGCCGGCGTCGTGCAGGCAGACGAGCGCCTGGTCAGCGGTCTGGCGGATGTCCAGCTCGACGCCGGCGGCGCCGGCGGCGATGGCCGCCTGGAAACTGGGCAGGGTGTTCTCGGGCGCCACCATGCGGGCGCCGCGATGCCCGAGAATGCGCAGCAGGACCGTTCACCTCCGCGTCGGCGGGCCCGATGCCCGACGGACAGATCGACGTTATGGACTCTATGGGTGACCAGTGCCCGAGCGCATCCCGGGTGAGTGGACCGGTCCGCGGGACCGCGCAAAGCCGCTCGTCACGACGTTTCGCGCATCACAACTTCTGACTGCGTAGTTCTCACGACAAGAAACCGGTGCCCACGACAATTCGTCGTCCAGACTACGGACCGGTGGGCCCAATTTGCACCGTTCGGCTGGGCTCCGCGGGTCTGGCACCCGCCTGGTGGGGACGGAAACGGTGCCGGTCAGGCCACCGATGGGCGCCCTTTGCCATGGATTCATCCAGTCGAGCGAGAATTGGGACCTTCCATTTGCCCTTTGGCTGTCCTAGACTCACGCCGCTCTTACGTGGACGGGCCGCGGGAATGGACCCCGTCACGAACCTTCGAGCACTTGCCCTTCCCCCAGGGCTTTGCACGAGAAAGCGAGGATTGTCAATATGGATTGGCGCCATCGTGCCCGCTGCCGTGACGTAGACCCAGAGCTCTTCTTCCCGGTCGGCACCACCGGGCCCGCCGAGGCCCAGGTGCAGGCGGCCAAGGCCATCTGCGCGCTCTGCCCGGTTCGTCAGGACTGCCTGCACTGGGCGCTCGAGACCGCCCAGGACGCCGGTGTGTGGGGCGGGCTGTCCGAGGAGGAGCGGCGGGCACTGCGCCGCGGGCAGCGGCGGCGGGTGCGCATCGCCTGACGCGATCCCGGACTCGTGCGGCGACCTCGACAGGTGGCCGCCGGGGCTGGGGTCGAGAAGCCCGGGCCTGGCCGTGCGCCAGGCCCGATTACTTATTCTGAGACGCTCGACCGGATTGGACTGTTCCTTCCATCCAGTGGAAGCGGTACGATCCGCGTCGGCGCCGGAACCAGTGAGGTGAGCCGGATTCCGGGGACGTGGCGCCGCTCCGGCGGCATGAAGCACGTGGACCTCCGAAGGAGCGCATGGGCGACGTCGTTCGCATTCTAGTGGCTGACGACCATCCTCTGACCCGGGACGGGATCAAGGCCGCCTTGGCCATGGATCCCAAGCTCAAGGTCGTGGCCGAGGCCATGGACGGTCAGGAGGCCGTCAGCCTCGCGGCCTCGGTCAGGCCCGACGTCGTGCTGATGGACGTGCGCATGCCGCGACTCGGCGGCATCAGAGCCACCCGGGAGATCGTACGCGCCGTGCCGAGCACCCGGGTGGTGATCCTGACGGTCGAGGAGACGCAGGCGCGGGTCGGCGAGGCGATCCAGGCCGGCGCGGTCGGCTACCTGCTGAAGGACATCGACGCCCGCGAGCTGGGCAGGGCGGTCCACTTGGCGGCGCAGGGCAGCGCGGTGATCCACCCCAACCTCACCCGCCAGTTCATCGAGGAGATCCGCCAGCTCACCAGGGGCGAGCAGAGCGTGTCGACGCTGTCGGCCCGGGAGGTCGAGGTGCTGCAGATGATCGTCTACGGCTCGACCAACCGAGAGGTGGCCGACGCCCTCCACATCTCGCCGCAGACGGTCAAGACCTACCTCGAGCGGATCTTCACCAAGCTCGGCGTCTCCGACCGCACCCGAGCGGTCGCCGTCGCCCTCAAGCACGGGATCGTGGAGTAGACATGGGCACTCTGGTGCTTTTCGTCCTGGCCGGACTGGCCGGCGTGGGCGCCGGCATGCTCCGGGGAGGCAAGCCGCGCTCGCTGCTGGAGGCCAAGGTGCACGCCAGGACGCTCGCGCTGGTGCTGCTCGCGCTGCAGGCCGTGGTCGGCTCGCTCGCGCTGCGCTCGGTCGGCATCCCGCGCGGCGCCGGTGCCGTCCTGCTGTTCCTGGCGCTGGCCGGCCTGCTCGGCGTGGTCCGCGCCAACGGCCAGCTCCCCGGGATGCCGCTGCTGGCGCTCGGCCTGCTCGCCAACCTGCTGGTCCTGGTGCTGAACTTCGGCGTGCCGGTGTCCGCGCAGACCCTCACCAGGGCGGGGACCACGCTCGAGCGCCCGCTCCCCCACCGGCCCGACGCAAAGCACGTCATCGACGGGCCGGGCACCCGACTGGCGCTGCTCGGCGACCAGCTCGCCGTGCGGCCGCTCCGCACGGTGGTGAGCTTCGGCGACGTCGCTGAGCTGGCAGGGCTGTTCCTGCTGGTGCAGGCGCTGATGATCGGGTGGAGGGGGAGCGGCGAGAACGGCGCCGCCCACGACGCCCCCCGGGCCAGGACGGTCCCCTGGTCGACGTGGGCGGACTGACGATCAGGGACGGGGCCGAGCCGGTGTCAGGAGACGACCTCCTCCCGCAGGTCGTCGGCCAGGGCGCGGATCCTCTCCTCCGGGTAGCGGCGGTGCCCGCCGAGCGTCTTCAGGAAGGGCAGCTTGCCCTCCTTCGCCCAGCGCGACACGGTCTTGGGAGACACGTGCAGGATGTCGGCCACCTCTGCGGTGCGCAGGTAGGCAGGAGCCTCGATCTTCGCCTTTCGGGGAACGGGCACCATGCGTCCCTTCTCGCGTCCGGACCACCTGACCATCTCCTCCCAGGCGATCCGGAAATGGACCGGACGTTCGCACGACGACGACAGTTGGGACGTGCGGCGGAGACGGCCCTGTCGGTCGACCTGCTTTGAGCAGTACGAACAGGGCGATTATTGGTACCGGTCCGTGAGCCTGCCATAGCCCGGTTGGGCTGTTTCGGCCCGCCTGCTACCTACTGCACATTCCCTAGAGCATTCCTGCAGATATGCAGGTCAGCGGCGGTTTCGATGACCAGTCCGAGAGGCTCCGGCCGGGGACAAGCCAATGGTATCAGCGTGTCCTCCCCGGCAGCCTTGCCCTCAGCCAGTCCACCGTGATGGGCAGCCCCTCGTCGAGCCGCGTCCACGGTTGCCAGCCGAGCACCTTGCCGGCCTTGGCTGGATCGAGAGCGCATCGTCGCGGGTCGCCCCCACGTCCGGGCGCCCACTCCGGCTCGCCGGACCAGCCGATGCGCGCCGCGAGCTGCTCGACCACGTCCAGGACCGAGGTGGACGCGCCAGTGCCGATCAGCACCCGCCCGGTGACGTCGGTGTGCACCGCGCGGGCCAGTGCGTCGACCGCGTCGTCGACGAACAGGTAGTCGCGCTCCTGGCGGCCATCGCCCTCGACCCGCGGCGCGCGGCCCTGCAGCATGGACCATGCCGCCCGGCTGACCAGGCTCGGGCCCAGGGCGTCCTGCCTGGGGCCGTAGACCGTGCCGAGCACCAGCACCGCCACCTCCAGCCCGCGAGCGGCGAAGGCGCTGGCGTAGGCCTCCAGCGCGAGACGGCCGGCGCCGAGCGGGTGCACCGGCCGAGGCCGGTCGTCGGGCTTGGTGAGCCCGCTGAGCTGGTCAGGGTACAGGTAGGCGCCGGACGACGCCAGCACTACCTTCGACCGGCTGGAGGCGGCCGCCTGCAGGACCTCGACCACGCCGGTCACCAGCAGGCGGCCGTCGCTCGAGGGCTGGTCCCAGGCGCGCACGGGGTCCGAGGACATGGCCAGGTGGACCCAGGCGTCGGCGCGGATGCGCTCGGCGAGCACCGCCAGGCCGCCCTGGGTCACGTCCATCCGGTGGAAGCGGACGCCCCCCCGCCGGCGCGCCTCGGTCAGGTTGGCCAGGTTCCCGTGCGAGAGGTCGTCGACCACGACGATCTCGTCGCCCTCGGCCTGGAGCCGGTCGACAAGGCTGGCGCCGAGAAACCCGGCCCCGCCGGCGACGACGACAAGCAACCCCGACCCCTCTCTTGTCGTTCAGGACGTGCGAAATGTTACTCGCAAGTCGGTGCCAGGCGGCGTGGGGGCCAGTAGGCGAAGCGCACGGAGCCAACGAGGTCGGAGGCGCGGACCGGGCCGAAGGCACGGCCGTCGCTGCTGGCGTCCCGGTGGTCGCCCAGCACCAGATACTCGGCCTCGCCGAGCAGCACGTCCAGCTCGACGGCGCCCGCCGCCGCAGGCTGCCGTGCCGCGGCAGCGCCGCGGGCGAGATAGGGCTCTGGGACCTCACGGCCGTCCACCTCGAGCCGGCCGGTGACCAGGCGCACCCGCTCCCCCGGGAGCCCTACCACGCGCTTGACGACCTCGAGCCCCTCGCGGTCGGGCCGGCGCACCACCACGACCATGCCGCGACCCGGCGGCTCGGCCAGCGGCCCCACCGCGATCCGCTGCCCGGGCACCAGCGTCGGGCGCATGCTCTCCCCGCGCACCAGCATCGGCTCCAGCCGGGCGCGCCGGAGAGTGCGCCCGGCCAGGCCGACCGCGAGCGCCAGTCCGGCTCCCGCGACCCCCCCGATCCACCACGCGGCCCGGCGCGTTCCTGCCCTCACGTTCGACCTCATGTGAAAACTCATGTGCAGATGATGCCGTGCCGGGCCGCGGGACGCGGTGGTACCGTCGAACGCGCCCACACGCCGAGAACGGAAAGGGACGATGCCAATGATGGTCAAGCGCTTGACCGCATGGCTGTCACCGGACCGAGTCGTATACGCCCACTGCGACCTGCCGTGCGGCGTGTACGACCCGGCTCAAGCCCGGATCGAGGCCGAGTCGGTTGCCAAGATCATCGAGAAGTACCATGCCAGCGACGACCCGGTCTACCGCGAACGCGCCATCATCATCAAGGAGCAGCGCGGCGAGCTGGTCAAGCACCATCTCTGGGTCCTGTGGACCGACTACTTCAAGCCACAGCACCTCGAGCAGTTCCCGAACCTGCACGACCTGTTCTGGCGCGCGACCAAGCAGGCGGGCGAGGCCAAGCACTCGGTGGACCCCGCCGACGCCCAGAAGCTGCTGGACCTGATCGGCGAGATCGACGGCATCTTCCAGAAGACGAAGTCCTGACGGACTTCGATGCGGGGGGCACTGGCGCCCCCCGCAAACCCCCCTGAAGAGGTCCGGGCTAACGCCCCGGGCTTCAATGCATTTCAACGCGGCGAAGTCGCACCTCATTGGGGGGAATGCGGGGGGCGCTGGCGCCCCCGTGTGGCAAGCGCCTCGCGAGCTACGAGCTCGCGAGGCGCTTGCCACGGTAGTTCGGGAAGACTAGCGGCTGGTGCTGCCAGCAGAAGCCGCTCTTGTTGTACATCGACAGCCTGGTGTCGCATTCAGGCTCCCGGCATACGCGACCGACCCGCTCCACCTTGGAGGGGGGCGGATCGTTCCCTGGCCGGTGGCCTTTCACGTTCTCCGACCGCATCGAGTGTTTCACCGTCCTTCCCATCGTCGACGATGGGACCCGCATGTCACGAGGAACCGGGCAATCATGGAGACGATTCCCCCATCCTCGCCACATCTATACGCGGGCGCGCATCAAAAAGGGGTCAAAAGGACGGGAGCCCGGGGCGAGAGCGGGCCGCCGGGATCAGGTCGAGCGAGCCTGACGGATCCGGATGACCGCCTCCACCCGGGACCGGAGGGTCTCGACCACGGAGGGCGAGATCGGCTCGGCGTCGGCGCAACGGCGCACGAGCTGCTTGAAGCGCTGGTCGAACTCGACCATGCGCCGGCAGTACTCGCAGTCCTCGAGGTGCGCCTCGAGCTCGGCACAGGTCGGCTGGTCGCTCTCTTTGTCGAGGTAGAGCCAGAGGTGGCGCCGCACCCCGTCGCAGTCGCAACCGTCTACTTCGGGCGAACCCATTCCTGTCCCTCCTCGAGCAACCCCCGCTCGGCGGCGAACTCCCACAGCCTCTTTTGAAGCTGCCGCCGCCCCCGGTGCAGGCGGGACATCACGGTGCCGATCGAGGTCCCCATGATGTCCGCGATCTCCTTGTAGGAGAAGCCTTCGACGTCGGCCAGCAGCACGGCCATCCGGAACTGCTCGGGCAGCGAGTCGAGCGCCTGACGCACCTCCTCCTCGGGGATGCGCTCAAGCAGCGTCTCCTCCGGCGACTCCGACCCGGCGTTGGCATTGGCGATGCGCTGGTAGAGCGAGAAATCGTCGACGTCGTCGGTCGACACCGACTGTGGCTCGCGCTGTTGCTTCCGGTAGGTGTTGATGTAGGCGTTGGTGAGGATCCGGTACAGCCACGCCTTCAGGTTGGTTCCCGGCTCGAACTGGTGGAACGCGTTGTAGGCGCGCAGGAAGGTCTCCTGGACGAGGTCCTCGGCGTCGGCCGGGTTCCGGGTCAGGCGCAGGGCGCCCGCGTAGATGGTATCGAGCAGCGGGATCGCGGATTCGACGAAGCGACGCTGGCGCTCCTCCGGAGTCTCCTCGGCGGGAGCGCGGCTGGAGCTGGACTGGTCAGGCGGCCGGCTCTCCTGCTGGCCGACCTCTCCAGTTGTTGGTCTCAACCAGGGTCCTTCCAGTCGGTCCAGCTGTGACAACGGCAACGCCACCGCCCGGACCGGCGAGCTAGGAGGTCGATGACGTAGTGGCTGACGCCGGTCGGGCGCCCACTCCTGCGCAGGATAGCAGGGCCATGCCCGGAGGGGTCCGGGGAACCCCGAGGGCCGGAGGGGTCCGGGGAACCCCGAGGGGGTGCCCCGGTGGGTCGGGTCCCGGTGGACAACCCCGGCCTCTGGATACGCAGAAACTTGCAAGCGGTGACCTCAGTGGAAATTGGGGACGTTCCAAGTTAGCAACAGCCGAATGGGCCCGTGCATTCCCGCTCCAGCGCGAAGCCCCTGCTCAGGTGCCGCCGACGACCAGCTGGACCTGGTCATAGCCCGTCGCGCCGGCGGGGCTCGGCGGCGCCGGCGTGGCGATTTGCGGCCTGCCGAGGCCGTCGACGGCGCGGACCTGGATCGTGGTCCTGCCCGTGGCGCTCGGGGTCCACGGCAGGCGCCACTGCCGCCAAGTGGCACGCGCCAGCTCCCGGCGCAGCGTCGCCGGCGCCCAGCTCCTTCCGTCGTCGAAGGAGACCTCGACGCTGCGGATGCCGCGCTCCCCCGCCCAGGCCAGCCCCGCGACCGTTGCTTGGCCCTTCACCGCCGCCAGCTCCTGGGGGACGTCGATGCGGCTGGCGGTCTTGATGACGGCGACATTGTCCCAGCCGGCCGAGCGCTCCCAGTAGCCGCGGTAGTCGTAGTCGACCACCTCGATGCGCTGGAGCCACTTGACGCTCTTCATGCCGTAGATGCCGGGGGCGATGATGCGGACCGGGTAGCCGTGGGCGCGCGGGAGGGTGCTGTCATTCATGCCATACGCGACGATCGTGGCCTTGTCCAGCGCCATGGCCATCAGCAGGGAGTCGGTGTAGCCGCCGACGGCGTGGAACACCACGCGGACCGCCCGGTCACCCACCCCGCCGGCCCGCTGCAGCAGGGCGGGGAGCGGCACGCCGGTCCACTTGGCGGTGCTCACCAGGTTGCCGCCGACCGGGTTGGAGATGCATTGCATGGTCACGTACTGCTCGATCGCCGGCAGCGCGAGCAGCTCTTCGTAACCAAGCGTCAGCGGCCTGGCCACCAGCCCGTCGATGCGCAGGTGCCAGGAGGCCGGGTCCACGTCCGGGTCGATGATCGACTGGTCGACCACGTAGTGGCGGCTGTTGCGGGTGATCTCCGGGGTCAGGCCCGGGATCGCCTGGAAGGCGCGGTCCCCCGCGCTCTCCGGCGGCGGCGCGACGCGACGGAGCGGGCCGGCGCCCGCTGGCCGCACCAGCGGCTTGCCGCCGCGGTCGCCGAGACCGCCGGTGAGCTGGTGCAGCACCAGCCCGGCGGCGAGCAGGCCCACCGCGCCCAGCCCGGCCCGCAGCACCTCTCGGCGGGTGCGGCCGAGGCCACGAGCCCGCGGGGGCACGGCGTCCTGCCGCCACAGGCGGTCGAGCGCCCGCCCCAGCGACAGGGCGAACACGACGGCGGCGAGCGCCACCAGCGCACCGTAGGTGGTGAGCGACGGCGCTCCCGGCGCGGAGTGGTAACCGCCGAGCGCGATCGCCGCCAGCACAGCCGCCGAGACCCAAGTGGTGATCTGCCACTGCGCCGGCGGGCGCCTGACGACCAGGAGCCCGACGAGCCCGCCGGCGAGCACGCTGCCGACCGTGAAGCCGCCGGCGAACAGTCGCAGCGCCCAGTGCCCGAGATGCTCTATGAAGAAGACCGCCACCGGGCCCGGCACCAGCTCGAGAAGGCGCTGCGCCAGGCCGAGGGGCGGGAATGGCACGCCGGCCTGTACCAGGTGGGCCGCGCCGAGCACGGCGACGGCCAGGAGCATGGCTGCCATGCCGGCCACGAAGGCCTCGGAGGCGCGCGGCTTACCCACCATACGAGCACACGGTAGTCGCCCAGGCCCACTTGTGCGTGGCGCCGGGTGGGCGGCGCGGCCTCCGCGTGGAGCGGCCTCCGCGTGGAGCGGCCTCCGCGTGGAGCGCCTCTCCGGGCGCCCGTCAGATCAGTCGGCGGCGGCGCCGGTAACGGCTTGTGGAGCGCGCGCGGGAGCGGTACACGCCGCGCCGGCGCAGGTTCCCGTTGAGGCCGTGATACAGCAGCAGCAGGATCACGGCGCCCACGACGCCGACCACGAAGGTGTAGAGGTTGAAGCCGATGGTGCCTGACCGGTTGAGGACCTCGGTCGCAAGGAAGCCGCCGAGCAGGGCGCCGGCCACGCCGATGATCGCAGTGATCACCACGCCGCCCGGATCGCGCCCAGGCACCAGGAACTTGGCCACCACGCCGACGATGAGCCCCATGAGCAGCAGGGCGATGACGTTGGCGATCATCTTCAGCTCCTTGACTCGCTCTGTGGACGGCCCGGGGCGCCGCAGCGGGCCCGGCCACCCGTGTCAATATGCGTGCCCGCTGCGCGAAAGGGATAAACGCCGACGGAAAGCGTGTGATGGGGAGCCGGCGGGGTCAGGCGAGCTGGGTTCGGCGCCGCGGCGCCAGCGCGGCGCCGAGATCGTCGGCGAGCCGCTCGGCCTCGTCGGGCTCGAGAGTCGAGGCCGTCACCCGTACGCCCGGGCCGCTGCGCAGGCGGAAGGGCTCGCCGGCGCGGACCGCCCAGCCGGCGGCGAGCAGCTGCTGCACCACCCCACTCTCGCCGGCGACCGGCACCCACAGGTTCATGCCGGAGCGCCCGTGCGCGGCGATGCCGCGGGTGGCCAGGGCCTCCAGCAGCGCCCCGCGACGGTGGGCGTAGGTCTGCCGTGCCCGCTCCAGCAGCGCCGGCGTGCCCGGCGCCGACCACAGCGCCACCACCAGGCCCTGCAGCACGTGGCTCACCCAGCCGGGACCTAGGAGCTGGCGGCCCTGCACTCTCGCCACCGTGGTGGTGTCCCCGGCGAGCACCGCCACGCGCAGGTCGGGCCCGAGCCACTTGGAGACCGACAGCACGTGCGCCCAGCGGAGGCGTCCGGGAGCGGCGAGGGTGGCTCCCGGCGGCCCGGCCACGGGCCCGGCGTGGTCGTCGGTGACCAGCAGCGCGTCCGGATGCTGGTCGAGCACCTCGCGTAGCGCGTTCAGGCGGTGGCTGCTCACGGCCGCGCCGGTCGGGTTCTGGGCGCGGAGCGAAGCGATCACCGCCGCCGCACCACGCCCGAGGGCCGCGTCGAGCGCGGCCGGGTCGAGGCCGTCGTCGTCGACGGGGACCGGCTCGGTCTCGAGACCGAGCGCTCGCACCAGGTCCAGCGTGGGTGGGTAGCCGGGGTCCTCCAGCGCCACCCGGTCGCCGGGCCGCAGGTGCGCCTGGATGATGCGCTCGACCCCGTCGAGCGCCCCGCTGACCACCGCCAGCGGGCCGGCCGGGACGCCCTCGGAGCGCAGCAGCCCAGCCGCCAGGCCGGCGAGGTCGGGCAGCACCGGGTCCTCGCCGTACAGGTGGTGGCGCCGGTCCACACGGGCGAGCGCCTCCTCCAGCGGCGGCAGCAGGGCCGGGTCACCGTAGCCGCTGGTCAGGTCGCGGACGCCGGGAGGCGGCGCCGCCTGCTGCAGCGGCAGCGGCGGGCGCGAGGCAACCACCGTGCCGCCGCGCCCCCGCGCCGTCACCATCCCCCTGGTGCGCAGTCGCGCGTAGGCGGCCGCCACCGTGGCCGGGCTGACGCCCAGCTCGCCTGCCAGCCTGCGGATGGTCGGCAGCCGCTCCCCCGGCCCCAGCCGCCCCTGCCGCACGGCCAGCTCGACGCTCGCGGCGATCTGGGTCGCGGTCGACCCGGCGATGCCACGTGGACCCACTCGACCTCACTCTCGAGTCCCTGAATCGCCAGCGTTTCATTCTAGAACGTAACCTCGTGAGCGATCGGTTAGGGGCCCGCGCGATCCTCTTCCCGGGTCGGCCACTCGGCAGCGTCTCGCGCCGGCCCGAGGAGGAAGCGCGATGATCACCATGCAACGCTCCCGGGGCGAGCTGGAGCCGGCACGGGAAACGACGACGCCTGCGGTCACGCCCGCGGTCGAGCGCATCGAGCTGGGCAAGCGCGTATGCAACGCCCTCGAGAGCGAGAACCCGGCCGCCAGGACCGGCGACGACACCCGCCTCGGCGCCGTGCTCGCCGCCTACGCCACCATCTGCCGGCGGGCCGACTCCGCGCGCCGCCGCGCCGCCGTCGCCCACTTCGCCTACCAGCTCCGCCACGACCAGTGGGCCTGCTGATCCCTCGCACAGCACAGGGGCTCCCGTGAACCGGGGGCCCCCTGTTGCCTTGATGGCGGGGAGGGATTCGACCCTCGGGCCAAAGGACTCGAGTCCCCTTCGGTCTGGCCTGTCTACCTCCTGAGCGTCAGCCGCCGCCCCACAAGCCGCGCCTGTCTCGCGCCCATCTGTTTACCTTGTCGGGTCCCGCATGCCAGACGTACGGCTGGCGTGGAGGCAGCGACCGAGGAGACCTGGACAGTGACGGACGGTAGGCATGAGCGCAGCGCGTGAGCTGCGTGAAGCGTTCGACGCAGCGGTGACGCAACGTGATCGTCACGCAGGCCCCGATCAGGCGGAGCTGGCGGTCGTGGCGTTGCTGACACTGGCGGGCGTGGCGCTTCGAGCTCGCTATCTGTCCCAGCCCATGCGCTACGACGAGGCGTTCACCTATCTGGCGTACGCTTCGCAGCCACTCGCGAAGGGACTCGCCCGCTACGATTATCCGAACAACCACCTGTTCCACACGCTGCTGGTCCATGCGACCACTACGGTGCTCGGCAACCACCCATGGTCCATACGGCTGCCTGCCTATACCGCTGGCGTCGCGCTCGTGCCCGCTTGGTGGTGGGCCGTCCGCGGGATGTACCCGGGGGCGGCGGGCATGCTCACCGCCGGGCTGGTTGCCGGCTCCTCGCCGCTGGTCGAGTTCTCCACCAACGCCCGCGGCTACGTGCTCGTGGCGCTTGATTGCGCGCTCCTGGTCGGTGTCGGCACAGCCCTGCTCCGCCGTGCCACGCCGCTCGGGTGGGCGGGCTTCGCCATCCTCATCGCGCTGGGTCTGTGGACCATCCCCGCGGCGCTGTTCTCGGTCGGCGCGGTCACAGCCTGGCTCGGTCTGGAGACACTCGTCCGGCGCCCGCCCTGCGGCAGAGCGCGCTTCCTTCTAGGACTCGCGCTCACGCTCGTCGCAGCAGGTGGTCTCACCGTCGTGTTGTACCTGCCAGTGCTGCGCGGCTGGGGCGTGCACGCGGTGGTCGGCAACCGGTTCGTCGCGCCGCTTGGCCGACAAGAGCTGTTCCATCGCCTGCCCAGCTCGCTCACCGCAACCTGGCACCTGGCCATACGGGACGCACCCCAAGCCTTGGTCCTCCTCCTGCTCGCCGGTGTGGCCCTCGGCCTAGCTCGTCACCGACGTCTTGGCGCCCAGCAAGTGCCGCTGCTGCCAGTCACCCTGGTCTGGTGTGCCGGGCTCGTGCTGGTCCAGCGGGTCATACCGTTCACCAGGGTATGGCTGTTCCTGTTCCCGATGACGTTCGGCACCGCCGCAGCCGGCCTGGCCGTGCTGCTGCCACGCCGCGGCAGAGCCCTTGGGGCGCCGCTCGCGGCCGCGGCGCTGCTCGCCGCACTGGCGGTCACGACCGTTGCGTCGCGCGGAGTGCTGCGCTCACCGGAGACCGGCACTCTGCGCGCCGCGGCTCCGATGGCGGCAATCCTGCGCGACCGGCTCGGTCACGGCGATGCGATCGTGGCGGCGCTCCCCGCCAACGAGCCACTCGCCTACTATCTGGACCGCGAAGGCATCCCGCCTGACCGTTTCATGGCCCACCCTGGCTCGGGCCTGCTCCGGAGCCGCCGGCTCTACGTCGTGGTCGACCGGGCGGAAGGGCAGACTCTCCAGGGTGTGCTCGCAACCTTCGTACCGGGTCCCATCCCCGTGCCCGGCAGCCGGCCACAGGAACTCGGCCGCTGGGAGTCGGGCTCGCTGTACCAACTGGATCTGCACGCGCCCTGACGGCTCAGGTGGTGGACGATCATCAAGGATGGGTCGTCACTCAGGGCGCGTTCTCCCAGGAACCGCAGGATCGTATTTTCCAGCTAAAGGTTGACATCACCGCCAGATCGGCGTGAAGTGTCATGGGATATCTATGCCCGAGCACCCGGATCGGACGGATGAGCTGACGGGACGGTAGGGAGAACGGCAGGGGGGGACGATGCCGTTCATCGCGAAGTCGGCGGCTCCCAGAGAGTCTAACTCCGCCGCAGCGCACTGGACGTTCGATCGGGCGGCGGCGGGCGGCATCACGCTGTTCACCGCGCCTCCCGGCTATCTGCTTGCGGAGGGGCTCTCCGATGCGCTCCGATAGCAGGGCCGCCAGACGTACTGGATCCGGCTCGAGCCCGAAGATCGCGATCCGGGCACATTCCTGCTGTCGGTCCTCTCCGCCGTCCAGCACCAGCACCCCGGTTTCGGCCTGTCGACCCTTGAGTTGATGCGGCGTCGACCGGGATCAGTCATGGGCTGGCCGCCGTTGTTCGGCCGGCTCGCCGCCGAGCTCGCGGAGGTGATGCCCCGACCTGCCGCGCTTGTACTCGAGCACGCCCACCATCTCGGTCGGGCTCACCGTACGCTCGCCCTGCTCGGCGGCACGCTCCTGCCCGCGCTCGACCTCGATACCGCCTGCGTCCTCATGAGCCATGAGGAGCTGCCGCTGGCCGCCCTGCCCACCAGCGTTGTTCGCCGGTCCACCCGCGACCTGCGTCTGAGCGCAGTTCACGTCCAGCAGCTGCTGCAGCGAAACGTTCCCGTCCTCGAGCGCGAGTCGGCCCTGCGTGCCGCCACGCTCTGCCGTGGTGGCGCCGCCGCCCTGGCTGGCGTCTGGGAGGCGTCCGCCCTCCTGGGCGCGACCGTGGTCGAACGGGCGGTCCGTCGCGCCCGCCGCGCACAGGACCTGCTCGCCGCCCTGGCTCGCGCCTGGCTGCAGATGATCGGCACCGACGCACGCCGTGCCGTCAGCCTGACCCTACGGCTGGAGTACAGTCATCCAACGCTGACCGAGGCAGTCCTGGGGAAGACTCTTCTGCCGCCAGGCCCTTGGCTGCAGTCGCTGGCCGGCGACTGGTCCCGGGTCCGCACGATCTGGCGCGATCCACTATCGTCGGTGCTGGCCCCGAGCCGGCTGCCCGGCCCTGACGTGCTTCATCGGGCGGCCGATTATCTTGTCGACCGGGGCGTCGCCGAACGGGCCATCCCTCTCTACCTGGAACTGCGCGACCCGACCTGCGCTGGCCGGGCCCTGGCCGGCGAGGCCGACCGTCTCGTTGACCTTGGCCAATGGGAATCGCTGAGCGATTGGCTTGCTCGCCTGCCGGCCGGCATCCTCGGTGCCGAACCGCGACTTCTCTACAATCAGGCCGAGCTCGCGGCGGCCAACGGGCGAGTGAAGGACGCCGAGCGGGACTTCTCCAGGGCTGCCTCAATGTTCGCGGCCCGCTCCGACCCGGCCCGCGCCTGCAGCAGCATGCTGGCGGAGAGCGTCCTGGCCGCCAGGCGCCAGGACCTTGCCCGCGCCCAGGCGCGGGCCGGGTCGGCCAGCGCCCTTGCCGATGCCTCGGGCATCGACCATCAGCAGGTATGGGCATCGTGGCAGCTCGCCTGCGTGGCCATGGCCGCCGAGGACCTGGACAGCGGACTAGCCCACCTGAACCGGGCGGCCACAATCGCCTCCCGGATCGGTGAGCCGGCCATGGTCGACCTCGTGCTAGAGGCGGAGCGCCTTGGCGCCCACCTGGCGCAGCTGCGACGGGAGCGCAATCGGCACTGGGAGGCGTGGAATGCCCTCCAGGCCGCCGAGCGGGAGGCCTCCACCCGTGTCGCCGAGCATCTCGGCGGCGGGCTCAAACGGGCTGGCGGACTACTCGACGCCTACGGCTGGTCGGGAACGCCGCTGGCGTTCAAGGTCCCGACACCTGATCCACCGGCGCCAACCGTGGCAGCGCTCGACGGTGCCCACTGGTGGCATCGGCTCCGTTCCCCAGCGCAGACCCGCCGGCAGACGGCTGCCCCGGCACCGCGACCGCCCGAGCGGCCAGCCACGGACAACCATCTCCTGGCTCTCGCCGCCCGGCCGCCTGCCAGATCCAGCCTGCCTCCGCAACCGCAGCCGGCCGGTCCACTGCTAGCCGTCCACCTCCTCGGTCAGTTCATGGTCAGCCTCGACGACGTGGCGGTCGCGGACTGGCTTAGTCGGCGGGCACGGGAGCTGTTCAAGTACCTGGTTACCCATCGCCGGCCTCGGCCGACGCGAGAGCAGATGATGGAGGTGTTCTGGCCGGATTCGGCGCCGGAGGCGGCCCGCAACAGCTTGAACGTCGCCATCCACGGGCTCCGCCGGGCCTTGCGGGCGGCGTCCAGCGTCCCGGTCGTCGTGCTGGAGGCAGGAGCCTACCGGCTCGACGCGGGGCTCGAGCTCTGGGTCGACGTGGACGAGTTCGAGCGACATGTCGAAGGCGGGCGCCGGCTCGAGGCGGCTGGCGAGCTGGCCGCGGCGGTCGCCGAGTATGAGCTGGCCACCGCACTCTACCAGGGCGACTTCCTCGCTGACGACCCCTACGAGGATTGGCCGGTGCTGACCAGGGAACGCCTACGGGTGCTCTACCTGGACACGCTCGACCGGCTCAGCCACCTGTACTTCGCCCAGGGCCAATATGGATCCTGCATCACCCTCTGCAAGGTAATCGTCCAGCGTGACCCGTGCCGGGAGGACGCCCACCGCCGCCTGATGCGCTGCTTCAGCCGCCAAGGCCAGACCCACCTGGCGCTACGCCAGTATCAGGTATGCGCCGACGCGCTCCAAGCCGAGCTGACCGTCGATCCGGACCCGTCCACGGTCGTCCTCAGGGACCAGATCCGCTCGCACCAGGCTGTCTGACCAGGATTAATTTCGTCCCAAGCGCTCCATTAAGCGGCCAGACGACAGCCGTTAAGCGCGACCCGGTACAACTGCCGCGACGTCGACCAGCGACGCGAGAGGAGCGGCGCAATGCCAGGACAGCCGGATACCGAGCTCGGCACCGCAGCGGCCATCATCGTCCTCGACCCCAACACCCAACCCTCGAATCTGATCGTCGACGAGGACCTGAAGTTCTCGGTCGCGATGGAGTTCACGGTCACCGGGCTGTCGGCATTTCTGCTCGGATACCTTCATTTCCAGGTCGTCTACTACTACGAGAGCATCGGCAGCGGGGGCGAGGGAACGCTGGGCACGACCACTGGCAACACCGTCGCCGGGCAGGCCACCTACAACGACAAGGGCGCGGCTGGTACGCAAACCACGTACGAGGTCCCGGCCAACACCCTCAGGCCTGGCGTGTACCGGCTCTCATCGGTCGTCACCTTCAAGATTGGACCGATCCGCGAGCCGATCCCGTGGCCGATCACCGGCTTCACCGAGAGCCCGGCCATCCAGGTCACGCCTTAGCAGCCGCGTCGGGCGGCCGACGGCGCGCACGACGGAATGCCGGGCGCTCGCGGGCGCCGTCCAGCACGTTCGGCACGCCCCAGGGAGGGACTCGATGGACAGAGAGGAAGCCACCGACCTGCGGCGGATCGCCGGCATCGGAACGGCGACGGAGCGCGCGCTCCGCGAGTCAGGGGTTCGGACGCTCAACGACCTCGCCGACCGCCCGACCGACGAGCTGGCCGGAATCGCCGCCAAGTCAGAGCGGACCGTCCGGGAGTGGCAGGCCCGAGCACGGGAGCTGGCCGCCGGGGAGGAGCCGAGGCCGATCGAGCGGAACCGCCAACGCTCCGAGACGTTCACGGTGGAGGTGTTGCTGAACCAGGACGGCACCGTCCGCTACGTCCGTGCTGAGCATGTGTACACGCAGGCCGGTCACGCCCAGGAGGACCGCGCCGAGACCGCCAGTTGGACCAACTGGCGTATCGCCGAGCAAGAACTGGCGGGCTTTCTCGAGGAGCACGCCGGCCTCGCGCCCCACGCCCCAGAGCAGCAGCCTGCGGCTGAGGAGCCGGAAGCTCGCTCCGTGGAGCTCCAAGCCGGCCCGAGCGAGCCGACGGCGCCTCCCGGCCCGGTGGCCGCCGAGTCGGCCCCTGCCGGGCATCGTGTCCGCCAACTCGCGGCGGTGCCTTCACCGGCTGGTTCCGGCGGGGGGATGCCCAGCGAGAACACGCCGTTCACGCTGCGGCTCCCGGTCGTCCTCGCGCAGCTCGGGCTGGCCCGTGAGGGCAGACTCGACTACCAGGCCACGGTGGTCGCGAAGCGGCTCGGCCAACCCTCGCGGCAGGTGGTCGGCGAGGCGACGGGGACGGTGGATGCGGATGCCCACGGTAGGTTCGACGCAGTCGTGCAGTGCAAGGGCCTACCGGCCGGGACGTACCGGCTGGAGGCCGCCCTGCGGCTGGACGGCGCCGATGAGCACGTCGTCGCGCTGCTCGAGAACGCCGTTCTGGAGGTCCGTCCCGAGCCTGGCCGTCAGCACGTATCTAACCGGCCGACCGTGGTGCCGCTCCGCTAAGCGTGGTCAGGCGGCCGGTCCGTCCCAGTCGATGCCGTTGTCGGCCAGCCACCGCCGCCAGTCCAATCCGGGGCCGGCGGGAGGATCGATGGGCGCGACAACCTCGAGCGGGCCAAGCTGCACGCCGGCCGTGGCGCCGGTGTGGGTCGCGTGTTCGTCGCCCGGTTCGAGCACGAGCTTCTGGTACTGGGGCGACCATCGCAGAAGTAGGCGCCGACCGCAGCTCCGGCAGGACCACTCTTCCGCCCCATTCTCCCGGATCCCCGCTCGCTTCATCTGGTGATGAGCCTGCATAGGATTCGCTTCCTTTCCGCCCCGATCGGTTGGGGGACGGCGGGCGGACGCCGACGCCTTCAATTGACCTTCGCCGATACAGGTTGCTCGCCTGTGGCTTGCTAAACCCCAACTGCCACGCCTTCTGCTGCCAAACGGGCGACGCCCCCCACTCCGGAGAGGAGGTGAGGGGCGAAGACCCTGGTGAGCTTGGTGGCGGGGGAGGGATTTGAACCCTCGACCTCTGGGTTATGAGCCCAGCGAGCTACCAGACTGCTCCACCCCGCGTCGTTGCTGGCGCACGGTAGCACAGTGAGAGCAGGCCCCGCAAAGGCTTTGCGGCCCTGCTCAGCGCCCCGGGGACGTCGAAGCCGGCGGCCGGCCCCGGCTTGCGCTGAGCGCCTGGTCGAGCAGTCTGGCCATGGCGTTCACGTGCTCCTGGTAGGCGGCCAGGTCGCTCTTCTGCAGCGCCTGGTTGGCCAGGTTGTACTCGCGGTTCGCCTGCTGCAGGAGCTGCTGGACGTTTCTGGACGACCCCGCCGGTGGCTGCGGCGGTGGCTGCTGCGGCGGTGGCTGCTGCGGCGCCGGCGCCTGGGCGCCCACCACCTGGGCGATCGCGTCCGAGAGGGTATCCGCGTAGCCCACGTTGGTGCTGAGCACCACCGCCACCTTCTCGAGCAGCGGGATGGTGGTGGACCCGCTGGTGGCCCCCGGCGCCGTCCCGGCGGCGGTCGAGCGCACGAAGATCGGCTGCACGTACAGCAGCGAGTCCTTGACCGGCACGATCAGAAGATTCCCCAGGATCACCTGCGATCCCTGCTGGTTCAGCAGCGAGAGGTCCGAGGCGATCTTCGGGTTCGCCAGGATCCTCGCGTTCACCTGAGTCGGCCCGTCGATAGTCCGGGACGGGTCCAAGCCGACCAGCGTGAGCTGGCCGTAGTCGTTCGGGTCCGAGCTCGCCGCCATGTAGCCGAGCATGTTCTGCTTGTTGTTCGGGGTGAACGGCATCACCAGCACGAACTTCGAGCCCTGCTGCCCCGGCAGGCTGGTGAGCAGGTAGTAGGGCCGCATCTTGGCGGGGTTGGCGGCCGGCGCCAGCGAGGCGACAGGGCTGCTCTGGCTCTGCTGCTGCGACCGGATCTCGCCGGAGCGGTCCTCCGGCAGCGCCCAGAGGTCCTTGCGCGAGTACAGGTCCTCGGCCTTGGTCAGGTGGTAGAGCGTGTAGCGGTCGGTCTGGATGGAGAACATGTCCTCCGGGTAGCGCAGGTGCTCAGAGAGCGCCTCGGGGATCGCCGCCTTGGGCGCGAACAGGTCGGGGAACGCCTTGCGCCACGCCTTGAGGATGGGGTCCGACTCGTCGAAGGCGTACAGCGTCACCTTGCCGGTGTAGGCGTCGACGACGGCCTTGACGGAGTTGCGGATGTAATTACCGGTGCCGTGCACACCCTGCGCGCTGGAGTTGTCGTGCCGCGCCGCGTCGCCCAGGTCGATCCGCTGCACGTAGGGGTAGTGGCTGCTGACGGTGTAGCCGTCGCGGACGTACATGATGCGCCCGTTGACCACCACTGCGTAGGGGTCGCCGTCCCACTGCAGGAAGGGGGCAACCTTCTCGACACGGTCGCGGATGTCGCGGTTGAACATCAGCCGCGACTGCGACGTCAGGTTGCCCGAGATCAGCAGGTTGATGTCGCGGAAGCGCAGCGCGAAGGCGAGCCGGCGCCCGAAGCTGGACAGCTGGATGCCACCGTCGCCGTTGTAACTCGTGGTCTGCTGGCCGCCGCCGGCCGTCGGCCTGTCCACCTCCGGCTGCTTGGTGTCCACCACCACGAAGTCGGGACCCGCCTCGGGCGGCTCGCCGAAGTAGACCTGCGGCTGCGTCACCGGGATCTTGGCCCGAGCCTGGTCGAAATCGGACACGATGAAGTCCGGCTGGCCCTGCCTGGCCGCGGTGTTCACCTGGGTCGCGACCACCCCGTAGCCGTGCGTGTACGCCAGGTGCAGGTTCTGCCAGGTCCTGGCGGCCTGGGCCAGCTGGCTCGGGTCGACCTCTCGGACCGAGATCATCACCTGGCGCAACTGGCCGTCCACCGGGTAGCGGTCAACGTCCACGTCGCTGAAGGAGTAGTACTGGGCGATCGCCTGGAGGTTGCGGATCGCGGGCTGCAGCACCTCCGGGTCCCACAGCCGGATGTTGTCCACCGTGACGCGGTTGGCGCTCACGTCCGCCGCGGTCAGGTCTGGTTTGTCGGCGAACGAGCGGACCTGGACCCCGCCGAGGTCGAATGCCTTGCGGCTGGCGTCGATGTTGCGCTGGATGTAGTCGCGCTCGCGCTGCAGCTCCTGCGGCGCGACCCTGAAGCGCTGGAACACCGTTGGGATGATCCCGCCGATGATGATCGACACGCCGAACAGCAGCACGATGCTGAACAGCGGCACGGCGATGCCACGGCTGCGGACACCCCAGAAGAACAGCAGCGCGCAGATCAGCGCCACCCAGAACAGCACCTCGAGCGCTGGCAGCTGGGCCTTGACGTCGGTGTAGGTCGCGCCCGTGACCGCGCCCCTGGTCGAGAAGACCAGCTCGTACTTGTTCAGCCAGTAGCCCCACGCCTTCAGGGCGACGATCAGGCCGAGCAGGACGGTGAGGTGCGACTGGGTCGGCCCGGCGATGCGGTTCGACGGTGCCTGCGGCCGGATGCCGCCGAGCAGGTAGTGCGCGGCCGCGGAGAGCACCAGGGCCAGCACCAGGCTGGTGAACAGCCAGCCGAAGATCGAGCGCAGGAAGGGCAGCTCGAAGACGTAGAAGCCGATGTCCCGATGGAACTGCGCGTCGCGGTCCCCGAAGGGCACGGCGTTGCGCCACAGCAGGAAGCTCTGCCATGAGCCGGAGGCCGACAGGCCCACCACCAGGCCGATGAAGGCTGAAATGCCGAGCCGCAGTGGACGCAGGTAGGGCCCGAGCACCTGCTGGACCCGCTCGATCTGTGGCCGGCCGACCACCGCTGGACCGTAGCGGGGCGCGAGCCGCTCCACCAGCCACAGGTTGACCCCGACGATCAGGCCGGTGCCCACGCCGGCGAACAGGCCGAGGGTCACCTTGGCACGGATCTGACCCCAGAACACGCTGGTCTTGTCGACCTCACGGAACCATAGAAGGTCGGTGTAGAAGCTCGACAGGCTTCCGACCGCGGCCAGCACGACGAACGCCAGCAGCAGGATCGCGAGCGTCCAGCGGCGAGGGGGGCGACGGGCTGCTACCACGCGACGGGCTGCTACCACACGACGGGCCTTTCACTTAGGTTTGCGCCGGTTGAACGCGCACCACTGTTGGCCAGGCGCCTCCAGATCGGCTGGCCACTTCAGCAGACCCTAGCACGGGAGCAGAGGCAACGAGGGTCGTTGCCCACAGGGCTCCGCGGGGGCGGACCTAACAGTGCGGCGGGGGCGGGCCGCCGGGCTTGGACTCGAGGAAGGCGACCGCCTCGCGGGCGTTGGAGACCGGCACCAGCTGCAGTCCCTTTGGCGGGTGGACGCGGGCCTCGTCGCAATTGCCGCGCGGCAGCAGGAACACGGTGGCGCCCTGGCGCCTGGCCCCGACCAGCTTCTCGACGATCCCGCCGATCGGCAGCACCGAGCCGTCCTCGGTGATCTGGCCGGTGCCGGCGATCCTGCGGCCGCCGGTCAGGTCGCCAGGGGTGAGCTTGTCGTAGATCGACAGCGAGAACATCAGCCCGGCCGAAGGCCCGCCGATGTTCTCGGTGTCGATGCTCACCTGGACCGGCAGGTGGCCGTACACCTCGCGCAGCACCACCCCGATGCGCGGCTGGCCCTCGTCGAGCCCGACAGAGACCCGGACCGGCACGGCCGCGTCGCCGCGCTTGACCCCCAGAGCGAGGATATCGCCGGGCCGGTGCCCGCGGATGAGCGCCTGGAGCTGCTGGATGCTGGCGACCGGGCGGCCATCGGCGCGCTCGAGCCGGTCGCCGGGCCGCAGCTTGCCGTCCGCGGGAGCGCCCCGGCGCACCTCGACGACCTCCACCCCGGCAGGATCGACCTTGTGGCCGGCCAGGCGCAGTGCGACCACCGTGGCGAGCAGCTTCGACTCGTCCATGTCGGCGGCGTTCTGCTGGTTCACCTGCTGGGTGCTCTCGCCCTCCGGGTAGACGGCGCTGCGCGGGCGCAGCTGCACGTCGCGGTTGGCCAGGTCCAGGATCGCCTCGAAGAAGCGCACGTCGTCGTCGATCCCCACCGAGGTTAGGTAGAGCTTGCCGGTGGAGTCGTAGACGCGGGCGCCGCCCTGGACCTTGGTCCGGCCGAGCACGTCCTCGGCGGGGCCGGGAGACAGCGCGACCACCGGGAGCTGATAGAGGTTCAGCGCCACGACCACTGCGACGAGCGCCACGACCCCCAGGCCGGTGGTGATCCGGTGCCGCACGCGACCTCCTCCATCCCGGGCGTCGCCGTCGCCCTCCATCTTCCTACAGGTACCGTGGCGACTCGACGAACACCGGGCCGAGGTCGTCGAAGGCGTCGATGACCCGGCCCGCGCCGAGGGCGACGCACTCCAGCGGGGTGTCCACCGAGTGGACCGCCACGTCGGCCTCCTGCGAGATGCGGTCGGCCAGGCCGCGCAGCAGGCTCGACCCGCCGGTCAGGAAGATGCCCTTGTCCAGCACGTCGTTGGCCAGCTCGGGCGGCGACGAGGCGAGGGTGTCGAGCACCGCCTGCACGATCTGCGACACCACCTCCTCGAGCGCCTGGCGCACCTCGCCGGCGGTGAGCAGGATCGTCTTGGGGAGCCCGGTGGCCAGCTCCCGGCCGCGCACCTCGAGCTTGTCCTCCACTCCGGGCTGCGCGACCGCCGAGCCGATGCCGATCTTGACTCTCTCGGCGGTGCGCTCGCCGATGGCGATGGCGTAGTCGCGCCGCACGTGCTGGATGATGGCGGCGTCCAGGTCGAAGCCGGCGACCCGGAGCGCCTTGGAGGCCACGATGCCCCCGAGGCAGATGCACGCCACCTCGGTGGTGCCGCCGCCGACGTCGACGATCAGGCTGCCGGTCGCCTCCTGCACCGGCAGCCCGGCGCCGATCGCCGCCGCCATCGGCTCCTCCATGAGATAGGCGACCTTGGCGCCGGCGTGCATGGCGGCCTCCTGGACGGCTTTGCGCTCCACCTGGGTGATGGCGGAGGGGACGCACACGACGACCTTGGGCCTGCCCATCGGCCCCTTGCTGACGCGCTGCAGGAGCAGGCGGATGAGCCGGGCGGTGGTGTCGAAGTCGGAGATGGCGCCGCCGCGCAGCGGGCGCACCGCCACGATGTGCCCGGGGGTGCGCCCGATCATGGCATAGGCCTCTTCGCCGAGCGCGGTGATCTCGCCGGTGCTCTCGTTGAGAGCGATGACCGTCGGCTGGCGCAGCTGGATGCCACGACCGCGGGCGTAGACGAGCGTGTTGGCCGTGCCAAGGTCGATCGCGAGGGCTCGGCTCACGACCTGGCCCCACGCGTCGCGCGGCGGGCGAGAGCGGCCAGGGCGGCCACGAAGGCCAGGCCGGCGGCCGCGCCACGCAGGACGTCACTGCGCCGCACCTGTACCCGGCCGATCCGCACGCCCGCGGGCAGCGCCTGTCCGGACTCCGCCAGCGCCTCGGCGGTCGTGCGGGTCGGCGCCCAGCCGGCCGCACGCAGCTTGGCATTCGAGAGCACCCAGGGATGCATGTAGTAGTGCAGCTCGCCTGGGCTGGTGCCGGCCACGCCGAGCCAGGCGAGCCGGTCGGCGGCGGGGAAGGCCGCGACCTCCGGCACCTCAACGCGACGCCGCCCGGTCAGCTTGGCGAGCTGGCTCGCGGGCACCCAGTCGTCGGGAGCGACGTTGTAGATGCCGCCGTCGAGCCGGCCAGTCGCAGCCAGCGCCAGTGCCCTGCCGGCGTCGTCCGGGTCCAGGCTCTGCACCGGCGGGTCGTAGCCGCGCACCCCCACGATCGCCGGGCCCACCAGCATGCGCGCTAGAAAGCCTCCCCAGGTGGGCGACCAGATGGCGGCGGCGCGAAGCACCAGCCGCCTCGCCTCTGGGCTGCCCGTGCCCGCGTCGAGCACCAGCCGCTCGGCCCCCGCCAGGGCGCGCGCGGCGGCGAAGTCGAAGTTCGGCCGGGGCGGGTAGTCCTCCGTCAGCGGCACCGGATTGTCGGGATGCGCCCCGTAGACCACCCCGCTCGACCACAGCACCACGCTGCCCGCGCGTCCGGCCGCTCCGAGGACGTGGCGGATCGCGCCGGCCAGCCGCTCGCGCACGGCGCGCCCGTCGCGGTCGCCGACCTCGATGACGGGAAACAGCACCAGCGCGTCGGCCTCTGCCACGGCAGCGTCGAAGCGCGCGTCGCCGGGATCGGCCACGACCTGCTCGAACTTCGGCCCGAGCAGGGGCACCGCGCCCCGTCCGAGGCCGAGGACGCGCTCGACCTCTGGCTCGTCCTCGAGCGCCAGGGCAAGGCGAGCCGCCCCGGGATGCTGCGCCCCAACCAGGGCAATCGTCTGTCCTGCCAATCGTCCGCCCCCTGCTCGAAGGAATGTCCGAAAAGCGCGACCCGGGACCGCCTTCTCGCCTTCAGGCTACCCCGACCGGGCGCGAAGGTAGCAGTGGTTCGGCGAGTAGCATGAGCGCATGAGCGAGCTACCGGGTGAAGGCGGCGACTTCTTTAGTCGCATTCCGCTGTTCCGCGAGTTCGCTCGGCTGCTTTCGGGTGAGCCAGGACCGGTGAACTGGGAGCTGGCCCGCCAGGTCGCGGTCGCCACGGCGGTCGGGGCGGACACGCTCGGCGCCGCGCCGGCGCTGCCGGTCCCCAGGTTCGCCCCGGAGCCGGGCGAGCAGCGCGCGTGGGGTGACCACCTGCGCCTAGCCGAGCTTTGGGTCGACCCGGTCAGCAGCCTGCCCGGTCCCGACCGTCCGCTCACCGCGCAGCCCGCCAGCCGGCCCGACTGGGCCGAGACCGCGCTGCCCAGCTTCGCGCCGCTGGTCGAGCCGAGCGCTCGCCGCATGGCCGAGGCGATGGGGCCGGGTGCGGGCGCGGGCATGCCGGCCGAGATGGGCCAGATGGTGGGGCGGCTCGGCGGCCTGCTGATCGGGCTCCAGGTCGGCACGGTCGTCGGCCAGCTCTCGCACCTGGTGCTCAGCCAGTACGACCTGCCCCTGCCCGCCCGCGATCCGAGCAAGGTGGTGTTCCTCAGCGAGAACGTCCGAGCCTTCGAGGAGTCCAGCGGGCTCCCCCGCGACCAGCTCCGGCTCTGGCTCGCCTGTTACGCCGTCCTGCGCCAGCGGCTGCAGACCGGGGTCGGATGGCTGCCCGAGCACCTGCAGCGCCTGATCGACGAGATGGCCAGGCTCACGGAGCCTGACGTCTCTGGCCTGATGGACCGGCTGCAGGACCTGAGCTCGCCAGAGAGCCTGCAGGAGCTGCTGGAGGGCGGCCAGAGCCTGACGGGCCCGCCCAGCTCGGAGCTGCAGGCCGCCACCGGCCGGCTCGAGGTGCTCCTGGCGCTGACGAGCGGCTACGCCATGGTGCTGTCCAACCGGGTGCTCGCCGGGCGCCTGCCGGCCCTGGCCTCGATCGAGGCGGCGGTCCGCGGCCGCATGGCCGACGAGGACGGCGCTCAGGCCTTGTTCGCGCGCCTGCTGCGCGCCGACCCGGAGCGGGCCAGCGCCGCGCGGGGCGAGCGCTTCTGCAGCGAGGTGCTGGCCGCGACCGACGTGGACGGGCTCGACCGGGTCTGGGCGCACCCGGATTTCCTGCCGGCCGCTGAGGAGCTGGCGGTTCCCGGCCGCTGGCTCGAGCGGGTGGGCTTGGTCGGCGGCGCGGAGGTCAGCCTGGACGAGGGCCTGCGCGCCCTGCTCGAGGGCGAGGACGCCGAGCCGGGCGAGAGCAACGGACCCACCGATGGTGGGGAGCCTGGGGAAGGCGAGAAGCCCCCGAGCGGCAAGGGTTAGGGCCTGGCGGCAAACAACTTGGCCGTTCCAGTGCTGGCACACCGAGGTAAGCAGCACTCGACGTGGCCAAGTTATTCGGCGGCGGGTCCTTAGCTCTGGTTAGCTCTGGTTAGCTCTGGGGTTGGCCCTCGTCCTCCATCCCCTTGGCGATGAGAAAGCCGCGGGCGCGCTCGGCCAGCGGGTAACGGCCGACCAGCCGCCAGAACGCGGCGGAGTGGTCCGGCACCGCGAGGTGGGCCAGCTCGTGGACCAGCACGTAATCACGCACCCAGACCGGGTACTGGGCGATCCGGTCCGACAGCCGGATGGTGCCGTCCTCCGGCGTGCAGGAGCCGTAGCGGCTGCGCATGTTGCCGACCCAGCGCACCGAGCGCGGCTCGACCGCGCCGTCCAGGTAGCGGTCGGCGAGCAGCCGGGCACGCCGTTCCAGTTCCTCGTCACCGCCGGGCTGTCGCCGGCGCTCGCGCTGCTCCAGACGCTGCAGCATGGTCGCGACCCAGTGCGCTTCCTCGCGCCGGCTCATGCGGCCGGGCAGCAGCACGACCACGGTGTCGCCGTCACGGTAGGCGGTCACCGTCTTGCGCCGGCGCGGGCTGCGGACCACCCGCACCGCCGGCTTGGCCGAGGAGCTGCCGCGGGAGCCGTCCGGAGGCGAAGGCGGGCTTGGCATGGTCTGGCGAGTATCCCATGCGCCCGCGACGAAGTTTTTTCCCGTCCACAGGGGCGGCGGCGCCGGGCTAGCAGGTCACCGGCCTGATCCAATTTCGCCGTTCCCCGGGCTGTCCCCAGTCTGCCGCCTGGTTTTCCACAGTCCGGACGGGGTGGTCAACAGCGACGGCCAGTTGTCCCCAACACTGTCCACAGGTTTGGAGACGACCGCGTTGACGGCTTGCGGTGAGCATGCCATCGTGCTCCCGGCGAGGCCTCCGGGGATCAACAGCCCTCGCTCTGTAAGGGGAAGGCAGAGCGCGAGCCAGAGACCACCGGGGGCCTCGTTGTGCGTGGCCAGAACGAACGCTTGGCCTGCCGTCCGCGTCGGCGCCCCAGATCCTCACTCGGGCAGCAGCCAGGCAGCAAACCGAGGTCAACCGGCGGTATCCTGCCGCATGGCAACCGTCACGGGCGCCGCTGGGGACTGGCCTTGGAGGCCGGACCCAGCCCTGGTAGAGGCCCTCCGAAAGCTCGCAGCGCAGCAGCGGGCCATGGCGCCCTGGCTCGACGCCATCGCCGCTCAGCGGAGGCAATGGGCAGAGGTTATGCGGCAGTCCGATGCCTTCCGCGAGACCATCAGACGAGCGTCAGAGACGGCGAGAGCTTTCTCCGCACTCCAACCCCAGCTTGAGGTCTGGCGCGAGCAACAAGACCAGATCGCCCAGACCATTCGCCTCATGCAAGCCCGGCCATCGCTACGCATGGGATTCTCCGCCCCGACCCTCGACCAGGCGAGCGGGCTGCTAGAACAAGTGCGCAGCGCGCCACCAGAAGCCCCGGCAGGTACGGAGGCAGCCGTCCCTGAGATCCCTGACGCGGTGGTCCAAGAGGCCGTCGAAGCCGTCGAATCCGCGGTGTCGGACCTAGACTCGGCGGTCGCGCGCAGGCTGGTAATTACCGTCATCGCCACGCTCGTGTTCCTGAAGGTCATTCAGTGGTCAATTGAGCACCCGGAGGCCACAGGGGAAATTCTCAACACGGGAACACTCGCATATTTGGTCGCAAGCGCTGCAGCCAACCAGGCCGGCAGGCTCTGGGATACGATCTTCGGAACGAGGTCGACACATCCGGACGTTGATCCCGATTCTGACGACTGATCAGCTCCCGTCCTCAATTACCGTTTTCCCGTGGCCACCCCGCGCTCGGCGATGCCCAGCACCACGGCCAAACGCGTCTCGATCGCCGTGACCACGCGTGTCAGCATCTCCGGGGTGGTCTCACGATAGACCCGCCCCATCCGGCTTCCCTGCTCAAGGTGTCGGCCTCCGGCGTGGCCCATCACCTCGTCAATCACCCGGCTGGGGATGCCGGCATCCTCCAGCCATGTCGCGAACGTGTGCCGTAGGTCGTGGGGGCCGTGAAGGTCGAGGTCCGCAAACCGCCGGGTCTCATCCGTCTCCATGGCTGACCAGCGCATCGGTTCGTCGCCGTGGATCGCGAGATGTGCGAGCCCTTCGGCCTTGAGCGTGTCCAGCGCCGCAGCGATGGTCGCCAGGCGGAGCCGGCCGCCAGGCACGCTGAATCGCTCAGCGAGCTGGTCGGGCGTCAGGGGGCCTTTGGCCCGAAGCGCGTCCAGGACACGACGGACGGTGGCGGGAAGCTCCCTGGCCGGGTCGGTGAGCTTGCCGGCGGCCTTCTGGTACACGTGCTTGAGGAGGTGCCGCGAGAGTGCCCGGCGGTCAGTGCCCGGGACGGTGAAGACCAGGTCGCCGGGGTCGTTGCCGGTCGGCAATTGCCGGCGAATGGCCTCGACCACTTGGGGCGCGAGCGGGACGGGGCGAACGGCGGCCGGGCTCTTGGGGCGACTCTTGAACCCGCTGCCGAACTTGCCTGCCTGGTAGCGGATTGGGGCGACCTGAAGGACGGGGATCTCCCGGTCGAGGTGGACACGGCGGCGGCGGAGCCCGGCGAATTCACCGAACCGGAGCCCGGTCCCCAGCAGGGTGATCACGTGATCCCGCCAGTCGATCGGGAACCGGGCAAGGAGCTGCCCGGCCTCCTCCGGGGTGAGCGCGCGGCGTGCGGCTTCGTCGAAGACCTCATCGGGATCCACCTCGGGCTTGGGCGCCGGGACCTTCCGCACCGGGTTGGCGACGATGACGCGCTCGTCTTCGGCAGCCTGGAGGATGCGGTACAGGATCGAGCGGGCCGCCATGACCGTAGGCCGCCCGCGCGTTGCCTTCAGCTCGTTCTGCCAGCGGCGGACGAGCGTCACGCTGATGGCGCCAAGCTGCCGATGCTCGAAGTGGGGCAGCACGTGAAGCCGGAGCCGGGCCTCGGTGGACTCCAGCGTAGTGGGGCTCCGGTCGGGGTCTGACGACCACGTCTCCCACCACTCTCGCGCCCAATCGCCGAACAACTGCCTGCTACGACGTGGATCAACCCACGTGCCCTGGGCTATGCCGGCGAGTAGGTCGTGCTTGAAGGCGCGCGCCTGGTCGCGACTATCGAACGTCTTGCTGCCCTGGCTGCCGTCGTCCAGCCGCCACCAGACCTTGTAGCGGCCGGTGGGGGTCTTGCGGATGCCTGCTGAGGCCATGGGTGCTGCCTTTCACTGGTGCTCGGGTTGGGCGCACAGGAGGTGGAGTGGTTTGCCGGTGGGTGTGCGGTTGCTGGTGTCGGTGCCGCAGACCTCGCAGGGGGCCATGGGCTGGTTGTAGTGCCAGCCGTCGTCGTTGCTGCTGGGGGTTGCCGCGCCACCCGCGACACCCGCGACATTGCTGGTCGGGCCGGTCGCGGGTGGGGATTGGCCTGCCGCGACACTCGCGACAGGCCCCGCTGTTGTCGCGGGTGTCGCGGGTGGCATGGCAGAATCCGCGACAGGGTCGCGGCCGGGCTGGGCTGCGGGTTCGTCGTCGTGTCGCGGGTGTCGCGGGTGTCGCGGGACATAGCGTGCCCACGGCTGGTGCAGGTCGGCGCGGGTGTAGCCCTTGCGGTTGGCGCCGCCGGGCTCGCGCACGTCCTTTGGGCGCACGTCAAAGGGGCGCAGCAGCTTGGAGAGGTCCTTGCTGGCCAGGGGGTGGCCGTACCAGTCGGCCCAGGGGGCGTCCTCGAGCTTGTGCAGCGCGTCCAGGATGCTGGTGGTGTACAGCGCGTCGGCACCGGCGGCGTCGAAGACCGCGCGCAGGTCGGCGAGCAGCCGCACGCCGGCCGAGGTGTCCTCCTCATGCTGGGCTTCGGCGCCGGTCATGGTCGCTGCGGCGTCGCGGGCGCGCTGCGGCCAGTCACCGCCGGCGAGGTCGGCGATGGCGACCAGGGGCTCCCAGGTGTCGGCGGCGCGGTCCTCCAGCGGCATCTCTGGCGTGGCGCGGTGTAGCTCGTCCAGGTGCGTGCGGGTCCACGCGCCGAGCCGCTGGCGGAGCTCGTGCAGGGGTGGGGCGTCGCGGCGGGTGCGGTAGGGGTCGACGTGCTCGCCGGGCGCTCTGCGGCGCATCCGGATGACGACAGCGCGGTCCATGATCGTGTCGGGCAGCTCGCCGATCGCGGCGAGCAGCGCCATGGCGAAGGTGTCGAGCTGGTCGAGGCTGCGGGTGGTGATGTCCCAGCGCAGCATGGGGCGGTTGCGCTGGTGGCCGGCGTTGAGCAGGCCGCGCAGGTCCTCGTTGGCGTCGGCCTGCTTGCGGGTACCCCAGAGCGTGTCGGCCTCGTCCACCAGGAGGGTGGGCGGGTCCTCCCCGATCGAGCGCACCACCGCGGCGATGGTGGCGTTGACGGTGATCAGCGGGGCGTGGCAGGTCTCGGCGACCACGTCGAGCAGGCGGCTCTTGCCGCAGCGCTTCAACGGCGAGACCACGGCCAGGCGGGGGGCGTGCTCCCAGGCGGGCTGGGCGTGGCTGGCGGCCACCCACAGGCAGACCGCGTCGGCGGCCTCGGGGCTGGGGAAGACCACGTAGCGGCACAGGGCGGCGTGCAGCTCGGCCAGCAGCGCGGCGCCCTGGGGGGTGGACCGGGGGATGGGCGGCACGTTCACGCCCTGCTCGCCTCGTGGTGGAGTGCCCGGGCGGCGGCGCGCAGGTCGCCGCCGTGCTCGAGGACGGCCCAGGCGCGGAACTTGCTGTAGCCGTGGGGCGCGCCGGCCTCAGTCGCCTGGAACGGGGTGGCGGTGGTGTAGACGAACAGCAGGCCGTGGCGGATGGTGGCGCTCTTGGGGTTGGTGGCGCCGGGGTGGCGCCAGCGGGCGCCGTCGGCGTCGGGGGCGGGGTCGGGACTGGTCCAGCCGTGCGGGCCGAGCACCTGTGCCCAGCTTGTCGTGGTGTTGAACCGCTCGGCGACGCTCTCGCCCTGGTGGCGGGGCCGTGGCAGGGGCCGCCGGGGCGCGGGGGTGGCCGGAGGTGGGGCGAGCAGGCGGCGCAGCCAGGCGGGCGCGGCCGTGGGGTCCAGGGTGGGCTCGGCCCAGGCGTAGGGCTTGCCGGTGGCGGGGTGGCGGCTTGGGGGCAGCAGCACGTAGCCGGCGTGGGTCTTGACGTCCAGGCCCTGGCCGAGCCGGGCGGCCGACAGCGGGCCGCCGGGGTGCAGGAACCAGCGGTGCTGGCCGCCGTCACCACGGCCCGACAGGCTGACGCGGGTTGGGGGCAGCGGGCCGTGCTCGGCCTCGAGCTGGGCGAGGCGCTTGTGGCCGTGGTGGCGGGGGTCGATGTCGAGCACGAACAGGCTTGGGGGGACGCGGGCGCCGATGTTGGCCTGCGGCCACCTGGTCCACCAGCGCCCGACGCGCTGGGGGTCGCTGGTGGCGGCGTACAGGCCGTGGCACAGCTCGTGCTCGCAGTCGGCCGGGCGGTGGGGCCGGTAGCGCGCCGAGCGGGACTCGCAGGCTGGGCAGTTGCCGCGTGGGAGCTTGCCGCGCAGCGGGAAGACCTGGTAGCCAGCGGCGGCGTAGGCCAAGGCGGCGTCACCGAGCGCGGTCACGGCTTGGCTCCTTCCAGGCGCGGCCAGGCCGGGTCAGCCCGGCCACGGTCGAGCTGGTCCAGGACGCTTATGGCCCAGCGGCCGGCGACCTGGGCGACCTGGGGGACGACGGCGTTGCCGAGCGCGGCGAGCCGGCGGGTGCGGTGGGGCTGGCGGCCGGCGATGGTGCGGGGCGGCTCCCAGTCGTGCTGGGGGTGGCCGGGCGGCGCCGGCCAGCCCGGGAACCCCGGGGCGCCGTCCAGCCCGCCGGCGGCGCGGTCCAGCCCGCGGGGAGGCCCATCAGCGCCTCCACCCACGCCGGGTTCAGCAGCGTGGCGTTGCCCTGCGCCTGGGCCATCCGGTCGGGCAGGTCCGACCGGCGCCCCCGGTCCCTGCTGGTGCCGCCCTTGCCCGAGCCGTCTGAGGCCTTCGGCGTCGGCCACAGCCTGACCGCGACCGCCAGCGGGGTGCCCATGCCGTTGCCGTTGCGGCCCTTGGCCCGCTCCCGCCGCTGGCGCTGCCGCCAGCTCGCCAGGCCCTCGCGGTCGTTGGGGTTGGCCGCTGTAGGGGTGGGCCACCGCACCGCCGCCTGGAGGTCCCCACGGTCGGAGGGTCGGGGGCGGCCCTGGTGGGCGGCGCTGGCCTTGGGGGTCGGCCAGCGCGCCGCCCCCACGAGGGTCTGGTTGCCGCGCGGGTAGCGCGGGCTCTGCCGCTGGGCGTCGGCCGCCGTCGGGGTGGGCCACAGCCTGACCGCGTCCAGCAGGGTGATCCCGTCGTGGTGCCGGCCGCCCGCCCGGCGGCGGCTGGTGCGGTTTCTTGATCGAGACACCGTCGGGGTCGGCCAGGTCGGCGGCGGGGTGGGCGAGGATGAAGACGCGGCGGCGAAGGTGCGGCGCGCCGACATCGGCCGCCGCCAGGCAGTCCCACTGCGCGTCATACCCGAGGCCGGCCAGGTCCCCAAGAACCGCGCCCATGCCTTGAGCAAGGAGCCCTGGCACGTTCTCCACGAGCACCAGGCGGGGTCGTAGTAGGCGAACGCATCGGGCAACCTGCGGCCAGAGCCAGCGCGGGTCGGCTTGGGCTTGGCGTTTGCCGGCGGCGGAGACGGGCTGGCAGGGGAACCCGGCACAGACCAGGTCGACCGGGACCGGGGGCCTGGGCTGGGCGTGCCACCAGGTGGGGAAGGATGTGATGTCGTCATGGCGGGGCACTCCTGGCCAGTGGCGGGCGAGGATCGCGCGGCAGAACGGGTCCAGCTCGACCTGCGCGGCCACCTGCCAGCCGGCGTGTTCCAGGCCAAGGTCGAGTCCGCCGATGCCCGAGCACAGCGACACCACCGTCGGCCGGCGGGTCATTGGCGTCCACCACCACGGGTTGTGGTGGTGGTCTCGAGTAGGCCGAGCTGGGCGGCGAGGGGCCGGTTGGACCAGACGACCTCCACGCCGCGGGCGGCGCGGCCACCGGAGACCAGCGAGCTGGGCTTGTCGACCGCGCGTTCGACGCGCCACCAGCCGGCGGCGTCGTACAGCTCGGCGTACAGCGGCGAGGGGTAGCCGGAGATGAGCACCGCGGCGGGGGTGGCGTGCAGGGCGGCGGCGAGCGCGCGGTGCTCGGCCTGGGTGGCGTACTCGACCGCGTAGTCAGCGCCGCGGCGCTTGGCCTGCGCGCTGCGGATGGTGGCCAGGTAGGGCGGGTCGCAGTAGATGACCGCGTTGGGCGCGCCGTACTTGGCGATCACCTCCAGCGCGGGGCCGTCCTCGAGGATGACCCGGCGCAGCCGCCCGGCGGCGGCCTCCAGGTGGTCGACCAGCGAGGCGAACTTGTGGGCGTGGTCGGCGCCGTTGGTGTTGAACGCGGCGGCGAAGCCGCGTTGGCGGCCGAGCGTGCGGCTGATGCTCATGTTGAGGCGGACGAACACGCGCCGGGCGCGCTCCAGCTCGTCCAGGCCCGCCTGGTCCAGGCTGGCCGCGCGGAGCTCGGCGCGGGCGTACGGGGTGTAGTGCAGCGCCCGGGCCAGCTCGGGGCCGTGGTCGCGCAGCACGCGGAAGAAGCAGACCAGGTCGCCGTCAGCGTCGTTGAGGATCTCGGTCGGTGAGGGGGGCTTGGCGAACAGCACCGCCGCCGAGCCGGCGAACGCCTCCACGTAGGTGCGGTGGGCGGGCAGCAGGGAGGCGATCCACGGGCCGAGCCGCCCCTTGGAGCCGAAGTACTGGGTGGGCGGCCTCATCGGCGCACCTGCCCGGCGTCGGCGACTCGACAGACTTCCACTCCGCCCAGTGGGCGGCCCGGGGCGGCCTCCAAGATCGGGGCGCGCAGGCGCACCAGGCGCGGATGCGACCAGGTGTGGTCCAGGGTCCAGCCGGCCTGCTTGAAGCAGTAGCCGGGGTTGGGCGAGGCGACCTTGGCGGGCTCCACCCACGTCACCCACCCGTCAGCGGGCCGCTGCCGCCACATGTGGGCGGTCAGGGTCATGGCGGCGCGGCTCAGCGTGCTGGAGCGCAACTCTGCGGGGGCCTCGTTGCGGAACAGCGAGCAGCGCCAGGCGTCCAGGCCGTCCAGGGCCAGCTCCGGGCGGGGCCAGTGGGTCAGCCACACGGCCTGCTCGCAGGGGGTGACCAGCACCAGCACCCGGCCGGGCGGGCCGATCCACGGCGCGCCCGGGCGCTTGCGGCTGTAGTGGCGGTCGGCCAGCGCCCGGGCGGCCGGGTCGGAGCGGCCCCGCACCTGCCAGACCGGCACGGCCAGGCCGGGCAGGGTCAGCGCAACACCGCTCACACGAGGCCCCCCAGGCGCAGCTGGCGGGGGCCGTCCAGGACGGCGACGACCTGGTCACGCCAGGCCAGGGCGTAGCGGGGGCTTGGCTGCACCAGGCGAGCTGGCGAAAGCTGCCAGAATGCCCCGCGGAGGGGTGGGAGGATGCGGCCTTCGCGGAGCACGCTGGCGCGGGCCATCGCCGTGGCGGTGGTGCTTGGCGTCCTGGTGGTCGTCGGGCGCCTGTCCGGCGGCAGCTGGCGGCCTGCCAGCCCGCCGACCCCCACGACGGTGCGCCTGCCGGCCGCGCTGCCCCCACCCTCGACCACGCCATCGCCGGTGGCGGTGCCGCTTCGGCTCGGCGAGGTCACCGCGGTCGCCACCGACGGGGATACGGTGTGGGCGGCGCACGGCTGCGTGGTCTCCCGGGTGGACGCCCGCACCGTCCGGGTGCTGGCCACGGTTGGCCTGCCACCCGTCCGCCGGAGCTGTTGGGTGGTTGGGATGGCCGCCGGCGCCGGGGCGCTGTGGGTGTCGCAGTCCACCGGGCGGCTGCTGCGGGTCGACCCGTCGGGCAATCGGGTGGTCGCCACGCTGGCGCTGGCGCAGCTGGCACCCCCGGCGGTGACAGCCGGCGGGGTGTGGGCGGTGTGCTGCTGGAGCGGGAGCAACACCCGCCACCCGGCGGGGTGGCTGGTGCGGGTCGACCCTGGCCGCAACCGGGTGGTGGCCAGGGTCCGGCTTCCTGGGCTGCCCACCGCGGTCGGGGCCGGCGCCGGCGGGGTGTGGGTGACGGGCGCGGGCGGGCCGATCTGGCGGGTCGACCCGGCCGGCAACCGGGTGGTGGCGGCCATCGGGGTCCCGGGTGGGCTGGGTGGCCTGCCGGGCCGCACCGGGGCGGCCGGCGAGGTGGGCGATGTGCTGGTCGACCGGGACGCGGTGTGGGTGAGCAGCCCGGCCAGCGGCCAGGTGCTGCGCGTCGACCCGGCCCGCAACCGGCTGGTCGGGGCGGCGTCCCTGCATGAGGGGACGCCGGTCGGCCCGTCGCTGGTGGCCGCCGGCGGGCAGCTGTGGGCGACCGACTGGGGCAGCCTGTGGGCGCTGGGCGACCCGGCCCGCCAGGTGTCGCTGGCCGGGCTCGGCAGGCAGGACGAGGTTGATCCGGTCCGGGATCTGGCGGCCAGCCCGGGGGCGGTGTGGGTGGGCACCTGGAACGGACTGGTCCGGATCGACCTGCCCCAGCTGCGGTGAGCCGACCAGCCGGCGGGGCCTTCACGCCTTCGAGTGCGACCAGCGGAGACGCTGCTCACCTGCCGAAACGTGGTGCAGTTAACGGGGCAGTTGGCACAGGTCTCGGCGCCGCGTGGGTGGCGGCAGCCGGGCAGGCGGATGCGGCCACGGCGGGCACGGGCGCTCCAGGCCAGCGAGTCGGCGCTTTCCAGGTGGTCGGCGTAGCGCGCCAGGCCGTGCTGTTTGACGCCAAAGCCGTGCAGCCGCAACCCCGCGGCGGCCAACTCGGCGGCGATGGCGCCGATCTGGCCGGTGGCCTGGCGGCGGCACACGCTGCCCAGCCCGACCAGCGGCGCTGCGGTGAGGTCGACACCGTTGGCGGCGTAGCGGTCGACGCAGGCCAGGTGTGTTGACCGGACTAAGGGAGCCTGTTCGGGTTGCTTCCCCGGTGTCCTCGCCTGGTTGGATACGGCACCATGTCCAACCAACACAGCATCGGAGTAGGTGAGGTCGCCGCGCTCCAGGTGCCACGCGTCGGCCGAGTAGAGCCCGGGCCGGACCCGTTGCTGCCCTGGCGGGTCCTGGATGCGCGCGGCATCGAGGTCGCCGAAGTCAGCGGCTACCTGTGCGACCTCACCGCGAGCGACTTCAGCCCTGCCAGCGTGAAGTCCTATGCGCAGGCCCTGCTGCGCTGGCTGCGGTTCCTGTGGGCAGTCGAGGTGGCGTGGGACCGGGCCGGCCAGGCCCAGGTGCGCGAGTTCGTGTTGTGGATGCGCACGGCCACCAAGGCGCGTCGGCGCCGACCTGGGACCCCCGAACCCGGCAGCGTCAACCCGCGCACCGGCAAGCGCTACCCCGGCTCGGGCTACGCGCCGGCGACCATCAACCACAACCTGGCCGTGGTCAGCGACTTCTACGGCTACCAGCTCGACCGTAACCGGGGTCCGCTGCACAACCCGGTCCCGCAGCGTGCCGGCCCGCACGGCCAGCGACCCAGCGCCCACCACAACCCGCTGGAGGCGTTCGATACCAGCAGGCGGGCGTCCTATCGGCAGCGGGTGGCGCGCACCCAGCCGCGGGCGATCCCCGACAAGCTGTTCGACGAGCTGTTCGGGGCGATGGGCTGCAACCGTGACCGGGCGATCCTGGCCTTGTATGTGTCGACCGGGGCGCGGCCGGCGGAGCTGCTCGGCCTGCATAGCGGGCAGGTGGACTACGGCGAGCAGCTTATTGCCGTAGAACGCAAGGGCACCCGGGCGCTGCAGTGGCTGCCGGCCTCCCCCGACGCATTCGTGTGGTTGCGCCTCTACCAACACGAGCTTTCGGCCGCGCTGCGGGAGGCTGACCAGCCAGTGTGGTGGACGCTGCGGCGCCCCTGGCGGCCGCTGACCTACGAGGCGATGCGGGCGGTCATCCGGCGCGCCAACGACCAGCTTGGGACCAACTGGAGCCTGCATGACCTGCGGCACACCTGCGCGCTGCGGATCGCCAGCGACCCGAACATGCCGCTGGTCGACGTGCAGGTCCTGCTCGGCCACTCCCATCTGGCCACGACCCAGCGCTACCTCAACCCGCACCTGGACCAGGTCGTGGCCCACGTCCGCCAGCACCTGCAGCGCCGGACGACCCGGCCAGCAGGGCGGCCAGCGGCGACGCTCGGCTACGACCCTGGCGACCTTGCGGAGCTGCTGGGCTGGCAGGTCGGCCAGTGACCACCCTGGCCGACACCCAGCGCCCACGGTCGTTGCCGTCCTCAGCATCTCCACGCACCTCCCCGCCGTCGGCCGTGGACGCCGCTGACGGGTGGCCGGAGAGCACGCTGGACCGCGCGAGCCTGGCCGAGCTGGCCCACCGGCTGCCGGTCGGCTCCCAAGACCCCGACAAGCGCGCGCTGCGACGCTCGGCGACCGATCGGCTGCTGGGCTGGCTGGAGCGCTGGCCGGGGGCGACCTGGCAGCAGCGCTGGATCGCCAGCGGCAGCGAGCCGCTGGGCGCCTCCTGGGTGGCTGCGCCGGTGGCGGCCCTGCAGGCCAGCGCCCCGGTCACCGCCACGGTGGCGCGCAGGACGATGGTCGTGGCCATGAGCACGCTGCTGTGCCTTGGGGTCCTGCGGCCCGGCTATGCCTGGCTGTTCGCCTGCCGCCTGAAGGCGACCTACGAGCATGTCCGGCAGCTGGCCGACCCCGAGTTCTTCGCCCAAGCGCTGGCGCACTACCAGACGGCCGGGCACCGGCAGCGCCACCAGCTGGACGCGTTGAATCATCTCAGCCGGGTGATGCTGCACACCGGCCGCGGGCCCCGGCAGCTTACCGCCGCTGACCTGCTGGACTATCACGCCACCCTGCGGGCGCTTGGCCGCCAGGCCGACGCGATCACGCTGGCGTGGGAGCTGCTCCGCGACCTTGGCGTGCTGCCGGCCGGCACGCCGAGCCTGCGGGCCGCGCGGCTGCCCGGCCAGCGCCCCGTCGGCGAGCTGGTCGACGCCTACGGGCTGGCCTGCCGCCCGGTCCGGGACGTGCTGGTGCGCTATCTGTCCGAGCGGGCCACCGTGCTGGACTACAGCTCCCTGACCGGCCTGGTCGGCCGGCTGGTCGGGTCGTTTTGGAAGGACTTGGAGAGCCACCATCCGGGCATCTGCTCGCTGCACCTGCCCGCCGAGGTCGCCCAGGCGTGGAAGCAACGCGCGGCCCACAAGCGACGCCCCGAGGTCAAAGGCCAGACCCGGACCGACCCCTACGGTGTGCTGTTCGCCGTCCGCGCCTTCTACCTGGACCTGGCGCAGTGGGCGCTGGAGGACCCCTCCTGGGCGCCATGGGCGGCACCCTGCCCGGTCCGGCTGGACGACGTGCGCGGCGCCATGAAGCACAAGCGCCGCCGCACCGCCCAGATGCACCAGCGCACCCGCACGCTGGCCCCCCTCCTGCCCCAGCTGGTGCGAAGCGTCCAGGCGCGCCTTGGCTACCTGGAGCGACTGGTTGCCGCCACGGCGGCGGCCCCGGTCGGCGGCCGGTTCGAGGTGGACGGGGACCGCTTCGAGCGCATCCAGGCCCGCAGCGACGCCAGCCGCGGCGGCCAGCAGGGCGCCGGCCGCCTCCGCGTCCGTCGGCTGGCCGACGGCCAGACGCTGGACCTGACCCGGGACGAGGACGAGGCGTTTTGGACCTGGGCGATCGTGGAGACGCTGCGGCACACCGGCGTGCGGCTGGAGGAGCTGCTGGAGCTGACCCAGTTCGCGCTGACCAGCTATCGCCTGCCCGACAGCGGCGAGGTCGTGCCGCTGCTGCAGGTCGCGCCGTCCAAGACCGACACCGAGCGGCTGCTGCTCGTCTCCCCCGAGCTGGCGCACGTGCTCGCCCGCGTCCTGCAGCGCGTGCGGGCCGGCCAGCCAGGCGTCCCGCTGGTGGCCCGCTATGACCAGCACGAGCGGCTGACCGGGCCGCCGCTGCCGCACCTGTTCCAGCGCCGCCACGGACCCGAGCTGCGGGTGCTGAGCGCCGCCGCCGTCCTGCGGCTGCTGCACCTGGCAATCGACCACGCCGGCCTGCGCGGCCCCGACGGACGGCCGCTGCGCTACACCCCCCACGACTTCCGCCGGATCTTCGCCACCGAGGCCGTCTCGGGCGGGCTGCCGGTCCACATCGCCGCCAAAGTCCTCGGCCACCAGGACCTCAACACCACACAGGCGTATGCGGCCGTCTACCACGACGACGTGTTGCGCCACTACCGCGCATTCATCACCCGACGCCGCGCGCAGCGACCCAGCGAGGAGTACCGTGAGCCGACCGCGGCCGAGTGGGCCGAGTTCCAGCAGCACTTCACCCGCCGCAAGGTCGAGCTCGGCACCTGCGCCCGCCCCTACGGCACCCCCTGCCGCCACGAACACGCCTGCATCCGCTGCCCGATGCTGCAGCCCGACCCGCTGCAGGAACCGCGGCTGGTCGCGATCATCACCAACCTCGAGGACCGCATCGCCGAGGCCACCGAGCGGGGCTGGCTCGGCGAAGTCGACGGGCTCCAGGCAAGCCTCGACGCCGCCCGCCACAAGCTCGAGCAAATGCGCAGGCTCCTGGCCCAGCCCCCCGCCGTCCCTCTTGGCACCCCGACGATCTGGCGGCCGAGACGACCGGCGCGGCAGTGAGCGCCGGCATGCGGTCGTGGCCGACCGGCAAGGTTGTGCGCTGCTCAGCGGCGGTTGCGCCCAACCGCCATTGTGATATCGTGATATCACTATGACGACCGAGCGGCCAGACAAGACCAAGAACATGCTGCTGCGCCTGGACCCCACCCTCGCCGAGCAGCTACAGGCCGTCGCCCAGGTCGAGGACCGGTCGATCTCCGACGTCGCCCGCGAGGCCATCGCCGCCCTGGTCGAGCAGCGCCGCCGCGACCAGCGGTTCCTCAAGCTGCTGGACGACAACCTCGCGCACCACCAGCACATCCTGCGCCTGCTGCGGGACGGCAAGCCGTGATCACCCTCCAGCTGGCCGACCTGGTCGTCATCGCCGGCCGGGCGCTCCAGGTGGACAGCGCCGCCGCGCTCGACCTGGTCGACCTGGAGGCCGCCGAGGCCGCGCTGGCCGCCACGCCACCCCAGCACGCCCCAGACGACCCCGCCAGCCAGGCCGCCGTCCTGCTGCACGCCCTGGTGCGCCACCACCCGTTCCGGCGCGCCAACCAGCAGCTCGCGCTGGTGGCCACGCTGCAGTTCTTGGCGCTCAACGGCTGGCAGGCCGACCTGGACCCACCCGAGACCGCCAGCGCAGTGGTCGCCGAGCTGGCCGCGGGCACGCTCGGGCCGGCGGACCTGGCGGACTGGCTGACGCCCCGGCTGCGTCCCCATGACGACACCGACCCCTGCGCTAAGGAGGTAGCGATGCGACGCTGGCTGCCCGGCCGCAAGCGATCCGCCCAGCGACCCGCCCAGCCCAAAGACCGGTTCGCGCGGTTCACCGACCGAGCGCGACGGGTCATGGTGTTGGTCCAGGACGAAGCCCGGCGCCTCAACCACAACTACGTCGGCACCGAGCACCTCCTGCTCGGCCTCATTCGTGAGGGTGACGGCGTCGCCGCCAAGGCGCTGGCGTCGTCCGGCATCTCCCTGCAGGCCGTGCGCGCCCAGGTGGAGGAGATCATCGGCCGCGGGGAGTCGGCACCGAGTGGACACATCCCGTTCACGCCCAGGGCCAAGAAGGTCCTGGACCTGAGCCTGCGTGAGGCGTTGCAGCTGGGCCACAACTACGTCGGCACCGAGCACCTCCTGCTCGGGCTGCTCCGCGAGGGCGAGGGCGTCGCCGCGCAGGTGCTGGTCAAGCTCGGCGCCAGCCACGCCCGGCTGCGCAAGCAGGTCCTGCATCTGCTGGCCGACGGCACGCCGGGGCCGCGCGACGGGCGCGAACTGCCAAGCGGCCCGTCCGACCTTGGCTACTACGACCAGCAGCTTGCCGATGTGCGGCGGGCAAAGGACGCGGCGATCGCCGCGCAGGAGTTCGATACCGCCGCCGCGCTGCGCGTGGCCGAGAAGCAGTTGCTCGACCGGCGGGCGCAGCGGGAGCAGGTGGAGCAGATGTGGACGGTTGCCGTGGACATCCACGCGGTGGTCGAGGAGAACCGGCGGCTGCACCAGCAGGTCGAGCGCCTGCAGGGTCTGCTGCGTCAGCACGGCATCGAGCCAGACGGCGGCACGCCCCAGACCGCATGAGCCACCCGGAAACCATGGCGGACGAAGTCCGCGATGATCCGCCGTCGTAGTCCGGAGAAGGTAGTCGCCCAGCCGCCAGCCCTGCACGACCGGCAGGAACGGCAGCCCGGGGGCGAGCTGGCGCAGGGTGCAGTAGTTGTCGACGGTGCGGGCCTGATGCTCGGCGACCTGTAGGCCGGTGCGGGCGAGCATCGAGGTTATCTGGGGGTGGTCGGACTGCTTCCACCACGTCCAGCAGGAGCGTCCGAAGGCGTCGAAGCCACGTGGTGAAGCAGTTATCTCGGGCCGGTCCAGGAAGCGGCGGCGGGCAGGTGCTCGGGTGGCACGGTCTTCGGCCCAAGTGTTCGTGGAGGACTTTCTTGATCGCCGTGAATGGTGCGAGGCTTTCTGCACTAGGGCTGAGGGGGTGGCATGGGCGGGGACGAGGGCGTCGGCTGGCCGACGTGCAGCGAAGACGAGTGCATCGGGATTCGTCTGGACAAGGGCGGCAAGTGCCTCGCGCACGCAGACGAGGAGGATCTCGACGCGGAGTTGAAGCGGCTTGGCAACGAGGGCACCATCGACGCCCGCGGCGTCCCCATCGGCGCCACACTGCTCGACCGTATTCGTGCGGCCGCCCCGCGCGATGAGCAGCAGCCTGATCGGCCTCGGTTCAACAAGGTCCGGTTCGATCGCGCCACCTTTGGGGACAAGGTCAGCTTCGACCGCGCGGCCTTCGGGGACGGCGCCAGGTTCGACGACGCGACCTTCGGAGAGTGGGCCAGCTTCGACGACGCGACCTTCGGGAGCGGCGCCAGGTTCGGCCGCGCGACCTTCGGGGACGAGGTCAGCTTCGGCAACGCGACGTTCGGGAACGGGGCTCGGTTCGGCGGCGCGGCGTTCGCGGGCGACGCCAGGTTCGGCCGCGCGGCCTTCGGAGATGAGGCCAGCTTCGGCAACGCGACGTTCGGGAACTCGGCCAGCTTCGAGGAGGCGACCTTCGGGCGCGGGACCATGTTCGGCGGTGCGACCTTCGGGGAGGGCGCCAGGTTCGGCCGCGCGACCTTCGGGGACTGGGCCAGCTTCGACGACGCGACCTTCGCGGACCAGGCCAGCTTCGACGACGCAACGTTCAGGGGCGAGGCCCGCTTCGACGGCGCAACCTTCGGCGACTGGGCCAGCTTCGATGACGCGACCTTCGGGAACCGGGCCCGGTTCCACAACGCGACGCTGGGGGACTGGGCCAGCTTCGGCAACGCGACCTTCGGAAACTGGGCCCGGTTTGACGACGCGACTTTCGGAGACGAGGCCAGCTTCGGCGGCGCGACGTTCGGGGACTGGGCTCGCTTCGGTCCGCTCCTCGGTGGCGGCCGACTCATTCTTGACCAAGCTACCTTCGGGCAAGGCTGCGAGCTTGCGATCAGTGCGGACCGGCTCGACTGCCGTGGGGCGAGACTGCCCTATGGCGCTGCGCTGAACGTGCACTGGGCCGAGGTCCGGTTGGATGGGGTGGACTTCGGCCAGCCCTCGGTGCTTGTTGGCGTCGGCCCGTTCCCAGGGCTGGACGAGGACGCGCTTCGACCGAGGGTCGAGCGGTGCTGGCGCACCGAGCGACCGCGGGTGCTGTCGCTGCGGGGCAGCGATGTCCGCAACCTGGTCCTGTCCAACGTCGACCTGCGCGCCTGCCGATTCAGCGGCGCGCACAACCTCGACCAGCTCCGCCTGGAGGCCACCATCGACCTGGCCGACCAGCCGGCCGGTGTGCGTGCGGGCTGGGCGGTGCCGCCGCTGTGGCGCTGGACACGCCGACGAACCCTGGCCGAAGAGCACCGCTGGCGACGCGCCCAAGCCAAGCATGCCGGCTGGTACCCACGGTCCTGTCGAGTGCAGGGCCTGGCCGGGCAGGAACGCGCGCTGCGGTCGGCCGACATCGCCCTGCTGTACCGGGCGCTGCGCAAGGGCCGCGAAGACTCCAAGGATGAACCCGGCGCGGCCGACTTCTACTACGGCGAGATGGAGATGCGCCGCCACGACCGGACCGCACCCTGGCCCGAGCGCGTGGTGCTGTGGCTGTACTGGCTGGTCGCAGGGTATGGGCTGCGGGCCAGCCGGGCGTTTGGCTGGCTGCTTGGGCTGCTGGCGGTGGCGACCGTCCTGCTCGCCGTGGTCGGCTTCCCGCCCGCGCCGCCGGCAACTCCGCTGAGCGCCACGGTCACAGGGATGCCGCCACAGCAGCGCAGCCAGTTCGACACCAATGCGGCGCCCGTGATGGCCGCCGAACGGCCGTTCCCCGACCGGTTGGGCACGGCCGCGCTGGTCGCCGTGGAGGGCGCGGTATTCCGCAGCTCTGAGCAGGCGTTGACCTACGAGGGCCGGCTCATCCAGGCGAGCTTGCGCTTCGTCGGTCCTGTCCTGCTCGGTCTTGGGCTGCTGTCGATCCGCGGTCGCGTTAAGCGCTGACCCGCCCATCCACTGGTGGCTTGCGAGGCTGGCCGAGCACGGGCAGGGGCCGCGCTGCGACGTGACCATGTCCACGACGAGAACGCCGTGGTCCCAGCCTGGCTGCGCTCCCGGCCTCGAGATAATGACGGGCTCGCACATCCAGTCCTGCGGCGCCGCCCACGCGAGGTTGCCGACCTCAGCAACGCAGCGGGCGACTTCCTCGGCGTACTGCTGGGGGCTGATCCTCCAGCGGCCGTGCAGGTCCAGTTCCTTGAACCCGCCGGAGTCAAGCGCCCACGGCGCGCGTGCCCGCCAGACCAGCCGCCGCGTGGACAGCCGCCCGGTGCGCGCCGAGCGCATCGCGCGGACGCTGACCAGCAGCGGCACGTCCAGGCGGCCGAGCCAGCCGGGCTGGTGGGTGCCGAGCAGGAAGCCGGCGCTGTTCATGCGACCGCCGCCCGTTCGGCGGGCCGGCGCCGCCGGCGCTGGCGGCGCTGATGCGCGGGGTGGGCGATGACCTGGGCGGGGTCGGCGGGGGCTCCGCGCACGGGTTGGCGGTCGCGGGATCGGCCGGCGGTGGCTGGGATGGCGGGGTCGGCCAGCAGCGCCTGGGCCAGGCAGTCGCCGCAGCGCCAGCCGCTGGCGCGCAAGTACAGCTCGGCCTCGCAGCCGCAGCCGGGGCACACGTCGTCCTCGGGCTGCGTCGGGACGGGGTGGCGCTTGGGGCAGGCGGAGCGGTGGGCGGCCAGCGCCGCGTGCAGCCCGGGGGCGCCGGCCACGCCGACCGGCAGCCGACAGTCGGGGCAGCCGGCCAGCACCAGCCCCAGCGAGGCGACCGGCGCCAGCGCCATGCCGGTGCTGGCTGCGGCTGGCCGCACCAGGGTGGGCTCACCCATCGGCGCGGCCCTCCGGGTCCAACGGCAGCGCGGGGCCGGCGCGCAGGGCGCGGAAGGTGGCCCACAGCGCGGCGCCCTGGTCGCGTGGCAGCCGCGCCCGCCCGCTCAGGCTGTCCCACCTGCCGGCCTCCACCAGCAGGTGGCAGGCGGGGCAGGCGTACCAGTCCCCGCCGGGCACGACCACCAGCACCTCGCCCAGCCGGACCGTGGCGAGCCGGTCGCTGCGGGCGGGGTAGCGCCAGGCGGCCGGGGCGGCGGCGCAGAAGTCGCACGTGCGTGCCCGCAGGGGCGCGGGCGGGGCCGGGGCGGGGTCGGCTGCCGTGGCGTGGCGGGCGGCGGCCTCAAGGTCGCGTAGGGCGGTGATGGCGGCCTGGGCGGCCTCGGTGAAGGCCTGGTAGCGCCAGCCCGCAAGCTCGGGGGTGTTGGGCGCGCCGGCGACCTGGCCGTGGGCGAGCAGGCGGCCGTGGCCGTCGCGGACCTGCCAGGTGAACACCAGCGCCTGCTGGCCGGGGTCGAGCACGCGCACCTCCACCGCGGGCGGCTGGTCGGCGGCCGGGTGGGCGCTCATCCGGCCGGCCCTCCCCCGTGGCCCGCGGCGAGCAGGCTGGCGGCCTCGCCGGGGCCGACCGCGTCGACCAGGGTGGCGGCGCGGTCCAGCCGGTCGGCGAGCCGGTCGGCGAGCCGGTCGGGGC
>JBKPDO010000215.1:0-17280 GCA_046727955.1 bacterium | reverse complement strand
GGACATCCGCTCAGCCGGCTTCGGCACGGAGGCGGAGGTCACCGGCAAGTTGCTCAAGCGCCGCCAGCTGCCCTACGAAGTGCCGGTCACCTACAAGGCCAGGCAACGCGAGCAGGGCAAGAAGCTGACCTGGCGCGACGGCGCCCAGGCACTGTGGATCCTCGCGAAAGTGCGTCTGTCTGATCGCCGGCCAACTCCCTCACCGCGGACGGGCCGTTAAGTGAGCGCGACCACGACGCACGTGAAGCTGCCGCGGCGCACCGACCGGCGTGACCTGCTGGTCGCCGGCCTGGTTGCGGTCGGCCTTCTGGGACTGTTCGTTGCGGTGCAGCGAGTCAAGGTCCCCACCTACGACAGCAAGATCGCGCTCGCGACCGCTCGGGCAATTGCCGCTGGCCACCTGCACCTGCAGCCCGCGGACGACTTCTACAAAAAAAACGTGCCCTACTCCCATTACGGCATCGGGATGCCGCTGGTGATCCTGCCGCTGTACCTGCTGCAACGGGCACTGCACGCACAGCCCAACCTGCTGACGACGCTCGCCAGCCCGCTGCTGCTCGCGGTCTGCGGCGCCCTACTGGTCCTGTGCGGCCGCGAGCTGGGCTGGAGCCGGCGCCTGTCACTGGCCGCGGGGCTGGTGTTCGGCGCACTGACGATGGCGCTCCAAGCCAGCCAGGACCTGCTCAGCGAGCCAGGGGTGGCCGTCAGCACAGCCATGCTGATTCTCGGCATGCTGCGCTGGCGTGCCGGCCGCCGGAGCGGTTCCTGGCTCGCCGGGCTCGGCGTCGGCATCGGCCTGCTGTTTCGCTTCGACTCGGCGTTGCAGGTCGGCATGGGCCTGCTCCTGCTGCCGGCGTTCGTGCCGTGGCGTCGGCTGCTGCGTGAGCGCTGGGCCTGGGTGGGGCTCGCGCTGCCGATCCTCGCCGCAGTGCTGTGGACCGGCTGGTACAGCATGCTCCGGGACGGGACGCTCATCCCGCGCGTGTACGGGGGCACCTTTACCAGGCCAATGCTGCTAGGCCTGTACGATTTGCTGCTCTCCCACGGCAAGAGCCTGTTCGTTTACAACCCGTTCCTGCTGCTGGCCATCCCCGGCGCTGTGGCCCTGTGGCGGCGCGACCGGGCCGCGACCGCGCTGCTGGCCGTCCTCGCTGTGGCGCGCCCGCTCTTCTACAGCCGGTGGAGCGCCTGGTATGGCGGTGTGGCCTGGGGGCCGCGGTTCCTGATGCCGGTTGCCGTGCCGTTGTCGCTTCTGGCCGTCTACGCGGTATCCCGGATCTTCCGGCTGCGCCTAGTGCTGCGGGTACCAGCCGCGCTCGTGGTCGTTGCGCTCGTCATCGGTGGTGGGGTGGTGAGCGTGGCATCGGTCTGGATCTGGGAGGGAGCCTCGTGGGGCTGGCTGAAGTACACGCCGCCCGGCCTGACCGGCTCGGCGTTGCGGGAGTTCAGGGCCGAGCGGCACGCTGGCTACTTTTATAGCTTTCGCGACAACTCGATCGCCTACAACCTGCGGCGCATGACGCAACCCAGCCCCAGCCGGTCCTCGCAGCTGTATCACTTCCGCGGCGGCGCGGACCCGGTCGGGCTGGTTGCGCTGGTGGTGGCCGGGCTGGCACCACTGGCTGCGTGGGCACTCGCCCGGCGGCAGGGGGATCCCCCGGCCGCCGGTCGGTCGCCACCCGACCAGTCAGACCAGTCAGACGAGTCAGACTAGCCCGCACCCCAAGCCCAGTCAGACTAGCCCGCACCCCAAGCCTCCGACACCAGGTCATCCACATCAGTACTTCCAGACCCCAACCGTGTGCCCGTCCAGGTCGTGCAGCACGAGCTGGCCGTGCCGGGCGGGGACGTCCGCTCGCCCGTGTTGAGCGTCACAGGTTCGAGAAGCGGATCGAACGCGGTCGAGCCGGTGATCGCGTCCCCGCCGTAGTGGTGGCCACCTTTCCAGCGCGTACATGTCGAGAACGTCCTGCCCGTCAGCAAGTGCGTGCGCCGTCACGTACGCGCCCATGTACAGGCCGTGCTGGGGTCGGTCGAACTGGTCACCGGTGGAGAACTTCAGCCGGGTGACGGTGGCCTCGACGACCCGCACGCGCGGCGTGCCGCAGTCGACGGTGGCGTTGGCGGCCTGCTCCGGCAGCCTTGCCTGGATCCCCTTGACAGCCTTGTCGGTGTCGATGAGGGCTTTATGGTCAGGCGACGAGGCAAACGGGCTGCTGGGGGTGTTTCCCATGCGCTCGGAGTGCCGGGCGCCCCACCGCTCCGGGAGACCCGCGATCATCAGGGCCTCGGTACAGTCAGCGCAGTGCCGATTGGGCGAGACCGAGCGCATGGGCGACGCCGCGACCGGCTCGGGTCCCTGCTCTGCGAGCACGCTGAGCTGCGTGAACGCATTTGCGCACCCGACGCGTGAGGCACCGGCCGCGGACCACCGGTACCACGCACAGCCCTGTCAGCGCCAGACGACGGGCCGGTCGGTAGAGAGGCCGTAGTAGAAGGTCGAGGACGTCGGAGGGCCAGGACGTTGGAGACGTACCACTTCGGCCCTCGCTTCACGCCCACGGTGGTCAGCCCGTCCCGGTTCCAGTCGCCGACCACGGGCACGTCACCTGACCGGCCGTACCAGAAGGTCTTCACCTTACTGAGGTCGACCAGGCTCCAGAAGGTGTCAAGCAACTGCCAGCGGCCTGCCCGGAAGAGGCCCGGCTGGTCCCACCCGTCGCCGTTCCAGTCGCCCACGACCGGTCTCGATAGGGAGTCCCCCCATCGCAGGGAGTAGTTGGAGGGCCCGGTGGACAGCGAGTAGCGCAGGTACCAGACGCCCGCGCGGTAGACACCGGGGTGGTCTGGACCGGGGGACTTACCTGGGGTCGGCCAATTGCCGCAGACTGGGATGTCGCCGGAGCGCCCAAAGGTGAACGACTTCACCACGGGGCCGGTGTTGCTGTTCCTGATGTACCACACGCCGGCCCGGAACACCCCTGGCGTTCAGAGGTGCCATGCCGCAAGGCCTGTGCGATACGGCCAAGGCTGGATTGCTTCAAGCCTGTCAGCCGCCGCGGGGCACGATCTTCTTGATGACCCTGGCCGGCACGCCCCCCACAATGGTCTGGTCGGGCACGTCCTTGGTCACCACCGAGTTGGCGGCCACGACACAGCGATTCCCGATGTTGACGCCTGCCATCACCGCGACCTTGTACCCGATGAGGGTGTTCGACCCGATGTGGACCGGGTCGGGGATCCGCCCGCTGTGCGGGAACGGGACCGAGAAGTCGTCGTAGGCGTGGCGGTGGGTCTCGATGACCACGCCGGCTGCGACCATCGCGTGGTCGCCGATGGTGAGCGCCGCCCGGTCGTCCAGCATCACGTCCCGGTTCAGGAACACCCCGTCGCCCAGCTCGATGTTGCGGCCGGAGTTGAACAGGACGTTGTGGTGGATGACCACATCCTCCCCGCACCTTTTGAAGACACGCCTGGCCAGGATGCGGCGCAGCTTGATGGCGAAGTCCTGCAGCATGGCGGCGGGCGTCCGGTCAAACAGCCGCCAGAACATGACGTAGTACAGCTCGGACTCCAGCGCCATCTCGCGGTCCCGCCCTCGGAACGGGTCGAGGGGAAGCTCGAATCGACCCGTGCTCAAGAAGTCGTCGACCAACTTCGAGACACTGCCGAAGAACTGCGATCCCTGCTCCCGCAGGCGGTCGGTCCTGACCAGCTCTTCGAACTCCGCCAGGAGCTGCGTCTCCGCGCGCATTGCAACGCCGCGACGGGCTCGGGTCTCTTCTCTATGAACACCCTGAGCTGGGTGAACGCGCCGTGCGCGCCCACGCCTGCTCCCCGGGTGGTAGCGCGGGCCGCTGGGCTGCGCGCCGGGGAGTAGGGCAAGAGCCGCCCGCAGCCCGACGACACCCGAGCAGCCCAGCCGCGAGAATCATGGCATTCGCATCGGATGAGCTGCGGGCAAGCAATTGGCCGACTGCCCGCCGGGTGGGACTGAGGAGGCGCGATGACGGCCAGGTGGTGGCGGCTGACCGGTGCCTTCGGACTCGGATGGTTCGTCCTGTTCACGGTGGGCGGCATCGTCCTGCAGGGCGAGCCACCACCCTTCGACCAGCCCGTGGCCGAGGCACGCGAGTTCTTCGCGGCCAGTGGCGGGCGGTATCTCGTCGGTGACTACATCGCCGGCCTGGCGTTCGTCTTGTGCTTCCTGCCGTTCGTCGTCGGCCTGCGCAGCCTGCTGGGCAGGGCAGAGGGCGGCCTGCAGATCGGCTCCCGCCTGCTGCTGGTCGCGGGGTGACGACGATCGTCATCGGCGATGCGGCCACGGTGTTTACCGACGCCGTGGCCCTGGCCGGCGGCGGTCCCGAGCTGGCGGACTCCACGATCCACGCGCTGCTGGACGCGAACACGGTCGCGATCGCGGCGATCGGCCTGCCGATGGCGCTGTTTGCCTTCGCGGCCTCGGCGGTGGTGTGGGCGACCGGCGTGCTGCCCCGCTGGCTCGCCGTGATCGGCTCGATCGCGGGCGTGCTGCACCTGGCCGGGGCGCTATGCAATTGGCGTCGGCTGCCACGTGTGCTGGGTGGCCTATTTTCGGGTGACTGGCGGATGACATACGGCGTGCCTCAGATCCACCTCGTTTTTCGGGGTTATGCGGCCGTGCCTCGGAAATGAGGAGCGGCCTAAGGCGCCGTCCGATGTAACCCAGCCTCCTTGGCTCCAACGTGGGCTCAGTCGCACTCACAGGAGCGAAGGAGACCGACATGCACGACTGGAAGCTGAGCCCACTCCCGATCATCATGCTGCGCGGTTGGGCCTATCACGAGTCACAGCACCGGCGGGAGATCTCGGAAGCCACGCGCCCATGGCGATCCATCGTTCGTCGCGGTATCGCCACCATCCGTCGGCTGCTCGCTACGAGCGAGCAGCCGACGTCACGTGAGGCTCTCCCACAGGGCGATTGTCGCGACCTCCACTCTGGATGACGCACCCAGCTTGGCCTTGATGCTGGCGACATGGACCGAGGCGGTCTTCTTGCTGATCACCAGCGACGTGGCGATCTCACCGTCCGACATGCCCGACGCGACGAGCGCCAGCACCTCTTGCTCGCGTGGCGTGAGATTGAACCGGCCTCGTCGCGCAGGCGTCGGGGCGGCGGGCAGATCCTGAAGGTCAGCCGCCCCGACAGCGACCATCGCGAGATCGAGTGCCTCCTGCACATCCCTGGACCCGCCCATGGCCCAGAGCATCTGGAACCTGACGGTCCCGAGTGCCTCCCGGGTCGCCGCCCACGACCGGCGGCGGGTCTTCTCTTCCTCCGGTACGACCGGCCATCGATGATCTGTCCGGTAGGCGTCGGCCGCGGCCCAGGCTTCCACGGCCGCGGGCAACATCCCGGCGGACGCGAGCCACATCGCCGCTGCTTCGAGCATGAACGTGTCTCCGGGAGGGTTCTCCATCCCGCGGACGGCGCCGCCGCCTTCACGAAGTCGAGATCGTGCCGCTCCGAGCTCCCCCTGCGCCGTCAGTGCCTGCGCCAACGCGGCTGTGGCATGCGCGAAGACCCCGCCTCTGTCACCGCTCTCGATCGACAAGCGCACGCCCTCCGCCAGCAACGCCTCCGCGTGTGAGTGCTCTCCGGCCGCGAGGGCGAGCGCGCCACATTGCAGGAGCGCGTTGGCGGCTCCCCACACATCCCCGGCCTGACGCGCCAGGTCGAGCGCTTCCTCGAAATGCGTCCGTGCCTGTGCAAGATCTCCGCGCGCCATCGCAAGGTGGCCCTCAGCCGTGAGCGGCTCGACGAGGGCGCCGGGAGTCCCGTCATGGCGTGCGTGCTCGATGGCCTCAGCCATCCGTTCCGCGGCGGCATCGAGCTCCGGTCCCCCGGTGCCGAGCACTCGATAGCTCAGACCGATGAGCGCCTCGATCCGGTTCAGGTGGTCATCGTCGCCCGCCGCCGCAAGGCTGGCCTCGAAGAGCTCCTGACTTCGATCGCCATCGCCCAGCTCCCAGACGATCCACGCCGCACGCTGTTGGGCCTTCACGCGGAGCGTAGCCGGCGCGTCAGATTCCACAGCCAGGGACGCTTCGAGCCATCGCAACCCTTCGCCCAAGCCGCCGGCGTCGTACCAGAAGCGACGCTTGAGCGCCGCGGCAAGCCGGAGCATCGACTCGTCCCGGTGGGCTTGCTGCGCCCAGGCGAGCGCCGCCCGGATGTCAGCCTGCTCCGCCGCGAGTCTGCGGATCCATGCTGCCTGGTCCGGTCCCCGAAGTTGGGGCTCGGATCGCTCCGCAAGGGCCACGAAGTACGCGAGGTGGCGGTCCCGCAGCCCGACCTCGTCCGGCATCGGCAGCTGATCCCGCGCGAACTCGCGGATGGTTTCCAGCATCCGGAACCTCGGCTCGCCATCCGCATCTGAGGCGACCGTCAAGACGTTCTGTTCGACCAGGTGGTTAAGGCTGGTGAGCACGTCGGGCCCGCCTTTCGGATCGGCAGGACCGATCGCCACCGCCTCCGCAGCGGCCAGCGTGAATCCGCCGGCAAACACCCCCAACGAGGCGAAGACGCGCTGGTCGCGCTCGCTCAACAGGTCGAAGCTCCACCCGATCGTGGAGCGGAGCGTGCGCTGCCGGACCGGTGCATCCATCGGTCCTTCCGTCAGGACCGGCAGTCGCCGATCCAGGCGAGCCAGAAGGGCGGCCGGTGTGAAGAGCCGAGCGCGGGCCGCGGCCAGTTCGATCGCCAGCGGCAAGCCGTCGAGGCGGGCGCAGATACCGGCGACGGCGACGGCGTTATCGCTGGTGAGCGCGAAGGCTGGGTCGATGGCCCGGGCCCGCTCGACGAACAGCTTCACCGCCTCGACCTCGGCGAGATCGTCCAGCGACGCGAGCTCCACGGGACCTGGTAGCTGAAGCGGTGCCAAGGGATACTCGTGCTCCCCGCGGACGTGGAGCGGGGCGCGACTGGTGGCGAGCACGCGCAGGCCCGGCGACGCCGCCAACAGTTCCGCGATGACCGACCCGGCCGCGGGGAGCTGCTCGAGGTTATCGAGCACCAGCACGACCTCGCGGTCGCCGATGCGCCGCGCCAGCGTGTCCTGGAGCGCTTCCCCGGCCACCTCGCGAACACCGAGGACGGTCGCGATCGACACGGGCACCAGGGCCGCATCCGTGATCGGGGTCAGATCCACGAAATGCAGATCCGGAGACGCTGCGCGGCGGCGAGCCGCGAACTCGAGCGCGAGACGCGTCTTGCCGCTCCCCCCGGGTCCCATGAGGGTGACCAGGCGCGCGCCGCCGAAGGATACTTCGAGCTCGGCGAGCTCGCGTGAGCGACCCACGAACGACGTGAGCTGAACCGGCACCCGTGCATCGGTCATCTCTCAAGTATCCCGGTTCCAAGTGTCATCGACAGACCCGGCGCGCGTGCTCACTCGGCCTACACTCGCCCAGGTCGTAAGCTACTCGCCTCGACGGGCTCGACAGACGCCAACGGCACTGGATGCCCGTGATCGGTCAGCCACCCATCGAGTGTCAGCCTGTCAGCAGGCCGTCCGAACGGCCGCCGAGCTGTCGAAGCCCCTGACCGGCGGCATTGCGGTTAGGGCAGCTCGCCCAGCAGGCGGGCGAGGTCGTCGGGGACCGAGAACATCGGCCAGTGGCCGGTAGGCAGCTCCTCGAGCCGCCACTCGGGCCCGGCGAGCTCGCGGAACCAGGGGTGGCCGCTGTCGATGAGCTGGCGCACCTGCTCCAGCGGGAACCTGTTGGAGATCAGCACCTTCGACACGGCACCGCGGGCGGGATTGGTGAGCCGCAGCGGCTGGGTGTAGGTGCCGAACGGCTGCGGGACGGCCCGGGAGCGTAGCAGTGTGCGCTGGCCGTCCCCGAGCCCGGCCAGGCTCGCGCCGCCCTGTTCCAGCTCCTGCCAGGACGGCATGGGCAGCCGCCAGCCGTCGCCGTGCTCGGCCACCTGCCGCCGGGTGCGCTGTTGCTGCTCCGGTGGCGAGGTGTCGAGAAAGGCCATGCCGTCGCCGACCGGGCCGGAGTCGAGGTAGACGAGCTGGGCGATGCGGTCGCGGATGCGGTCGGCGACGCCGGTGACGACGATGCCGGCGTAGCTGTGCCCGACGAGCACCAGGTCGTGGAGGTCCTCGAACTCGACCAGGTTCACCACGTCGGTGAGGTGGGTGTCGAGGTTGATCTGGGGGCTGGCCAGGTGCGTCCGCTCGCCCAGGCCGGTGAGCGTGACGGGGTAGGCGTCGTGGCCGTGGTCGCGGAGCTGGCGGGCCACGGGCTGCCAGGCCCAGCCGCCAAGCCAGGCGCCTGGGACCAGGACGAAGGTTGCCATTGGGATCGTTCCTTTCTGACGAGGAGGCCTTTGCAACCGCGCCTCGAGACGCAGGGCTGTGGACGGAGCTGTTCCTGGGCCCGGCGTCGGCCCAGGGCGATGGCGCCGAGGGCCCGGTCCACGGCGAGTGAGTCCCAGGGCTCAGGAAGTTTGTCGCAGACGTACGACGCTCCAGCCAGCCATGGCCGACGCCGAGCTCAGGCCCCGTGACCCACCTTCTGACCCCACGGGCCCAGGCGGCGCCGCCCGATGGCGCTCCTCCTCGGTATGCTCAGAGGGTGGCAAGCCGATGGCGGCCGTGAGGAGGTTCGGGGTTGATCGAGGAACGAGCCAGCCGGCTCGTCGAGCGGCTGCGGGAGCGCCACGTCTTGGCGCACGTGGAGCCGTCCGGGGTCTTCCAGTTCGGCATCCGGGTGGTCATCCCGGGCGGCCGGGAGGCGATCTGGGACAACGACGGCGCCGCGGCGCTGGAGGCCCAAATCCTCCAGGATGGCGTCCTGGTCGGGTACGTCCCGACGGTCCCTGGCTCAGAAGACTTCGACGACGACGCGGTCGTCGACTACATCGCGCGCATGCGCTACGACGACCTCGCCTAGCCCGCCGAGGCGGGGCATCGAAGGCGGTGTTGCCGCTGCTGGTCGCCGCGACTGGCGCGGCCACGCGGGTGGAGGAGACGCACGTGGCAAAGCTCGCGCTGGGCCCCATCGGCGTGGTGGTGGGGCGTCCTGGGGACGAAGACGTCTTCCTGGACGCGGCACCCGTGCTGGAGGAACTGGGCTATGCGACGATCTGGCTGGCCGGCCCGTCCATCAACGGCTTCGAGCAGGTCCGAATCGTCGTCGCCGCCACGCGCAACGTGCAGATCGCCGGCGGGGTCATCTCGGTCGACCAGTTCGACGCTGCGGACGTGGCCGCCTGGTATGCCCAGATCCAGGCGGCGCATCCGGGTCGGTTCATCGTGGGACTGGGCGGCGCGCACGGCCCTAGGCCGCTGCAGACGCTGACCAGCTACCTGGACGCGCTCGACACCGTGCCCCCAACCGTGCCGGCAGCCGCGCGCGTCCTGGCGGCGCTGGGGCCCCGCATGCTCCGACTGGCCCGTGAGCGCGCGGCCGGCGCGTACCCCCTGCTGGTCACGCCCGACTACACTGCGCGGGCGCGTTGGCTGCTGGGCGAGGACGCCACGCTGGTGGTGGGGCAGTTCGTCATCGTCGACGCAGACCCGGAGCGGGCCAGAGCGCTTGCGCGCGGGCCGCTTGGCTCGATGACCGCGGGCGCCGGCTCTGGCTACGCGGCCAACCTGCGCCGCATGGGTTTCGCCGAGGAGGAGATCGCACAGGTATCAGACCGGCTGGTCGACGCCGTGGTGGCCTGGGGCGATCTGGACGCGGTCGCCGCGCGGGTCGTGGAGCACCTGCGCGCCGGAGCCGACCAGGTCGCGCTGAGCGTGTTGAGCGCAGATCCGCCGGGCGCCCTCCCGGTCCGGCAGTGGCGGCAGCTGGCCAAGGCGCTCATCTCCTAGAGAGCCGGACGATGGGCAGGCGACGTGAGAGGATGCGGTTCCGGCGAGTGCCTTGAATCCGTTCACGGTGGACCGACCGGAGGAGCCTTCCATGAACGCTGATGACCAGCTGCACGTGGTCCTGGGCGCGACCGGCGGCGCGGGGGGCGCCCTGGTCAGGGAGCTGACCGGCCGCGGCCAGCGGGTCCGGGCGGTCAGCCGCAAGCCGGCCGCGGACCTGCCCCAGGGCGTGGAGCAGCAGGCCGCCGACGCCGCCGACCCGGCCCAGGCCCGCACGGCCTGCCAGGGCGCCACGGTCGTCTACCACTGCGTGCAGCCGCCGTATGAGCGCTGGGCGGCGGAGTTCCCCCCGCTGACCCAAAGCATCGCCGACGCGGCCGCCGCCGCCGGGGCCAGGCTCGTCTACGCCGACAACCTCTACGCCTACGGGCCGGTGCACGGGCCCCTCACCGAGGACCTGCCCGCGCTGGCGACCACCAGCAAGGGCCGGGTCCGCACGCTCATGGCCCAGCGGCTGCTCGCCGCCCACCGCTCAGGAACCCTCCAGGTGGCCATCGCACGCTCGTCGGACTACTACGGACCGGGCGGGGCCAACAGCGTCGTCGGCGACATCCTGTTCGGCGCGGCCGCCACGGGCAACCGAGCCCGCTGGCTGGGCCGCCTGGACGTGCCCCACAGCCTGAACTACCTCCCCGACGTGGCCAGGGCGCTGCTCATCCTGGGCGCGCGACCGGAAGCGCCTGGCGCGGTCTGGCACCTGCCCGCCGCCGAGCCCCTGACCGGCCGAGCGTTCGTCGAGCTCATCGGCGCCGCGCTCGGCCGACCCGTCAAGGTCACGGCGACCTCCCGCCTGGCGCTGCGGATCGCTGGCGTCTTCGATCCCCGGGCCCGGGAGAGCGCCGAGATGCTGTACCAGTGGGAGCGCCCCTTCGTGCTTGACGCCTCGAAGTTCCAGCGCGCCTTCGGCCCCTTCGAGCCCACACCGCACCACCAGGCCGTTGCCACCACGGTCGCCTGGTTCCGGGAGCGAGCAGGCCGCGCCCGTCGCTGAAGGGTCGCTGCCCGACTCGTCGGCTGGCACGGCAACGCCGATCCTCATCTAGGCTGGTGCCTCGTCTAGGCTGGTGCCTCACGCCCAGAGGAGGTGGCCATGACGTCCAGGAAGGACTTCACCGACGAGGAATGGACGCGGATCCGCCGTGCGCCATTGGTCGCGGGCTTTGCGATCTCGATCGCGGATCCCGGCGGGCCGATCGAGCTGACCAGGGAGACGATGGCGTCGTTGCGGTCGGCGACGCTGCCACCCAGCCAGGAGGAGCTGCTGACCTCGGTTGCCTTGGACGTGCAGGCGCTGGCCCAGCACCGGCAGAACCCGCTGGGGGACTTCAAGCCGACCAGCGGCCAGCAGGTGCTGGACGAGCTGCGGGGCGTTACCCAGATCGTGACGGCCAAGGCCACCCCGCAGGAGGTCGAGGCGTTCCGTGGGTGGCTGGTGGCGACGGCGCAGGCGGCCGCCGACGCCGCCAAGGAGGGTGGCTTCCTGGGGTTCGGCGCGGAGCAGGTGAGCGCTGGTGAGCAGGTGATGCTGGACCGGTTGCGCGCCGCCCTCGGTGGGACGTAACCACCGAGGGCCCCGCCTGCCAGCGGTCCCCGACGGCATGGCGGCACGACTCGACGGCCACGGGCGCGGCGCGCTGCCGCCGGGTCGGCACCACCCGCCGAACCTGGCTGTGGTCCAGCAGGCGCCGCAGGGTGGCGGGCACGGCGCTGGCCGGCATCAGTCAAGGCCGAGGCGGTGGGCGGTCGCGGCGGCCTCGACCCGGCTGTGGACGCCGAGCTTGGCAAGGATGTTGGAGACGTGGACGCTGGCGGTCTTGTGGCTGATGAACAACGCCTGGGCGATCTGGCTGTTGCTGCGCCCGGCCGCGACCAGCGCAAGCACCTCGGCCTCACGCCGCGTGAGGCCGAGGTGCTCGGCGGGCGTCGGCGCGCCGGCCGCCGGGGCTGTGGCCGCGGCCGGGGCGTGCGGGAGCAGGTCGAGGCGGGCGCGCCGCGCCAGGGCCTGCACCTCAGTGTCAAGTGGACGGGCGCTAAGGCGGCCGGTGATGTCGGCGGCGCGACGCAGCACCGTGGCTGCCGCGTCGCGGTCGCCGGTGCCGGCCATCAGCGCCTCGGCCTGGCGGAAGCAGGCGTAGGCGACCCGGTAGGGCTGGCCGAGCCGCTCCCAGGCCGCGACTGCTGCCGCCCAGGCCGCCGGGTCGGACGGGCCCTCCTGCCGCGTCCGCTCGGCGAGCCCGGTGGCGTGCCAGGCGGCCAGCTCCGGGATGCCGGTAGCGGCCGGGCCGGCGGCGGCCTCGCCGAGCCGCTCGAGCAGCGCGGTGGCGGTGCCGTCGTCGCTGGCCGGCTCGCCAGGGTGGCGTGCCCTGGCCAACTCGGCGCGGTCGGCCTCGATGCGCATGCCGAGGCCGTAGACCGGCGCGGCGTAGCGCGGGTCCGCCTCGACCAGCGGCACGGCCTCGGTCACCAATTCCCTGGCCTGCTCCAGGTCGCCACGCCAGAGCGCCAACTCCGCAAGGCCGGCGAAGAGCGGGCCGCTCCGCTGGGGCTCGGGGGCGTCCCCGGAGAACAGTTTCCGGGCGGCCTGCAGCCGTGCCTCGGCGGCGTCCAGGTCGCCGAGGCCCACCTCGAGGGCGGCCCGGGCGAGGGGCAGAGCCGTGTAGGCCGGACCGGTCGGGGCGGTCTCGAGGCCCTCACGGGAGACCTGCTCGGCCTCGTCCCAACGGCCGAGGGCGACCAGCGCCTCGGTGGCGTTGCAGGCCAGGTCCGGCCGCCCGTAGGAGCGGGCCAGGCCGAGGCCGCGGGCCTCCTCGATGCCGCCGAGCGCGACCATCGCCGCCTCGTCCAGGCGGCCGGTCGCCAGCAGCCCGTCGGAGTGGTTGACGACCGCCCGCAGCAGGTCGACGACCTCGCCTGCCTCCCTGGCGAGGCGAACCGCCGCCGCCTGCTCGGCAAGCCCGGCGTCGGCGTCGCCGAGGCAGTAGCTCGAAGAGCCGTCCCTGGCTGACGGCCACGACGCCGGCACCCGCGGCCGCGTCGGCGCTCCCGGCAAACGCGGGGACCAGATGAGCCAGGTCGGCGCGGGCCGGGCCGGCTACCGCCTCCAGCTCGGCCGGGTCGAGGTCGCCGACCAGGCCGCGCAGCGCCTCGGTGACCGGCGCGAACGGCACGCCCTCCTCGCCGAGCGGCACGCAGCCGCCGCGCAGCACCCGCACGCCCTGCTCGTTCGCAGCGTCGGCCAGCCGGTCGGCCAGCCGCGTCTTGCCGACCCCCCCTTCCCCGCCGATCACGGCGATCAGCGGCTCGCCCTCGACGGCATGCGCGAGCAGCTCGCGCAGCAGCGCCAGCTCCTGGGCGCGGCCAATGAAGCGCCCGGTCATGATCTGGTGGGGCATGACGCCAGTATGCCCATCTGAAGAGGATCGGGGCGCGCCGGTCGACAACTGCGTGGCGACCTGTTGGGCGACCCCTAAGACGACCGCGTAGGCGAGGATCTGGCCTTGGCTATCAAGGCTGTCAGTGGTAGCTCAGCTGCTCGTCCCAGTCGGTTGGTCGTCCCTGGGGGGTGAGGTCGAACAGGTTCCAGAGCGGCTCGAGCGTGCCCACGTGGCGGGGGTCTTGTCCGGGGTCGGTCGGCGCGTAGAACAGCTCCGAGCCCCAGAAGTGGCGGATCATCTCGCCGTCGCGGTGGAACACGTTCAGCATCGGCCGCTGCGATCCCTCGGCGGTCTCGCCGTGGTAGTCGCGCTTGTAGGTGTTGTTGGCCGAGGACAACAGCCGCAGCCGCCGCCAGCCGCGCTCCCTTGCGAAGGTGACGATGCGCGGCAGCGGGGACTTGGCGACCACCGCGAGGTTGACGCGCTGGCTTGCGTGCTCGGCCGCGCCGTCGAGCTGGTCCAGGAACGCTGTGCACGAGGGGCACGGGCCCTCCGCGAGCGGCAGCAGCGCCGTCTGGCCAGCCTCAGGTCCCGGCCGCTGATCGCCGGGGTCGCGCGGGAACATGAAGTTGTAGATCACCAGCGCGTCCTTGCCGGGCGCAAACAGCTCCGACAGCCTCACGTCGGTCGGGGCGCCGTCCGCCCCTTCCCCTTGGAAGAGGTAGTCCTCGGGGACGACCCCACCTGCCGGGAGCTCACGCCTCGCGGCAGCCACCGCCTCGGTGGCGCGGCGCAGCTCGATCTCCTGCTCGAGCAGCCGGTCGCGCGCCGCCCGGTAGTCCAGTGACTCCCCCGGAAACGTGATGCTCATGGCTTCTCCTCCCGGATCGACTCCCGGCGCTCGCGTGGCTGCGGGGCGTGCCGAGCACAGTCAACACCATCGACCGGACACGGCTGCTGGGTTCACGCGGCCCGTACGCCGACATCGACCGCCCAGGCGCCCTTGCCGGACAACGCGGAGCCAGCGTGAGCAGCGAGATCCTTGACGAGCCTATGAGCGCCATCCGAGAAGCACGCCTTAGGCGGTACCGTGACCTTCGGGCCCCAGACGCCGTGGCCACGCGGACGCAAACGGCCCAGGAGGTGGCGGTGACAACCGACAAGTCCGGGCGAACCAGCGCCGGCATCCTGCTGTGGCGCCGCCGAGACGATCGCCTGGAGGTGCTGCTCGCGCACATGGGCGGTCCGTACTGGGTGAACAAGGACCTGGGTCACTGGACAATCCCGAAAGGCGAGGCAGAGGAGGGAGAGGAACTGGTAGCGGTCGCTCGCCGAGAGTTCGCGGAGGAAACCGGGCATGAGCTCCCCGATACCCCGCTCATCGATCTCGGTGAGATCCGGCAGAAGTCGGGGAAGCTCGTCCTGGCGTGGGCGGCCCGGGGAGACCTGGACGCCGCGACCGCGGTCAGCAACACCTACCAGATGGAGTGGCCGCCCCGGTCGGGGCGAGTCGAGACCTTCCCCGAGATCGACCGCGTCGAGTGGTTCACCCTCGACGAGGCGCGTCGTAAGCTGAAGGCGGCGCAGGTCCCATTTCTGGATCGGCTCCAGACTGCCATCGCTGCCAATCGATAGCCAACCGCTCGGTCACTCATTGGCGCAGTAGGGAGCGCCGGGGGCTTGTGTCCCCCGGCACTCGTCTACCCTGTGCCATGCGACAGGCCCTGCCCGTCCCTAGCCGTCCCCACTAGCACGCTTTGCGCACATTCGGGAGGAGGCATCCTGAGGAGAAGGTGCCCGGGATCGGTTCGGTGATGCCGTGGGTCGTATCGGTAATCGCCACGTTGGTGTACGACACCAACGCGAGCTGCAGGGTCTGCCCGGACGGGCAGGAGAAGACGTCCGGTGCTGGCGGTGGCGGTGGGCTGAGCGTCAGCGACGCGGTGACATTGCCGTTCTTGCCCGAGCTGAACGTCCCGGTCTTGCTCACCGGCCCGCTGACGGTCGTCTTGTTCGTGGCGCTGGGGTGGCCGCCGCCGTTGTTGACGCAGACGTAGGTGGCCGTGGCATCCGCGGTGGCCTCATAGTTGATGAGCTGGTTGGTGCCGAGCCCCGCCTCCTTGAACGACACGGTCAGCGTCCCGTCTGCGTTCACGCTCGCGCTGGCCGAAACGAAGTGGGGGCTGTCCGCGAACGCCGCGGTGGCCATCAGGGCCAGCAGGGCGAGCGACAGGACAAGGGCTGCTGCTAAGCGTCGCATTGCGCGCTCCTTGGTCGACTCCCCGAATCCCAGGGTCTGGGGAACCGGGCGGGTTGGGCACGCGAGGCGGCGGGTCACGGCAAGACGGTCGGCAGCGCTGGAGACGGGAGGTCGGCAGAGCACGAAGGCTCCACGCCCTCGGAAGAGAAACCGCCCCCCGCCTCGGCATCTCGACTTCTCCTTTGAAGCCGATGAAGTCGATGGTTCTCCGACCCAAAGGCACAATGATGCCACTGGCTTGGATTGTGTTGGAATACGCATCATGAGTGAGACCTAAAATACGTATTGAGACGTAGTCTTTTTAGAAGACCGACTAACCATGCGATAACTGTCTATTTGCGTTGGACTCTACAATCCTGCGCGCGGCCGGGTCCGACTCGCCGCAGAGCGTAGGCAAGCACTCGCGCGTAGTGCTGCCGGTAGAGGACCCGGAAGCGCTGCTCGTCGTCGGTCACCCCACCGCTCCCTCCCGCCCCAATCGTCCATCATCACCGGATCTAGGTCCGGCAGGCGAGCAACGGTTACAGCCAGGCGGCCGCCCTGGTGGCGCTGGCGGCGGTGGCCATCCTCGCGGCGTTGGCCGTTGGGGGCCCCCGGTCCTGGCCGTCCGTCAGCGCGTCCCCCGACCAGCGCGGCACGGGCGCATCCCGCGCGGCGTCACAGCCGACGGTAGCTTCTGCGTCTGTTCGCGCGGCTTTGTGAAACCGGCTCTTGGACCCTCCAAGCGCAGCGAGATTGACGGATTTATGTGGATGGTGTTGAGTCGCAGTGCATCTGATGGTTCGGCCGTTCCGGGCGCGGGTCGTGCCTGGCCGGCCGCGCGGAGGAAGGACGGGTCATGCGACAGCGTCTCGCCGTGGTCGTCGCCGTGGCCGTGGTCCTTGGCGCCCTGGGCGTGGCGGCCGGCGCCCGCGGGGCGCCAGGCGGAGGCGGGCGCTACATCGTCGTGCTGAAGGACTTCGTGGCCAGCCCCGCCGCGGTCGCCCACGCGCAGGCCAAGGCGCAGCACGCCCGGGTCGGGTTCGTCTACGCCACAGCCATCAAGGGCTACAGCGCGACCCTGTCGTCGGCCGCCGTCGCTGCCCTGCGCGCCGACCCGCGCGTGGCCGCCGTGGTCGCCGACCGCGAGGTCCACCTGGACGCCCAGCGGCTGCCCACCGGCATCAACCGGGTCGACGGCGAGCGGTCCAGCACCGTGTCGGGCAACGGCAGCGGCAGCGTCAATGCCGACATCGCCATCATCGACACCGGCATCGACACCAACCACCCCGACCTCAACGTGGTCGGCGGGGTCGCGTGCAACGGCAGCGGCTACGAGGACCGCAACGGCCACGGCACCCACGTCGCCGGCATCGCCGCCGCCCGCGACAACGCCACCGGTGTGGTCGGGGTTGCCCCCGGGGCCCGGCTGTGGGCCGTCCGCGTGCTCAGTGCCTCGGGTGCCGGCTCGTGGTCCAACGTCATCTGCGGGGTGGACTGGGTGACCCGCAACGCGGCCAGGATCGAGGTGGCCAACATGAGCCTGGGCGGCAGCGGCACCGAGCCGAGCAGGGCTGGCTGTGCCACCGGCGACCCACTGCACGACGCGGTCTGCCGCTCGGTCGCCGCGGGCGTGACCTACGCGGTGGCTGCCGGGAACTCTTCCATCAACGCCCGCCGCGTCGTCCCGGCCGCCTACGACGAGGTCATCACGGTGTCGGCCCTGGCCGATTTCAAC
>JBKPDO010000214.1:0-8422 GCA_046727955.1 bacterium | reverse complement strand
GGTCTCCAGCACCATCCGCACCGCCCGCTCACGCAGCTCGGGCGGGTAGCGCCGCTGTGAGGGGTTGGGACTGCTGTTGTGTGCCATGACTCCATCCTGCCTTCCAAGCGATGGAGCCTCCACAAAACCCAGGGGGAATCAACTTGCGTGGTGCTGCCATCGGTGAGGCTCCTCCTTGCTCCCTGGTCCAGTGGACCAGCTTCGGAAGCCTCCGGGAAAGCGGGGGAACCTCAGGCTCCTGGATAGGGCCTGTTCGCCTGGTCATGGGATTGGCTGCGGGCAGCTGCCACGCCTGGCCGGCTCATCGTGCTTGGCCGGGGTCCAGCTGCAGTCGCCCGTGGGAGCGCTGGCTGAGCGCCTCGCGTAGCCTGTCGCGGGCCGCAAACCCCAGCAGCGTTGGCAGCTCCGCGGCAAACCACCCCTCCACGTCGCTGGCCGAGCGCAGCCGGTAGGTCAAGCAGCCACCCGGGAAGCGGTCATACCAGGTCGCCCCGAACTCGCCGGTGGCCCGGTCGACCCGCTGGTAGCGCCGCACCCCCGGCGCCGGGGACAGCATCTGGACTGCGCCAGCGGTGTCGCAGACGGCGGCCAGGCGCACCACGACCGCGCCGCTGCCGGCCCGGTCGTGGTCCAGGGTGATGACCGAGCGGCCGTTGTTGACGGCCACGTCGGCGACCGTCCAGCCAGCCAGCCGGGTCCGCACGCACGGGACCAGCGACGCCGACGGCACCGACTGCGCCTCGAGCCACAGCGGCTCCAGCTGGGTGCAGTCCAGGTTACGAGTATTCAGCGGGGTCGCGACCGCCGCCTCGGTGTCGATCAAGCCGGTCCCGGTCCGGTTCGCGACGACCAGGACCAGCAGCAGCACGATCGCCACCCACAGCCCCACCCGGCGGGCGCTCCACCGCTGGACCCGGATCGGCCGGGGCGGAGTGGGCAGCAGCCGGACGAACTCGGCGTGCAGGTCACGGCCCTTCTCCCGCAACAGGCGGCGCAACTGGGACGGCAGCGCCAGCCCACGGGCCGCCGCGAACCCCTCGCTGATCTCGTCGACTCTGAACTGTCGCAGCGCCCGTCGGTACACCCGCTCAGCACTGGAGCGCAGCGCCAGGCACAGCATCATGTTGGCCAGATCCACCGCCTGCCGCCAGGGACTGGGCCGCGCCTCCACGAACGCCACGTCGATCAGCAACAGCCGGCCGTCGCGGACCAGCAGGTTGGCCGGCTTGATGTCACGGTGGGCCAGGCCCGCGTGCCAGAGCTTGCGGATGATCGCCAGGCCGTCGTCGATGACCTGGTCTGAGACGTCGGCGTCGCCGAGCTCGACCGCGCCGTCGAAGAACTCGGTGACCAGCAGGTACTCCCGGTCGGGGGTGAGCTCCACGAACCCGTAGGGGGTGGGGCTGGGCAGCCCGGCGCGCTGCATCAGCGACAGGGCGTAGTCCTCCTGCTGCACCAGCCGCCGCACGCTGTTGAACGGCTTCTCGTCCTCCAGCCGGCCGTACAGCAGCTCGCGGCCGAGCTTGTACCAGCGGTCGGCGCGCAGGTGGCTTTGGGCGTACAGCTTGGCGAACAGGTAGGTGGGCGGCTCGCCCTTGACGGTGATCCGCAGCGGAGTGGAGCCGCCCGAGCCAGCCAACCGGAACGGCTTGATCTCCTCGACGAGCAGGCCGAGCTGATCCTGTAGGCCTCGGCGGATCGCCGCCCCCCGCGCGCCACCAATGTCTAGGTGGGCGCTGCGGCCGCGCTTGTAGGTGACCGGGAACACCTCGCTGGGAGCAAACCGGCGGAAGGCCAGCAGCGGGATGGCCACGCCGATGCCCACCCCGACCAGCACGTCGGTCGGGGCGTCGACGCCCAGCGCGACCCGGGCGACGCCGACCAGCGCCACCAGCCCGACCGTGACCCACTTGCCGGTGTTGCGCCAGCGACCCTCGGGCACCTGTGTGTACAGGATCCCGACCAGCAAGGCCGCAAAGAAGGTGACTTGTGGTGCCGGCAGCGCCCAGCCGCCCCAGCTGGTGCGCAGCTCCACCCCGAACGGCCGCGGCCGCCGGGCGGCCGTCGCCACCAGGTCGTACGTCACGATGGCCACTAGCTGCCAGGCGACCAGCCACACGATCAGGTGCCGCCAGCGCCGCAGGACCACCAACGCCAGCAACAGCCCGGCCTGCAGCACGAACAGCGTCCACCATGAGCCGACGTGCACCAGGCCCTGCCAGAGCGCCTCCAGCCCCGGCGCGTACAGCCCGCCAAGCCACCGCACGACCGCGTCGTCGACCATCGTGACCGCCACGGCAGCACCGCGCATCCCGCGGACGAATACCGCCACCGCCAGCCCGACCAGCACCACCGCGACCACCAGCCAGCCGACGCCGCTGGTCTGCAGGCGATACGGCAACGGCGGCGGCGCCCCGGTGGGCCGCCGCCGACGCGGCGACCGGACAGCCTCTCGCAGGTTGGGGTGGACCAGCGGAGCGCTCGTTGGCGTCGACTGGTCGGCGGGCACGTCCATGGCCCCTCCCACTCCCAATCGGGCAGCTCAACCAGCATGAGGACCTTCCTTGCTGGCTTCTAGCTTGTCAAGGCCGGGACGCGCTGCAGGAGCGCTCCGTGACGGCTCGTCGTCCGGCCGTTCGGCACGGAACCGGCGAGCATGGGCAGGTACTCCGACCGCGGGCGGTGGCGGATAAACCGAGCGCTCCTAGGGAGCCTGGCCGCTTCCTGGGCTGTCTATCTGCGCTTCGTCCTCGAACGTGTGTTTGACTACGCTACGGGCATGCGGACGTGGGAAGCGCACGACCCAGACCTTGGCCGGCCGATCGCGGCGCCGCTTGAGCAGTGCGCGGAACTGCCCGGCACTTCACCCCGGATGATCCGGACCTGCGGTCGTTGTTCGCCGGTCTTCCCGATCGCTGTTCCTCCAGCGCCGCGGGCCGCAGGACGATTGGTCGCAGGGCGACTCGGGGCGCGCGACCTGATCTGATCGCATCGTCGCTGCCGCAGTGCCGCGTGGTCGCTTCCGGCACTGCCGATGACACTTAATTGTCAAACGCATAACGCTCTGACCAGCGGAAACAATCTGCACGCTCAGGTCTGGTGTGTCCCGGTCGGCTGTTCGCATGGCGCAGGTCGTTCGCCCGATGCCGTTATCGCAGTGCCGTTGGTCGCCCAGGGATGCACGACCGCAGCATGACCGCATGGTCGCTGCCGCAGTGCCGCATGGTCGCCTCTGCTCGGGCGACCGCCTTCCGCGCGCCGTGCCGCCGTGCATGCTGGGTGGCCACGGTCGTGGCATAGTCGCCCCGACGCTACGCGGACTGGTCGCATGGTCGCATGGTCGCCCGGCACGACAGCCCTCCTGGAGGCGGGCGCCGGGCGTCGTGGGACGGCTACAGGAACGTCTCGCCTGGCCGGCGGCGGCTGGTCGGATGCAGCCAGCGCAGGTACTGGCGGCTGATCTCCCGAGCCAGCCGGCCGCGGAGCTGCTCGCGCACGTAGGTCATCGCCGGCCGGGCGAGCGCGCGGGCCTCCTCGGCGCTCACCCCGCCAAGCTCCAGCCCCTTGACGTGCCCACCACGCCAACGGTCCACGACAGCCAGCAGGGCGGCCTCGGGGCTGATGCCCACCACGGTCCAGGTCTGCTTAGGCCAGGCGCGCAGCTCGGCGGTCAGATCGGCGAGGAACACCAGGTCCCGCGGGGCGCGGTCGGGGTGGCCGGTCAGAAGGTCATACAACATTTGGCCGTCCGGCTGGGGGATCTCCTCGTGCAACAGGACAGCGGGGGCGACCACCAGTACGCGGCCGGGTTCGGGGTCAAGCTCGGCGAGCGGCTGATCCAGCAGGATGCCGAGGTAGCAGTCGGCGACCCGGCCGGGCTGAAGCTGTTCGCTGTAGGCGTTGGGGCCGAGCTCGGACACAGGCAAGCTCCCGATGAGGCAGAACCCATCAAGGCTACGCCGCAGCCACGACCCGCCCACGCCTGGCATGCCGGGCTGCCTGCGAGCATAATCCGCCGGCTTGTCCGCGCTGGTGGAGTCAGACACCCTGCCCGACATACGCTATCGCCCGACATGGCACACACCGCGTGGCGGTGGCAGCGGTTCGACGCCGCCGGGCCGCAACCCGCCGCGCGTGCTCGGACGCTTGGCAGCGGGAAGGGGCAGGGTGTGGTCCTCCGCCGCGGGGCACGCCCCGTCCGGGCCTGGCGTGGCCGCTCGAACGGCCAGCGGCTGCGGCCGTCGCGCCCGGCGGACCGGTTCCTGCTCGGCGCTGGCGTGGCGTGTGTGATCGCCGCGATCGTCGCGGGCAGCCTCAAGGTCGAGAACGTTGAGCGGCCGGCGGTCACCTCGCCGCTTCGCCAAGTACTCCTCGGCGGGTTCGGCGCGCTACTGATTGCTGCAAGCCTGCTGGTCAGAACCCGCGATAACACCACACCCACGACCACCATAGACCGGCCGCTGGTGCCGGTGCCGGGCGCGGTCCCGCCCGCCACCCGCTACTTCACCGGCCGGGTTGAGCCGCTCGCCGGGCTGGACCGGCTGCTGCAAGCGGAAGGGCTGGTGGTGCTGACCGGGCTGGGCGGGGTCGGCAAGACTCAGCTCGCCCTGGCGTGGCTGTGCGCCCACCGCCAGCAGTTCCAGGTGGTGGGTGCGGGCCGAGCGGGAGGCGACCCTCACCGAGGACCTGGCCGCGCTCGCCGGCCACCAGCACCTCAGCGAGCCGGCCGCGACCCTTGCCGACCAGCTCGCCGCAGCGCGCCGCTGGCTGGACCAGACATCCGGCTGGCTGCTGGTGTTCGACAACGCCACCAGCGCCGACCTGCTGGCGCCGTACCTGCCGACCGGCACAGAGCGCCGGGTCGTGGTGACCTCGCAGGAGCGCCGCTGGCCGTATGCCACCGTGGAGGTGGCGCCCTGGCCGCGGGCGGAGGCGGTCGCGTTCTTGGCCGCCCACAGCCCCGCCGACCGGCAGGCCGCGGGCGAGCTGGCGGAGCTGCTGGGGGAGCTGCCGCTGGCGCTGGAGCAGGCGCGTGCCTACCTGGCCGCCACCCGCCGCCCCCGGCCGAGTACCTGGCTGAGCTGCGCAAGGAGCTGGCCGCCCACACCGGGGGGCTGCTCGCCGCGGGTACACCAGCGCACTACCAGGCCACGGTCGCCACCACTTGGCCGCTGTCGCTGCCCGAGGTGCGCCGCACCCGCGGGGCGGGGGAGCTGTTGGCGTTGCTGGCCTTCCTGGCGCCGGAGGCGACCCCTCCAACGCTGCTGGGTGACCATCCCGCACTGCTGCCACAGCGGTTGCGTCAGGCAGTTGGTGACCGGGACAGCCTGGATCGCGCGGTCGCTGCGCTGGAGCGGTTCTCCCTGGTCACCGTCGCCGAGCGGGGCTGGGGGGTGCACCGGCTGGTCCAGGCGGTCGTGCGCCAGGGGCTTGGCCGTCGGCAGGTGCGCCGCTGGGCCACCATCGCGGTGCGGCTGCTTGCCGAGGCGTTCCCGAACGACATCGAGGATCCGGCGGCGTGGCCAACCTGTGCCGCGCTGCTGCCCCATGCCCTGGCGATGACCGAGACCGCGGAGGCGCTTGGGATCGAGCACCAGGCGACCGCGCTGGTCCTCAACCGGGCGGCCGGCTACCTGTGGAAACGGGCGGAGCTGGTCGAGGCTACTGCCCTGCTCGAGCGCACCCTGGCCATCCGCGAGGCCCGCCTGGGCGCCGACCACCCCCGCACCGCCCAAAGCCTCAATAACCTCGCCCTCGTCCTGCGCGCCCAGGGCGACCTCGACGGCGCCCACATCCTCCAGGAGCGCGCCTTGGCCATCGACGAGGCCCGCTTCGGACCCGACCACCCCACCGTGATCGCAGTGCGGGAGGAGCTTGCCGCCATGCGACGCGACCTCGGCGAACGCACAGACTAGTCGCCCGGCTGAAGCTAACGGTGGTCATCCGGCCATCCGACCAGCTGTGACCAAGCTCCCCGGCCTGGGCGCGGAGCCGCTGACAGAGCAGATTGAGCCGGTCGACCTGGGCGCGGCGGTGGGCGTAGATGACCGGCGCCTCGCCCGCCTGGTGCGCGGCGAACCAGTCGTGTAGCAATGCCCGGTCGCGCTCGTCGGTGGCCTCATAGGCGCGGATGCGCTCGTGCTCGGCGTAGGCGACGATCGCCTGCTCGATGCGGCCGGCGCGCACGTCGTCCAGGGCCTGCTGCTCCCACGGCGCCACCTGCCGGCGGTTTTCGGTCAGCTCGCTGGCGCCCAGCCGCACCCGCAAGGCCCGGAACCCGCCGCCGGCGTCGATCGGGGCGAACTGCCGGTCATCGCCCACCAGGATGACCTTCGTCCCCCTCCTCTGGGCGTGGTCGAGGAGGGGGGTGAGCTTGCGGGTGCCGAGCATGGCGGCCTCGTCGACCACCAGCACCGTCTTGTCATCCAGGTCGCCCTGTCCCTTGCCCAGGTCCAGCAGCAGCCGGTCGACGGTGCGGACGTCGCTGAAGCCCTCCTCGCCCAGGCCGACGGTGGCGATCCCCCCGAGAAACTGCTCGGCGACCTGCGCGGCCTGGGCGCGGGTGGCCTGCGCGCTTGGGGCGACCGGCAGGTGCTTGCAGAGCGCGTCGACCACGTCGGCCCGGGTGAACGTCGAGGCCTGGCCGGTCAGTCCGTCCGGCCCGGCCAACTCGCCAAGCGCCCGCTGGACCTCTCGGCGGTGGCGAGCCGGCCACGGCCCCCCGCAAGCGCCCCTGTGAGTTCGCGCTCCCCGACGCCGGCGTCGGCCAGCTCCCGGCTCCAGCGGGCGTACACGCTGTGCTCGTCCTCGCTGTGGTCTTTGGACGCGCGGGTGGCGACCGCTGCCGCACTGGACGCCTTGATCCCGCTCAAGCCATGCTCGGCCAGCCAGCCGTCGATCTCGGCCGAGCGCTTACTGAACCGCTGGAGGAGTGTCCGGTCGTCCAGCCCGACGATCTCCGCCGCGCCTGACCGCTCGTCCACGGGTGTCCAGCGGACACCCAGCTGCTCGGTCAGCGCCGCGCGCTCGGCCGCCAGGTACAGGTGGTCGGCGGCCATCAGGTGGGCGTACAGCCGGTCGGAGTCCAGCGCCGTCCAGCGGCCGTCCGGCCCCTTGGCGGTGTTTTGGACCAGCACGTGGGTGTGGTACTGCGGGTCGCCCGCGCGGCTGCTGCGGTGCTCGAACGCGATCCCCAGCAGGCCGCCCTGGGCGTGGTGGCGGTCGGTGCCGTTGTGGTCGCGGCGCACCCCAATCCCATGCTGCTCCAGATAGCCCATGGCCGCTTGGAGGACCTCGGCGCGGGCCTCGGCGACCTGCCCGCGGACCGGCTCGCCGCCGGCGCCCGCGAGCAGCGAGACGCTCTTGGGTGAGGAGAAGCAGTGGTCCAGGGCGGCCACGCGCGCGTCCACCCGCTTGCCCCGGTGGGTCCAGGCCTGGTCGAACGCGGCGCCGTACAGCTCGTGGGGGTCGATGCCGAGCACCTTGCGGCAGACCCGCTCGACGGTCTCGATCTTGATGCGCTTGGAGGCGCCGAGCTTGCACGCGGCCTGCACCGACCGCACATCATTGGCGAGCGCCTTGGAGCCGGCGAGTTGCTCCAACTCCCCGACAACCTGCTTGGTCGCGCGGGACTGGAGCGCGGCCAGCAGCGGCGCGGCGGGCACCTTCGAGCGGGGGTCGGCGCGCAGCAGCGGCTTGCCGCGCTGCGCGCTGGTGGCGGGGTCCAGGCCGCGGAACATGGCGTGGACCTGCTTGGGGGTGGCCTCGCCGACCAGGCCGCTGGTGGCGGCGACCTCGCCGACGAACCGGCCGGGAGATTCCCCTTTGCCGGAGAAGTACTCTTCGCGGTTCTTGGCGATCTGGTCCAGCCAGTAGGCTTCCTGGCCGGCCTTGAGCGCCTTCACCGGCAGCGCCACGTCGGGTCCTCTCCCCGCCCCCGGGTCGTTGGGTGGCATCGCAGATGCGGATGTGTAGTGCTCTTGAAGGGCGGTGGGAAAAGTGTACGGGACACTGCAATGGCACGAAAGCAAGTCGCGGAGATCGGGGTTCTGGTAAGCGTTACGATTCGGTGAGATCAGGGCGCGATGCCAGCGGCTGAGTGCATAAGAGGACGCGGAGTCCCTGGTAGAGCGTTCGTCTCAGGTTTCAGGCGGCGTCAATAGGACAGCGGGTTTTTCGCCGTACGTTTCTCAGAGTACGAGCTCTTATCTCTAACGTGAATAGCCGTCTCATTCCCGCAAACCAGGGCCTGCCGCGAAATTCATCGGAGCCGGAACGAGTATTAGAGGGTGTCTGAAAAGGCGGTATGCTGGGGGTGTTGTTCTAGATCCCCTGTCCTGCAAGGAGTGTAAAGGTGCCTGCGCCGCGCCGCCGCTACCCCACCGATCTCACCGATCCAGAGTGGGCGCTGCTAGCGCCGTTG
>JBKPDO010000213.1:0-7305 GCA_046727955.1 bacterium | reverse complement strand
GCTGGTCTTGACGGTGGCGGCCACCGCGGGCGCGCTGCTGTCGATGGCGACCAAGGACCGGGCGGCCGCCCTGGGGCTGGCATCCGCGCCCGAGCGGGCGCTGGGCTGGCTGCTGGGCGGCCGGGACGGGCGCCTGCTGCTGGTGGCGGTCGGCGCGCTGCTGGCCGCGCCCGTCGCGGCCCTGGCCGCGGTGACCGCCACGTCGGCGCTGTCGCTTGGCCTGCGGGTCGCCTTCCTGCGCCGCAGGCCGCGGGCCTGAGCGCTCAGCCCGGACCGATCCGATACCCGGCCGGGACCTACAGTGCCAGGCCGGTGCCCTTACCCGGACCGATCCGATACTCGGCCGGGACCTACAGTGCCAGGCCGGTGCCCTTACCCGGTGCCCTTACGAGGTGGCGGCCACACGCCGGGCCACGTCCTGGCGGGCCTGCTCGCGCAGGCGCTCGGCCCGCTCGCTGAACGCCACCGGCACGGGCTGTGGCTCGTGGATCGCGCGGGCCTGCCCGGGCAGCCAGGCCAGATCGGCCTGGAAGCGAGCCCGCGCCGCCTCCACGCTTTCCGCCGGGCCGCTCCGGCTCCGTCGCCCTGCGGCCATCACCGGTACAAGCAGCGGCTCATGGCCCTCGGGGGTCGGCTCCTCACGCAGGCCGACCAGCTCGCGGTGGGCGTCTGGAGCCCGGAACACCTGCTTGCGGCCGGGGGCGGTCGCCTTCTCGGGCGAGAGCTTGAGCACCGGACGGTCGCCGTAGGCGACGAGCTTGTAGGCGCTGTCCAGGTACGGCGCGTCCGCCGAGACCCCCATCTTGGTCCCGACCCCGTAAGCGTCGATCGGCGCCGCCCGGGCGGTCAGCTCGGCGATCACAAACTCGTCCAGGCTGCCGCTGGCAACGATCCGCACCTCGCCGAGCCCGGCCTGGTCCAGGAGCCGTCGGGTCTCGACCGCCAGCGCACCAAGCTCGCCGGAGTCCAGCCGGACCCCGAGCCGGTCGCGCAGGCCGAGCTGGCGGATCACCTCGATCGCGGCGCGGACCCCGCCAAGGGTGTCGTAGGTGTCGACCAGGAAGGTGGCAAGGTCGGGGTAGTCCTCGGCGAACGCCCGGAAGGCTGCCCGCTCGTCAGGGAATGCCTCGATGAACGAGTGCGCCATAGTCCCGGCCGCCCGCAGGCCAAACCGGCGGGCCGCCTCGACGTTGCTGGTTGCCACAAACCCCACGATCGCCGAGGCGCGAGCGACCGCCATGGCCGCGTCGACGCCGTGGGTGCGCCGGAAGGCGAAGTCGACCAGGTCAGCACCGGCGGCCGCAATGCGGCAGCGGGCCGCCTTGGACGCCACCGCGGTGTGGAAGGTGACCTGGTTCAGCAGGACGGTCTCGACCAGCTGGGCCTCCGCGATCGGCGCGGTCACCTCCAACAGCGGCTCGCCCGCGAACACGATCCGTCCTTCCGGGACTGCCCACACCTCACCGGTGAAGCGCAGCCGGCGGAACGCGTCGAGCGCCGGCTGGTCGAAGCCGAGGGCCTCCCCGAGCCAGGCGAGCTCGTCCTCGTCGAAGTGGAAGCGCTCAAGGAACGTCAGGCAGTCCTCCAAGCCCGTGGCCACCAGGAACCCCCGGCTCGGCGGAAGGTCGCGGACAAACAGGCTGAACGTCGCCGGTCCCACCATCCCTCGCCGCAGGTAGCTGGCCGCCATGTTCAGCTCGTACAGGTCGGTGGCGAGCGCGCCGGTCATAGGTCACTCCTCCATGGCAGATGGTGGTGGGACCCGCGAGAGCCTGACAGGACGCCGCCATCCTAGGTCAGAACGCGAGCTCGGGCCGTGCCAAGGGCCTCGGCGGAAGCTGCGTGGCAGGCCCGTGCGCGTGGCGGATCAGTCTCCTGTGGTGCCGTCAAGTTGCTCGCGGAGGATGTCCGCGTGGCCGGCGTGGCGCGCCGTCTCCTCGATCATGTGCAGGTAGATCCAGCGCAGCGAGACCTGGCCCAGGCGAGGGTGCAGCGCGGTGTCATCCAGCGCGCGGGTGGCCGCCGCCGCTCGGGAGCGCGCACACGCCTGGTCGTAGGCGGCGACGAGCTGCTCGACGGTCTCGTCCGACTCCATGCGAAAGTCGGCGTCAGGGTCCTGGTCCGTCCATGGCACCGGCGGCAGGTCCTCCGCCGGCCGGCCGGCCAGGACCTGCTGGAACCAGTTCAGCTCGACCCAGTACAGATGCTTGACCAGCCCGCCGAGCGTCGTCATCGACGGCACGAGCCGCCGCCGGGCGTCGGCTTCCGACACGCCACGGACCTTGCGCTTGATGATGTCGCGGTACAGGTCGAGGAAGGCCGCCAGCATTGTGCGCTCGTCGGCGACCAAGGCCGCCTCGCCGAGGTCGCGCGGTGCGCTCGCTTCAGGTTCGCTCATGCGCCTGAACTTACCGCATCGGCGGGAAGGTGGCTTGAAATGGTGAGAGCGCCGAGAGTCGGCGTTGCTGAAGCGTCGACCAGACAGGCCGCGGAGGACGTTGAATCGCTGGGAGGGTCAGCCGGGACGGGCCGACAGATTGGTGCTGTCCACAGTGTGTGCCGTGGATGGCGTGTGGCACGATGCGTGCCATGCGACCGACCGTGCTCATCGTGGACGACCATGACGCCTTCCGGCCTTCGGCGCGAGCTCTCCTGCAGTCCGAGGGCTTCGATGTCGTCGGTGAGGCCTGGCCGTCGGTTGGACCTTCATCGGCTGCGGGCTCATCGCCTCGGGCCGATGGCCGGACAATCGCACGGGCTCGCTCCTGGCAGCCACGGGCTTCGCATGGTTCCTGGGGAACTTCGCCGGGGTCGACAACCGGGTCGTGGCGTGGGCGGCGGCGCACGCGACCTTCATCTACCGGGGACCCCTGGTGCATGTACTCCTCGCGTACCCGTCCGGGCGCCTGTCCGGCCGTCTCGAGCGGGCCGCCGCGGCGGGCGGCTACGCCGCGGCCTCAGTCACACCGGTGTGGCGGAACGACGTCACCACGATCGTCCTCGCCTCGCACCTCATGGCGGTGAGCGCCCGCGGGTACGTTCGGGCGGTCGGCACGGCCCGACGCGCCCGCCTGCTCGCGCTCCGCGGCGCCGCGGGGCTCGGCTCGGCGCTCATCGGCGGCGCGGTCGCCCGCTTGGCCGTGGGGCCGCCGGCCAGCAGTCCCGCGTTGCTCGTGTACGAGGTCGCTCTGTGCAGCATCGGCGGTGGCCTGGAGGTAGGACCGGTCCCTCAGGTCAGGACTTGGCCTGGCCTGTTGGCTGTGGTTGGCCGGTGTGGTCTTGGTCGAGGTAGGCGGCGGCTTGGAGGGTGAACAGGTCGGCGTACAGGCCGCCCGCGGTCATGAGCTGGTCGTGGCTGCCGTGCTGGAGGATGCGGCCGTGCTGGAGGACGTAGATGCGGTCGGCGGTACGGACGCTGGAGAACCGGTGGGAGATGAGCAGCACCGAGCGGCCGCGGCACAGGGTGCGGATCGCCTGGAACAGGTCGTGTTCCGCGCGGGCGTCCAGGGCCGCGGTTGGCTCGTCGAGGATGATGAAGGGGGCGTCGCGGAAGAACGTGCGGGCCAAGGCGACGCGCTGCCATTGGCCGATGGACAGGTCGTTGCCGCCGGAGAATTCGGGCCCGAGGATGGTGTCGTAGCCTGCCGGCAGGGCGGCGAGGAACTCGTGCGCGCCGGCGTGGTGGGCGGCGGCACAGATGGCGTTCAGGTCGTCGATGTGGTGGTGGCGGCCAAGGGCGATGTTGTCGCGGGCGGGAAGGGCGTAGTGCTGGAAGTCCTGGAAGATGACGGCGATCTGGTGGCGGAGCTGGTCGGGGTCGACGGTGGCGGTGTCGAGGTCGTCCCAGAGGATGCGGCCGGCTTGGGGAAGGTACAGGCGGCACAGGAGCTTTGCCAGGGTGGTCTTGCCGGAGCCGTTCTCGCCGACCAGCGCGACGATCTCGCCGGCGCCGATCTCCAGCGAGACGTCTTGGAGGGCGGGCCGGTCGGCGCTGGGGTAGGTGAAGCTGAGGTTCTCCGCGCGCAGCCGGGTGAAGCCGCTGGGGGCGGCGCCGGCGGGTCGGCGTGCCTTGATGGCCGGCTCCACGGCGACGAAGGAGGTGAAGTCCTCCAGGAAGCGGGCGGACTCATACAGCATGCCGGCGCTCATGACGCTGGTCATCAGCCGCTCCCCGAGCAGAAGGACCGCGCCGGCGGCGGTGCCGGCTTCGGCCAGGCTGAGCCGCTGGTCCAGGGCCAGCCACAGCAGCGCGGCGATGGTGGCGGCAAGCGCGGCGGCCATGCCGAGGGTGCCGCCCGCCAGTAGCCGCAGCCGCTGGTGGGCGGCGGTGCGCAGCTCGGTCAGGTGCTGATCGTGGAGGCGCTCGTAGCGGCCGCGGAGCAAGCCGGTGAGGTCGAACGCGCGGACCTCCTTGGCGGGGTCTTTGCTGGTGAGCAGGCCGTACAGGTAGCCGCGTTGGCGTTCGGCGGGGGTCATGCGGCGGTGGAAGCCAAACAGCACCTCGCCGGCCTTGGCGGCGCTTGCCAGCAGGGGCACGGCGGCCGCCAGGACCAGGGGGACCAGCCAGGGCTGCAGTGCCAGCAGCGCGCCGGTGACGCCCAGGATGCCGACGGTGGCGCCGAGCAGGCCGAGCAGCCCGTCGACCAACTGCATCGGTCGGGTTTGGCCGCCGAGGGAGGCGCGCAGGAGCCGGTCGTGGAAGGCAGGGGTCTCGTAGGCTTCCAGCTCGACCGCGCAGGCGACGTCGATGATGCGGCCTTGGGCGTGGCGCTGGGTGCGGGTGCCGAGCAGGGTGCTGACCTCGCGGCCGAGCGCGGCGGTGAACCCGAGGGTGGCGATGATCGCGGTGAGCGCGACCAGGCGGGGGAGCACCATCGCGGTCTGGGCGCTGGTGCCGGTCTGGTCAGCGGCCAGGACCCCGGCCAGCATGCCACGGCCGAGCAGCAGCACGGCCGCCAGCCCCAGGCCCCCGGTGACCTTGAGCGCGACCGAGACGAGCAGCTCCCTGGGGCCGGCGGCCCAGACCAGCCTGAGCGCCTCGCCGGTCAGGCTGGGTAGGCGGCGCAGCAGCTTGGGGTCGCTGGTTGGGCCCTTGACGATGTCGAACAGGTCCTGGCAGCCATGCTCGGCCGATGGTCGTGTCGGCTCGCCGGCGCCGTCGGCGGGTTGGTTGTCGGGGTGAGCGTCGTCCATGGGCACCGTCCTTGACATACCAGCGCCGGGATATACCATGCACGGTATGGAATGGTCGCTGGTGCTGACCGCGCACGTCAAGGCCCGGCTCGACAGCCTCCGCGACCAGGCGTTCGGCCGGGTCGCCTGCTACCTTGACCTGCTGGGGCCGGGACGAGTCACGGTCGAGGTCTGACTACTGCCACGGCTCGCTGTAGTCGCATCTGCCGTGCGCGGCCATCTGCCGCGCGGCGCGCACAACCTCAGCGCCCAGGGCGGCGAGCTGACCCGCGATCATGTCGTCGCGGACCCGGCCGTCCTCGTCGAACGCCTGCCAGGCTCGGGCCACGGGCAGCACCATCGGCACCGCCCACGCGCGCAGCGCGCGGACGATGAACTCCATGGTGTTGATGGCCTGCAGGCCCTGCGCGCCCCCGGCGGTGCTGACCAGCCCGATCACCTGATCGGTCAGGTACGGCGGGTCGTGGTCGCCGAGCAGGTGCAGCCAGTCAATGGCGTTCTTGAACGACCCGCTCACCGAGCCGTTGTACAGCGGGCTGCTCCACACCATCCCCTGCGCTGTGGCGGTCGCCTCCAGCAACGCCTGTGCCGCTGGTGGCGCGTCCATGCCCGGGCGATACATGGGCAGGTCCAGCTCGCCCACGGCAAACAACCGGGTCGACGCGCCCGCCTTGGCGGCAGCCTCCAACGTGATCTGGAGCGCCGCCAGGCTTGTCGAGCCCTCGCGTAAGGACCCGCCCAGCCCGACGACGCGCACCGCGGGCTCCATGCCAGCCTCCCCATGGGTGCGTCATAGATGCGTTCGGCTCGACCGGAGGTGCTGGAAGCGACCATGCGACATGGCCCGCAGTCGTGCAGTCGACCATGTGAGCAGTGGGCAGATCCGCGACGGCCACGGTGTGCATGCATCTCACCGGCTTCTGGGGGTCCTGTCGGTGTTGCTGCTCGATCCTGGCCGGGCCGTCTTGGGTACGAAGTCGCCGCCTTCCTCGGCCTTGAGGAAGCTGGCGACCACCGCGGCCATCCGTGCCGGTCGTTCCAGCAGGAACAGGTGGCCGCCGCCCCGCACGATCTGCAGCCGCGCGTGCGGGATGAAGCGGGCGAGGATCCGTCCATTGACCAGCGGGACGATCGGGTCGTCGTCGCCGGTCAGCACCAGGGTCGGCTGCCGCAGCGTCCACAGCCACGGCAGGCTGGTCCACCCGCCGATCGCGTAGAGCTGGCCGAGGTAGCCCCAGACCGAGGGCCGTTCGATGAAGCGCGCGACCGAGCCGTGCAGCAGCGCGTCCGGATCGCGACGCGCCTCACCGCCGTAGATGGTCCCGCTGATACGCCGGTAGTAGTCCGGCTGGTAGTAGCGCCGCGGCGTGGCGAGAGACAGCAGGACGCGCGGCGATCCTGGCACGCCGCCCAGACCGGGGCCGGTGGCGGCGAGCACGAGCCGGTGCACGCGACGCGGTGCCTGGTGGGCCAGCTGCTGGGCGATGACCCCGCCGAGGGAGACGCCGAGCACGTCGACCTGGTCGTAGCCGAGTGCGTCCAGCATCCGCTCCACGGTCCGCGCCACGCCACGCATCCGCCGCGGCCGGCGGTACGGTGTGGACTGCCCGACACCGGGGGCGTCGAAGCTGATCGGCTGCACGCCGCGGGCGGTCAGCTCCCGCTCGAACGGCTGAGCCAGGTCGAGGCTGGCCCCGAGCCCCGTGATCAGCAGCAGCGGTCGCCCCGAGCCGCGCACCGAGGTGCGCAGCCGGACGCCGTCGACGTCGACGAACCGGATCGTGGGCTGGTCAGGTGAAGGCACCGACACCGGTGATGTCTCTCCCGACGATGAGCGTCTGGATGGTTTCGGTGCCCTCATATGTGTGGATCGCCTCGATGTCGGCCATGTGCCGTATGACGTGGAAGTCTAGCAGGATGCCGTTGCCGCCGAGCAGGTCGCGGGCCTCGGAGATGACCTGCCGTGCCTTACGGGTGTTGTTCATCTTGGCGATCGCGGCGATGGTGTCGGTGAGCTTGCCCTCCTCGATGAGCCGGCCGAGCCGCAGGCAGTACAGCTGCATCGAGCAGACCTCGGCGAGCATCTTGACCAGCTTGTCCTGCACGATCTGG
>JBKPDO010000212.1:0-7944 GCA_046727955.1 bacterium | reverse complement strand
GCTCCCCACGGTGGTCGCCTTCGCCGCGCGGCGCCGCTGGCTGCTCGCCGGCTGTGTGGTCGCGGCCGCCGTCGGCACGGCCGCCGCGCTGACCATGGCCGACCAGGTGGGCCAGTCCTTGTCCTGCGGCCGCGCGGCGAGCTGCCTGGTGACCACCACCGCGGGGGGCGTCGCCGACACCGTGCAGACCTTCCCGAGCACGGCGCCCGGGCAGTCGGGCGGCCTGCCGACCTCGACCACGCGGCTCGGCGCCGGCCCGGCCTTCCCCGTCCTGAGCAGCACCGTGACCACCGGCATGGCCCCGACGACCACGACCATGCCCGGCACCACGACCACGCCCCCGACCACCGGGCCGCGCCGCACCACCACGACCACCGGCCCGGCGACCACCTCGACGACCTCCCCTCCCACCAGCACGACGGGCCCGACCACCAGCACCGGTCCGTGATCCTTCCTGACCAGACCGTGTCGGAACGCCTCTCCGCGTCGTGACCTTGCGCCGCATGCTTGGCCTCGCATCACCTCGGGTGCCATGGGGGAGGCAGGATGGGGCTCGTGCTGGGCCTGCTGCTGGCCGTGGCGCTGGCCGTGGCGGCCTGCGGCGGCGGTGGCAAGTCCAGTGGGGTGGCCAGCCTCAACGGCTCGAAGCAGCCCACCGCCACCACCAACGCCGGCGGCAGCCACGACGACCGGCAGGCGGCGCTCAACTTCGCCAGGTGCATGCGCCAGCACGGCATCGACCTGCCCGACCCGCAGTTCAGCGGGGACAACATCGTCCAGCGGCTCCCGACCCGCGCCGAGCAGAACAGCCCGAAGTTCAAGGCAGCGCAGCCAGCCTGCCGGCAGTACCTGCCCAATGGCGGCCAGCCCTCGCCCGTAGGGTGCGCAAACCCGATATGGCTTCTGAGCTGCCAGTTCGCTCGACCAGGCGAGGTAGTGTGACGCCTCCACTGACCGTCTCGGAGGCTTGTTGTGCTGTCGAAGCTCGCCTACCTCGTGCTCTGTCGCTCGATCCAACTACTGGTGCTGGTGGTCCGCGGCCAGGCCGCAAAGGATCTGGAGATCTTGGTGCTCCGCCACCAGATCACTGTCCTGCGCCGTCACATCCCACGTCCCACGCTCGAGCCCGCCGACCGTGCCCTGCTCGCAGCGCTCAGCCGGGCGCTGCCCCGCTCCCGCTGGTCGTGCTTCCTGGTGAAGCCCGAGACGCTGCTGCGCTGGCACCGGCGCCTCGTCGTCGGCGCATGGACCTACCCACATCGCGGAGGGGGACGACCTCCGTTGGACCAGGACCTCCAGCAGTTGATCGTCCGCCTGGCCAGGGAGAACCCTCGCTGGGGGTACCAGCGGATCAAGGGCGAACTCCAACAGCTTGGCATGCAGGTCTCGGCGACCGCGATCCGCACCACGCTGCGCCGCCACGGGCTGGACCCGGCACCACGGCGAGCAACCACGACGTGGCGGGCGTTCCTGCGCCAGCAAGCCGCCGAAATCATCGCCTGTGACTTCTTTACCGTCGACACCATCTGGCTGCGGCGGCTGTATGTCCTGTTCGTCATCGAACTGGACACCCGCCGTGTCCACCTCGTCGGTGTGACCGCCAACCCCAACGCTGCTTGGATCACCCAGCAGGCCCGCAACCTGCTGCTGATCCTGGAAGAACGAGGACGCCAGGTGCGCTTCCTCATCCGCGATCGGGACGCGAAGTTCTGCCGCGGGTTCGATGACGTGTTTCGTTCGGAGGGCGCCGAGGTGTTGGTCACGCCGGTGCAGGCGCCCAACGCGAACGCCTACGCGGAGCGATGGATCCGCACGGTCCGCGCTGAGTGCCTGGACTGGCTGCTCATCGTTGGGCGAGGCCCATTGGAGCGGGTCCTGCGAGTCTACGTCGAGCACTACAACCGGCACCGGGCACACCGAGCGCTCCAGCTCCAAGCACCACATCCCGCCACCGAACTGACTGTCGTCGGGGAGGATCGCCAAGGCAGTGTGCATCGACGAGACCTGCTCGGTGGCCTGCTCCACGAGTACCGGCGACCTGCATGAACGCGTTTGCGCACCCTTCGGGGTGAGGCAGACCCCGTTGCCGCCACCAAGGAGGTCCTGAGCAGCCAGCAGGTCGACGAGATCATCCTGTCGACGCTGCCGCAGCGCCGCTCGCGGTGGCTCGCGCGGGACCTGCCGAGTCGGGTGCAGCGCGACTTCGGGCTGCCGGTGACCCACGTCGTCTCCGAGCCCGGGGCGCCGGTCTGAGAGGAGGCGTCGGGCGACCGCCGGGCCGGCTGGACCAACGCCCGAGGCGGTCCACCGAGCGCTGGTGGCCTAGGTGGTGTCGTTCCAGCGCTCGGGCGGCGGTTTCAGGCTCGGGAGTTCCTTCCGAGGATGGCGAGAACCCATGGCAGCGTACATCCCTCGTCGGGCCTGGGCCGAGCGCGGGAGGCAGGGTGATCGCCGGGGTGTGCGCCGGCTTGGGGCGGCGCTTCGCCCTGTCACCGTGGACAGCCAGGGGACGGAGGGCGACAGCACGGAAAGGTTGGGTTGATGGGCGAGGTTCGGCGGCGCGTTCACGAGGGAGCTGCGCGCCCTTGACGGCACTGCTGCACATCAACCTGCATCTGGAGCGCGTTGGCGACCAGGCGGTGAGCATGGCGAAGATCACCAAGCTCCGCCGACGGCCTGCCACCCAACCCCAGGGTGCTGCAGCGCCTTGAGGGAGATATGGGTGCGCTCGCGCTTGGGATGGTGGGGCGGCGATGGATGCGCTTGCGCGCCGCGACCTCAAACTCGCGCGCAGCCTTCCCGAGATGGACGATCCCCTTGACCGGCTGAACCGCGGCATGCTGCAGCAGTGCTTGAGGTGTGGGACGACAAGCGGATGCTGGAGTGGGGGATCCGGATGTACGTGGTGTCGCGCCAAATCGAGCGGATCGGTGACAGCGCGGTGGACATCGCCGAGCAGTGGCATTCCTGGTCACGGGGGAGTTCCGCGAGTCCACCGACGCTTCGCATCCGGAGATCGGACACCCGAGCTGCTCGAGCGCGGAGGGTCGCCGGACCAGAGGACCACTAAACCCAATACCGGTGACTTCTTCGTTGAGTTTGCCTTCGTCAGCCGCTGGGCCGGCCCGGCTTCTCCCCCAGGAACGGAACTAGGAACCCCTCGCTCCCATCAGCTCAGAAGGCAGGGGCTTGACGCGCCTGCCATGCAGGAGTACTCAGCCTCTGAGGCTGCAGGCGCGAGTGGCTTGTGGCTCAGCCTCGTATGCCGGGGCCTACTAGGGAGGTCGGGTTAGATGGATTCCCAGGCACCCTCCAAGCTGGATCGCCGGTCGTTCCTCAAGCGGGCTGGGATCGGCTCCATCGCCCTGGGCCCGCTCCCTGGCCTGCTCGCCGCAGCCCCCGCCTGGGCGAGCGGGCGGGCGGCGGGCTTTAACTTCACGGCGATTAGCCGGGCCGGCACCGTCGGCAGCGTGGTGCACGCCGTCAACATGGCCGGATCGGGGACGATCGAGGAGGACGACGTCGAGGGCGGCGGCCACTTCCAGCATTACGACCTGGCGTCGGCGCCGCCGCGGACGATCATCGCTGCCGGCGCGTGGAGGGCGAAGCGGCTGGTGAGCTTCGACCCCATCGGCACCTGGGGTGTCATCACGGCAGGCGTGCTCGTTATGCAGATCCAGCTCAGGCCGACGATACCGTCGCCGGCAGTGGTCGCTGCGACGCTCAAGGTCGTCTGCAACGTGGGGTCAGGGGGGTTTGAGACCGGCCAGCCGGAGGGATTCACCCTCACAGTGCCCAGCGCTCCCTTCGGTGCGTTCGTACCAATCGGGGCCGGGATCACCGTCTTCACGACCATTGCGGCGGCCCACTGACTGGACGCGACCTGACGCGAACGGGGAGGTGGTCGGGGCTCAGGCGCACGTGCCCCTCGGGTGAGGGTCGACAGCCTGCTGTGGCGCGCGCTGGGACCGGGGTCCCGCGCGGCGAAATCTTGGCGTATTGAGACAGCGGGTCCTTGACGTCGGATGCGTCGGTGTAGCCTTCGGGCCTATGGCGAGGTGGCCACAGGTATGCAGGCTGGTCGGGTCTTGGCTGGCGTGGGTGGGCTGCGCGAGCGGATCACCCGGCTGAGGACGAGAACGCTGGGTTGCGTGAAGAGCAACAACGGCTGGAGGCCGAGCGTGAGCGGCTCCGCGTTGAGAACGAGCGGCTGCGGGCCGAGCGGGAGGGCTCCGGGAGACCAACGAGCAGCTGCGGGCCTACCTGGTGGACCGGCTGGTCGCGCAGGCGTGGACACTCAGCGAGGTGGTGGCCGAGCTTGGCGCTGCGCCCAGCACCGTGCGGCGCCTGCTGGACCACGACGGTGTGCGGCGGGTGGTGCCGGCCAGGCGGCAGCGCGCCGTTGCCCAGGCGGCCAGAGGACCCCAAACGCAGGCGCGCGCACTCTGTCAGCGGCGCCAGGCGCGCCTGGCCGAGCTTGGCTTCGCCGAGGTGGGCGACTATCTGTGGGATCGGCATGTCAGGCGGGGCTGGTCGGTGCGGCGGCTCTGCGCCGAGCTGGGCGCTGGCCATGCGTGGATGGACAAGCAGCCCCGTCCGCTCGGGCTGCGCGACTTACCGATCGGTCTCGCCCGGCGCCTGGATGGCTGCCGTGGATCGAGCCCGCGTGCGCCTTGCCGAGCTGATCATGCTCTGCTGGCGGTCGGCGGACGCCAAAGAGGTTGAGACCCTGGTCCTACGCCGCCAGCTGGCAGTCCTGCGCCGCCAGCACCCACGGCCTCGGCTCCAGCCCCCGGGACCGCGCGCTGCTCGCGGCGCTCAGCCGCCTCCTCCCCAGGCCCGGATGGTCGATCTTCGTGGTCACGCCGGAGACGCTGCTTGGGTGGCACCGCCGCACGGTGCGCCGGCGCTGGACCTATCCGGCCCCCGCGGCCGACCACCGGTTGCCGGCCAGGTGCAGACCTTGATCGTGCGGCTGGCCACCGAGAACCCACGGTGGGGCTGCCAGCGCACCCGCGCGGTCTGATCCACGAATACGAACGCGGAATACGAACGCGCAGCCTGAAAAACCGACTTCTGGCACGCATGGGGGCGGCTGTTGCCGGTTGCAGCTCTCTGCCGGCGGGCACATCGGAAGGTAATCCAGGTCCGGCACTCAGACACTCGGTGGGCCCGTGTCAAGACTCCGGCACGCCCGGAAGGCGGAGGCGGAACGGGGCAAGCTGGCGCTTGGCTGCGGCCCGAAACACCTGGCCTGTGGGCGTGTCGGGCAACTCCTCCGGCCGCGAGGGGATGGGGACGTCGACGCGGAGCAGTGACCCCTCGTGCGCCACCGTCGCTCCGAGGCCACGCAGGATGTCGACCATCGGGGTGTTGTCCGCCAGAACGTGGGCGCGAAAGGACTCGATCCCGTGAGCCCGGGCCGATCGGGCGAGCACCACGAGCAGGATCGTCCCGATTCCCTTGCCCTGGTACTCGTCGAGCACCGTCACCGCGGGCTCGGCGATCGTCGGGTCCTCTGCCAGGCGCACGTAGCGCGCCACTGCGATGCCCGGGTGGGTCGGTCGGGTGAGGTCGAGCGCGGCCCCATGCCATGTGATCGACGTAGTCGATCTCGGTGAGGTAGCGGACCTGCTCGTCGCTCAGGTGCTCCAACGACGTCAGGAAGCGTCGGTACCGGGACTCCTCCGACAGCCGCTCGAGACCCTCTCGGAGGCGGTCCTTGTCCTGAGCAAGGATCGGCCGCACCAGGATGCGGGTGCCGTCGCGGAGGACGAACTCCTCCGCGCCGGGCAGCTTGGCGCGCGCCCCCATGGCCAAGCGCGCAGTTGCCATCTTCGGTCCTGCCGGGACGTCCCGGCCCGGTCGAGGCCGTGGCGGCCTGTCCTGGTCCACGTCCGCATCGTAGCGGGACCGAGACGACGCCGTCGATGGGTCGATGGTCCGCCCCCAGACGAAGGATCGGACGTGTTAAGGCGGTCGCTGCCCGCGTCGGGGCGCTCCAGGCGAGGGGTTTTCGGCACCACAGGCTCGCTCGAACAACCGGCGGGCCGCTGTCGTATCCCGCCGCGAGGCTACGAACACATCGATGACCTGGCCAAACTGGTCGACCGCACGAGACATCGCGCCACTGGCCGACGACCGCCACCTACGTCTGGTCCACCTGCCAGCGGTCCCAACGCGACGCTGGCGCGGGCGGGCGGTGTCAGCCGGCAGCGGCGTGAACGCGGCACCCAGCGATCGACGGTGACGTGGTCGGCGTCGATGCCGCGTTCGGCGAGCAGCTCCTCGACATCGCGGTACGACAGGCCGAAGCGCAGGTACCAGCGAACCGCGGGCACGATCCGATCGCGTCCGGTGGAAGCGAAAGCCGGCAACGGCAGAGCGGGCGATGGCGGAGGGCGAGGGCGGTGGGCGAGGGCGGCGGGTTGTCATGGCGGCAGTCTCGCTGCTCGGACGCGGTCGCAGCGAATACAAGCGTGCCCCTGACCGCGCCCACCACTGGCCGCGTGACCACGACACGGACTCGACGCAGGCGGCCGGAGGTGTCGGTCCCACGCCTCCCACCGGAAGCGCTCCGCCTGGCGCGGGAGCCGCGGGTCGAGGCGGCGTGGTCAACGCTGGTAGGTCCCCACCAGCTCCGCGACCGCAACGACCATGCCGGTGCGGGTGAGGGCGCGCTCCAGCTCCTGGGTCCGGGCGCCGGGCGCCAGCCGCAGGTCGCCGCCCACGGCGTGCAGGCGGAAGCGGTAGCGGTGGCGCCCGCGCCCGCGCGGTGGGCACGGCCCGCGATAGCCGATCGTGCCGAAGTCGTTGCGGCCCTCCAGCCGCGCCGCCTGCCCCTCGCCCAGCCCGCCCACGCCCGGGTCGATGCCCCAGGCAAGCCAGTGCGTGAAACGGCCCGCCGGCGCGTCCAGGTCGTCGACGATCAGCGCCAGCGACCGCGTCCCCGCAGGGGGCGGGGACCAGGCCAGCGGCGGCGAGCGGTCAGCGCCCTCGCAGCCGTGGCGACGCGGGATGGCCCCGCCTGGCGGGAAGGCGCTGCTGCTGAGCGAGAAGCTGGCCACCCTGCAACCTCCCTTGGGTGGGGCGCCCGCGGGCGCGATGCGCCCTAGCTGCTCGCGGTGCGCCGCCGTCGGGCCAGCCACCACGCCCCGACCGCGCACAGCACCGCGACCACGATCGCCGCCGCCGCGCGCCGGACATGGTGGTAGCTCCTGCCGGCCACGCGCCCCGGCAGCCACGTGGGGATCTGGCTCGCCGGGGTGGCGAGGTAGAAGACCCCAACGGCCAGCGCCACCAGCCCCACTACCACCAGCACGACGACCAGACCTCGGGGCGGGCGGCGCCTGCGGACCCGTGCCATGCGCCTCCTTCCCCGGCTGGGGTGTTCGCCCGGAACCTACTCCCCTGGCCGGGGAGTGCAAGGCCCAAGCGCGCCAGCAGAGCACCAGCCACGCCGACCGGACAGGGGGGTGCTGGTGCCTGCCAGGTCACCCAGTTGTGGTGCGCCGGTGGCGTGCGCTGCAAGCGCAAGCCGCCTGTGGATTGTCGGTCCGTGCCTGTCCACCGCCACCAAACGAGGCCTCGACAAAGACGCAACGAACGGATCGTTCCGACACCTGACGATCGAGAACGAGCGGGATCGCGTCCCGTGCTGATCAGTGTGGCGGGAGTGTTGGCCAAGGCGTCCAGGGTCCAGTGCGCCGGCGCCTCGGGCTGGGCGGGGCCAGCAGTCCTTCACCGCCCTGGTGCAGCCGACCCGGCGGAGTGCGGTAATTGTTTCGCTGCACCAGCTCCCCGTCCGCCACGGGAGGATCCGTGACCGGGTCGTGCTGACCGGTCGCCCGACCATCTCAGACCCCCGCAGGCTCGCCAGCGGCCAGCTTCTCCAAGGTGACGGCGGCGTTGTAGTCGGGGATGCCGGCCTGCGGCGACCGCCGG
>JBKPDO010000211.1:0-6640 GCA_046727955.1 bacterium | reverse complement strand
ACCCCCGGCGCTTGGGGCCGGCCAGGTCGATCTTCATGATCACGGTGGTGGACCAGGTGAGCCCCTGGTTGATGCCGAGCAGCACGTTGGCGGCGACCACCCACCCCCACGACGGCGCCCAGATCACCAGCAGCGGCACCGGCAGGCCCACCAGCCACCCAGCGACCAGCACCGGCTTTCGTCCCAGGCGGTCCGACAGCGTCCCCGCGAATAGGTTGGTCAGTGCCTTGGTGGCGCCGAACACCACGATGAACGACAGGGCGGCGGTGAACGCCTGGAGGTGGAAGACCCGGGTGGCGAGCAGGGGCACGACCGTGCGCTCCTGGCCGACCATCCCGCCGACCAGGGCGTTGACCCCCACTAGCAGCGAGAACTGCGCCAGGTTGGCCCGGATCCCCAGCCGCGGCGGGCGGGTCCCTGCCCGGCTCATGACGGCTCCAGCGGCCGCCTGGTGGCCCGGGCCAGCTCCTCGGTGCGGTCGGGGCTGATCAGGTCGGTGCGGGCCACCGCGCCGACCAGCAGCGACCCGCCGGAGAACAGCGCCAGCGGTCGGGCGCCGTCGGCCAGCAGCCAGGCCAGGTGCCCGGGGGTGTGGCCCGGGCCCGCCTGGCCGAAGTGGACCGGGTGGTGGCCGACTACTTCGTCGCCCGCGACGCGCTGGAGCCGGTCAGCCGCACCGAGCTGGTGGAGCGCGCCAGCCGCGGCGACGTGGTCATCCTCGACGTCCGTCCCGCGGAGGAGTTCACCGCCGGGCACATCCCGGGCGCGCTGTTGGTCCCCCTGGACCAGCTGGATGCTGCTCTGTTGCGGCTGCCCAAGCGGGCCCGGATCGTTGCCTACTGTCGTGGCCCCTACTGCGTGCTCGCGCCCCAGGCGGTCCAGCGCCTGCGGGCAAAGGGCTTCACGGCCCGTCGGCTGGTCGACGGCATGCCAGAGTGGCGGCTGGCGGGCCTTCCCGTCGCCGTCGGAGAGGAGTGACGAGCGCCGGTTGATGGATCCGCCCGTATTGGGATGGTTGGACGACGAGGGTGGGCGGCCGGATCAGCTCTGCTTGGTGGCTGCCTTGGCGAACAGCTCCAGCATAGCGGTCCAGCCGCCCCCCTGGACGGTGATCGCGTCGTGGATCGCCTGGCCGTCGACCAGCCGGTCCAGCAGCCGGTGCTCCACCTCGACCGTGGTCTGGGTGGGCCCGTCGGCGGTGAAGCGCACCTCGATCTCGCTGGCGCGGTCGGGGTCGGGGTCGTACTGCCACTGGCCGTTGATCTGCCAGGTCACCACCAGCCGGTGCGGCGGCTCCCAGGCCAGCACCCGGCCCCAGTCGCACTGGCTGCCGTCCACGCCTTGCTCGTACCAGCGTCCGCCTTCGTGCGGTTCCAGGATGGCCTCGGCCATGTCCGCCTGGCCGATGTGATACTCGGCTGGCCACCAGGTATGGAGCGAGTCGGTGAAGACGCGGAAGGCGTGGTCGATGGGCACGCCGACGGTGACGGTTCCGTGGATCGATTGGATCGAGGGGGTGGTGCTCATCGCTGCTCCTGTTCGGGGTCGAGAGGGGCCACCTCGGCGGCCTTCTGAAAAGCCGTGAGCGCCTCCTCCCAGATACGGTCCAGCCAGGCGCGCAGGGCGGTCACTCCCTCTGGATTGAGCCGGTAGACACGGCGCGTGCCCTGCGGCTGGCTTGTGACCAGGCCGCCGTCTTTGAGCACGCGCAGGTGCTGGGACACCGCCGGTCGGCTGATCGGCAGTTGCTGGGCCAGCTCGCCCACCGAGCTGGGGCGTCGGGCCAGCAGCTCGAAGATCTGGCGCCGGGTCGGGTCGCCGAGCAGACCCAGACCGGCGTCTTCGTTACTATCTTCGTTAGCATCCACGAACGGTAAGCTAGCAGTTACGAAGTCGGTGGCGCAAGCGGGCCGGATCTGCTGTGGCAGCCTGGCGAGCTGGGGCGTCCGAAGGGCTGGTCTGGCGAGTGCGTGCGGTCCGCGGAGCGGCTGGCGCCGGGCCGGCCGGAGACCAGGAGGAAGGTGTGTATGCGGTCAGTCATGGACATGCTCAGGGCGCGCGAGGCGTCGGCCGCGCCGGTGACGGTGGACGGCGTCACCGTGACGCCCCGGTCGCGAGCGCTGGTGGTCCGCCTGCCGAAGGGCGGGTTGGTCTGGCACCGCCCCGACCGCCGTCAGGACCAAATGTGGAAGCTGGTGCTCTGACCATCTCCGTGCTAGCGAGTTGGGGGAAACCGCCATGCTGACCCTGCGATTTCCCTGCTCGTTGCGTCCCAACAGTGGGGAAGTGATGCGCTGTGAACCAGCGGGTCCCCGAGCAGGCTGTCAAGGTCGTTCGTCCGTGGGGCGCTCCACCTTGACAGCCGGGCATCGGTGCCCCACCTGCACCACGATACCCGGGGCGATCATGTTGGCCAGTACGCCGGGGGAGGAGGGGTCCTCCCCCGGACCCCTTCCTCTGCTGCGCGACCGACGGTGACTCCAACGACTAGGGCGTGTCTGGCCCGAGGCCATCCGTCGAGCCAGATCAGCAGCAAGGCGATCGCGACCAACGGCCCTGTCGAGGTGAGGCTGTCCCGTGCAGCAGATCTACACCTCGGGGCTCCAAAGGCATCGCACGCCCATCGACTGCTCGCGGCCGCAAGCGCCTCCAACTTGACTGGCGGGCCAGCGCTCGCCGATGGAGGGGCTGGCTGGGCGGGGTTGCTGGTGGAGCGGGCTGGGTTTCAGACTTGCGTGGTGGGCTGATCAGGAGCGATTGGTGAACGAGGGGTCGCGGGGGGACGAAGGGTTGCGGGGTTGAGGTGGTGATCCGGACTCCTGACCAGCGTCTGCGGGTATTTGTGAGCTCTACGCTTGGCGAGCTGGCCGAGGAGCGGCGGGCGGTCTCGCGGGCCATCTCGGCGCTGCGGCTGACGCCGGTGCTGTTCGAGCTGGGGGCGCGGCCGCACCCGCCGCGGGCGCTGTATCGGGCTTACCTGGCGCAAAGCGATGTCTTCATCGGGCTGTACTGGCAGCGCTACGGGCAGGTCGGCCCGGGCATGCAGGTCTCGGGGCTGGAGGAGGAATTCCAGCTGTCGGGGGGGTTGCCACGCCTGCTGTATGTCAAGGCGCCCGCACCCGACCGCGAGCCCCGCCTGGCCGAGCTGCTGGCCCGCATCAAGCGGGACGCCGCAGTCTCCTACCGGAGCTTCCGCACGCCCGGGGAGCTGGGCCGGCTGGTGCGCGACGACCTGGCGACGCTGCTGAGCGAGCGGTTCGCCGTCACCCGCGATCCTGGGTCGGTGCCGCCGAGGCCGCGTGGCCCGCGCCCGCTGCCGGCGGCCACCACCTCGCTGGTCGGGCGGGAGCAGGCCATCGACGAGGTCGCCGGGCTGCTCGGGCGGCCCGACGTGCGGCTGGTGACGCTGACCGGGCCGGGTGGGGTCGGCAAGACCCGCCTGGCGCTGGCCGTGGCCGAACGCGTGGGCGGCCACTTCGGTGCGGGCACCGCGTTCGTCCCGCTGGCCACGGTCACCCAGCCCGAGCTGGTCGTGGGCGGCATCGCCCGGGCGGTGGGGGCCGAGCTTGCGGGGACGGGCGCGCCGCTGGAGGCCCTGGCCGAGCAGCTCGGCGACGACGCGTGGCTGCTGCTGCTGGACAACCTGGAGCAGGTGGTCGACGCCGCCCGCGACCTGGGCGAGCTGCTGGCCCGCTGTGGTGGCGTGGCGATCCTGGCGACCAGCCGCACGGTGCTGCGGCTGCGGGCCGAGCGGGAGTACCCGGTCCCGCCGCTGCCGCTGCCGGCCGACCCCGCCGGCGTGTCGGTCGCCGAGCTGGAGGGGTCGCCGGCGGTGGCGCTGTTTGTGGACCGCGCCCGGGCGGTCCGCCCCGACTTCACCCTGACCGAGGGCAACGCCGCCGCGGTGGTGGAGCTCTGTCGGCGCCTGGAGGGCCTGCCGCTGGCCATCGAGCTGGCCGCCGCCCGCACCCGGCTGCTGGACCCCGACGCGCTGCTTGGCCGGCTGGCCAGGTCGCTGGACGCGCTGGGCACCGGCGCGGTGGACCTGCCAGAGCGCCAGCGCACCCTGCGGGCCACGGTCGACTGGAGCGTTGGCCTGCTCGACCAGGCCGAGCGGTCGCTGCTTGAGACCGCGGCCATCTTCGTGGACGGCTGGACCGTCGACGCGGCCGCCCAGGTCGCCGGCGTGGACGAGGACAAGGCGTTGGAGCTGACTGAGGCGCTGGCCCGCCACAGCCTGGTCCACCTCGACATCACTGACCACGGCCAGCGGCCGCGGATGCTGGAGACCGTCCGCGCGTTTGTGGCCGAGCGGCTGGCGGCGCGGCCCGACGTCGCCGAGATCGCGCGCCGCCACGCCGAGCACTACCGGGCGCTGGCCGAGCACGCCGACCGGCCGCTGCGGGGCGTCGGCCAGACCCAGTGGGCCGAGCGGCTGCAGGCCGAGGCGGGCAACCTGGCCGCCGCGGTGGACTGGTACCTGGCCAACGACCGCGCGCCGCTGCCGCACCTGTTCCGCGTCCTGTGGCCCTTCTGGGCGCAGCGGGACCACATGGGCGAGGCCCGCGCCTGGGTCCAGCAGCTGCTGCCTACCGCCGACGCCCTGGACCCCCAGACCCGGGCTGTGCTGCTGTGGACGGCGGCGGCGACCGCCAACGAGGTGGGCGACGACCCGACGGAGCTTTCGGCCCGCCAGCGCCTAGCGCCGCTGCTGGCGGGGATCCAGGACTCCTTCCTCCACGCGGTGTGCCAGCTGGCCATGGCGTGGACCTCGCCGCTCGTCGGCGACTTCGACGGCGCCCTGCGGGCGGCATCGTTGAGCCTGGAGCAGCTCCGCGGCCAGGACGAGCCGTTCTGGACGGCGGCGGCCGTCGGCTCCCTCGGCTCCGTAGAGACGGCCATGGGCCGCTACGACGACGCCCTCGACCACCTGCGCGAGGCGCGCGACCTAGGGGAGCGGTTCGACAACGCCTGGCTCAGTGCCTGGTCGCGGGTGCATTTGGGCACCCTGGCCCTGGTGCGGGGCCGGCTGGAGGAGGCCCGGGCGCTGCTGGAGGAGGGGCTGGACCTGAGCTTGGCGGCCTACAGCACCCGCAGCGTGACCCTGTGCCTGACCGCGTTCGCCCGGTTGGCGTTCGTGGCGGGTGACCCCGAGCGGGCGGCGCTGGTGGCGGGGGCGGCCGAGGGCCTGCGCCGACGGGTCGGCCTGCGGGCGTGGCCGCTGTTGCGGCGGGGGGAGGCCGCGCTGGTGGCCCAGGTCCGCCAGGCGCTGGGCGCCGACCGGTTCGACCAGGTGTTCGCCGCCGGCTCTCGGCTCACCCAGCGGCAAGCGGTGGCCGCCGTCCGTGACCGGCGCGGTGCTGGCACCCGGGCGTCCTGAGCCGTGGCCGTCGCCGGCACGCAGGGCGGAAGCTACCAAACCACGTCGGGCCAGACACGTCCTAGAGGCCTGGCTTGAACACCATGTCCCAGGTGGCCACGAGAACGAGCAGGAGGATCAGCAGCGTCCCCCACGACCACTGACGGAGTTGGCGGGCGGCCTTGTCGTGGTCGCCGGCCGCCGCCGCCCGCTGGGCAAGGATCGCAGCCCTGCTCTGGAACACCGCGCCGACAAGCAATGCAGCCGCGAACAATCCGAGCGCGAGCCTGATCCACGCCTGCCCGAAGCCCCAGGCATCGTTGTCGACGACCAGCCAGATCCCGAGGCCAATGACGACGGCCATCGCCGGAGCGAAGAGCAGCGGACCGATCAGACGAAGGTTGCCGACGAAGCGGGTGACCGTCTCGGCTTGGCCGCTTCGAACAACCTGGGTCGCGAGCACCGTGAGAGCGACCAGGCCACCCACCCACACCATCGCTGCGACGATATGGACGAACATGAGCCAGTCGTACAGGGTCGCTGCGATCAGCATCTCTCTATCCCCCGTGGACCGGGCGGCCATCCTGGCGGCCTCCCTCCGTCTGCCGGCCCACCGTCCAGGATGGCCGCCGGACCACACACAGGCATGGACGCAGCCCCAACCGTTCGGTGGGGCCCGTCCATCGTTTTATACCAGAGGCCATCATGATGGACTTCCCACCGGTGAGTCTCGCCGCATCCGGATGGAATCCAGGTATGTCCGAATGTGTCCAGCACGAACCGCCCGGGTCGTCGATCATCACCGGTATGACCACGTTCTCCGCCGTCGTAACCACCGGGATCTACTGCCGGCCCGGGGTGCGGGGCATGTCCGCTCCCTCAGAACGTCCGGCACTTCCCGCTCGCCGCGGCGGCCGAGGCGGTCGGGTACTGGACTGGGAGCGGCAGTGGGCGCGGGCCGACGAGCTACGAGCAGAGCTTGCGGCCACCGCGGGTTGCTGGTGGAGTTCGCCCGCACCCTTGGGGAGGTGGCCGGGGCGGCCTCGCTGCTGCCCAAGGACACCGCTGGCAGGCTGGCTAGCGAGAGGCGGCGTTCCCAGCGTCGCCTGGCTGAACGGACGGATAGTGCGCGAACACTAGTTAGAGGGTGTCTGAAAAGGCGGTATGCTGGGGGTGTTGTTCTAGATCCCCTGTCCTGCAAGGAGTGTAAAGGTGCCTGCGCCGCGCCGCCGCTACCCCACCGATCTCACCGATCCAGAGTGGGCGCTGCTAGCGCCGTTG
>JBKPDO010000210.1:0-1288 GCA_046727955.1 bacterium | reverse complement strand
CACCCGGGAGACCAGGACGTGGTCGCCCGGCAGCAGGGCCTGGAAGACCGCGGTGGCGGCGGCCATCCCGGAGGCGAACAGCGCGCAGGCGCAGCCGGCCCCCTCCAGCGCGGCCAGCAGGCCCTCGGCGTGCTCGTAGGTGGGGTTGTCGGCTCTGGTGTAGACGCGCTCCTGCCGGTAGGAGCCGTCCGGCTGCTGCTCGTAGCTGGTCGACAGATGGATGGCCGGCGCCAGCCCGCCAGACACCGGGTCAACCTCGCCCAGCGCCTGGGCTGCCAAGGTCTCCGGCGACAGCGACGTTCCTTGCGGTCGTTGTTCCATCGGCTCATACCTCCCCGCGGGGCGGACCGCCCAGCCATCGCCGCCTGTTCCTGACAGTGGCGGACGACCCGCAGCGCTCCGCTTGGCCAGTCGACGCTCATCCCCGTCGGGCAACCAGCAGGGCGCGGCGCAGCAACCCCGCGTCGATCGCGGCCAGCATCGCACGCCGGTCGGCCTGCCGCTGCGCGAACGCGCCAGGCGGCTCCAACCGAGCCAGCTCCCCAGCATGAGACTCCGACTCGGCCAGCCAGGCGGCGGCGGTGGCACGGAACGCCGCTGTGAAATCCAGCTCGGTGATGTCCCGGAAGCCGGTGGATCCCAGCAGCCGCTGGTGGTCGCTGCGCATGGCTACGGCTCTGGGACCGACGGCGCGCGCCCGCCGCCGCGCGGCCAGCGGTAGGCCCAGCGCCTCGAAGATCGTGAAGAAGCCCATGCGCCCACCCGGCCCGAGGAGCCGTCTGCAGGCTCTCAGCACGGAAAGCTTGGCGCGCAGTCAGCACAGCACGTCGGTGTGGATGATGGCGTCGAAGCTGCCGGCGTGGAAGGGGAGCGCGCTGGCGAGCTGGTCGGCCTGGGCCATGGTGGTGTAGCCGTTGGCGCCTCAGTCGCCGCCGATGACCCGCCGTTCGATCTCGCGCAGCAGCGGCGCGGCGGCGATGCCGTAGCGCTGCTCGAACAGGACGCGTGCCCGCAGTTCGTCCCTGACGGTCATGGTCGCTTCAGTCGCTTCATGGGCTGGGTGTCGGCCTTGCCGTCTCCGCTCGGTGGCCCCGGGGTGGGCGCCGTGCGGCGGTGGGTCTCGTACATGCGGACCGCCACGACGAGCCCGGATGCGGCGGTGAGCGCGGCGATGGCCCACACGGCGGCGGTGAGGCCGAACCTGTCGGCGAGCACGCCCGCCAGGATGGCGCCGAGGGCGTAGCCGGCGTCGCGCCACAGCCGGTAGACCCCCACCGCTGAGGCGCGC
>JBKPDO010000209.1:0-10377 GCA_046727955.1 bacterium | reverse complement strand
AGCACGAACAGGGTGATCGCGGTCCGGCGTACGCGGTCGTGGCGGATGAGGTTGGTGCCGTGGTACAGCACGATGAAGGCGACCACGGTCGCCAGGATCGGGCTGATCCAGGCGATGTGCTCCTTCCACTCCATGCCGAACTCGTGCCAGTCCTTGGTGGCCGGGTTGGCCAGCAGCTGCGAGCGGGCACTGTCAGAGCCCTTGGCCCGATACCACGGGTAGACAATCCAGGTGCCGCTGATCACGGTCAGCCAGGCGACCACGGCCATGGCGACCACGCCGATCTTGAGCCGGCGCAGCCGCTCGACCACGCCCTCGGGCGTGATCAGGGCGGGACGAGACGGCATCGTCCCAATCGACATCCTCTGGTCAATCGGCCTGATCATGGCCCATAGGAGCCGCAGAACCACACGCAACGGAGGTCCCCTGGCATGACTATGCGCATCGACCAGCTGCAGCCCCGTTACGACGCCCGCCTCCTGCACCACGCCGACGTGCCCCAACCGCCAGCGGTCGTGCGCCAAGCGATGGAAGCGGTGACCTTCGCGGACCTGCCCGCACTGGGCTTGCTGGCGCGCATCCGCAACCTCGGCCGGCGCGCGGAAGCCGACCCGGAACCGATCTTCTCGGGGATGCGCCACGCCGACTTCGTCCACGTCGAAGAGAACGATGACGAGATCGCCGCGGCGATGGCCGGCACCCTGTGGCGGATCCGCCAGCCGTTTGTGCCGCTGCCCGATCGCGACCGCGTCCTGCACCCCAACCCATGTTGGGCGGTGACCGTGAGTTCGTATCGCATCGAGCCTCGTGACGCCGGCAGCCGGTTCCTGTGCGAGACGCGGGTGACCTCACCGAGCGATCCGGGGTGCGCCCGCAAGTTCCGGCCCTACTGGACGCTCATCGGCCAGCTCGGGGCCAGGGTGTACGCCCGTAACCTGGCTGCCGCCATCCGCAGGAGGGCCGCTGAGCTCGTCCGCCCATGAGCTGGCTCGCCGGGCTGTTCCTCATCGCCCACCCTGCCAGTCCGAGCCGGTCCAGGATTCCGAGGTGGAGTTGGTTGAACACGCCGGCCTTGGCCGACTGGTCTAGGCGGCGCCAGGCGGTCGTCGCCGAGTCGGAGCCAAGCTCTTGAGCACGCACCGGAAGTGGGTTCTTGCGCGTCGTCGTGCCGGTCACCGACGGGCCGGGCATCCTGCCCGAGGTCGCCGCCCGGCTGGCCGACACCGGCTGCGGGTCGCTGACCTCGCGCTGCGCCGCCCCACCCTGGATGACGTCTTCCTCACGCTGACCGGCGTGCCGGGCCGATGAGGAGGCTGGCATGAGCGCGACCACCCCACAGCCCAAGTCCCTGCCGCTCGCCTGGGAGGCCCGGCATGGGGCTGGTCAACATCGCCACCGTCACCGGCCGCAACCTCCGCCGGCTGGTGCGGGTGCCAACCCTGATCGCGTGCGCCACCGTGCAGCCGGTCATATTCGTGCTGCTGTTCACCGACGTCTTCGGCGGCGCGATCCACCCACCCGGCGTCGCCCACTACGTCGACTATTTGTTGCCCGGCATCTTCGTGCTGGCCATCGTCTTCGGCACCTCCCAAACCGGCGTGGCCATCGCCGACGATCTGGCCTCCGGCATGATCGACCGGTTCCGCGCCCTGCCCATGGCACCCTCGGCAGTGCTGGCCAGCCGCACCGCCGCCGACGCGGTCCGCAACCTGTTCGTGCTGGGCCTGATGACCGGCGTCGGCGCCGCGATCGGGTTCCGCTTCCACGCCGGCCCCGCAGCGGCGCTGGCCACCATCGTGCTCGCCCTGCCTGTCGGGGTCGCCTTCTGCTGGATCAACGCGCTGGTTGGCCTGCTGATGCGCGATGCCGAGTCCGCCGGCCTGGCCGGGCTGCTGGCCGTTATCCCACTCATCTTCACCAGCTCGACCTTTGTCCCGGTCGCCACCATGCCCGGCTGGTTGCAGGCCTTCGCCAAGGTCAACCCGATCACCGTGACCGTCGACGCCATGCGCCCTGTGACTGGGCGGACCCTGTGGGTGCCGAAAATTCATCCATGGCGCTGACCTGCGGTTTCGCGGTGGCAGGTGTCGCGGCTGGCTGCCTGCCGCTGTCAGAACATTGTCACGATCCTGTCAGAGGGCCTCGTCAGAGGACCTCGGCGAGACGACAGTCGCTGCGAGGCTCTTGATGGCACGCTCCTCCGACATGGACCCACCAAGACGCAGCTGATTCCACGCTCGGACCCGCGGTTCGGTCAAACGGCCCGTCGGTACGTTGGTGGCAGCGTGACCGTTGCTGCCGGACGCACGAAGCGCGCGGTTGTACCGCTGGTCTGGTTAGTGCCGACAGAGCGGCCTGCAACACCTTCGACCCCAGAACAGCCAGCCAGCCCGCTATCAGCACATCGTCAGAATCCGGTCACAGGCTCTCCAACGGCAGTGATCATCCCCAAGGGCGCTTGGCAGCGCTGCAACGGCGCGATGCCGAGGCGGCCCTGCCTTGGCTCCAGCGCAGCGCGCGAGCGTCGTGGCCAACCATGGTGGTGCCGGCAGTTGACACCATTCGACCGCAGGGCAGGCGGCGAGCCGCCGGAGCGAGACCTATAAATAGGTCAGTCGCGCAGCCCGAGCCGATGCAGCTGCTTGTCCATCCACGCATGCCCTACCCCGAGTTCGGCGCACAGCCGCCGCACCGACCAGCCCCGCCCGACATGCCGCTCCCGCAGGTACGCCTCCAGCCCCGCGAACCCGAGTTCCGCCAGGCGCGCCTGGCAGCGCTGCTGGACGCCTCGTGCCTGCGTACATGGTCCTCTGGCGGCGGCGGCGCGCTGCCGCCGGGTGGGCGCCACCCGCCGGATCTGGTAGTAGTCCAGCAGGCGCCGCACGGTGGGGGGTGCGGCGCCAAGCTCGCCCACCACCTCCGCCAGGGTCCACGCCTTGGTGACCAGCCGGTCCACCAGGTAGGCCCGCACGCCCTCAAAGCCCAGCTCGGCCGTGTGGATGGCGGCGCGCTGCTGGGCGGCGCGCTGACGCTGGCGGACCAGCTGCTCGCGGCGAGATGGCTGGGGGATGTGCTGGTCGGTGATAGCGCGGCGGATCGCCGCCTGGGTGGTATCGAGGTGGGTGGCGAGCTGGGGGATGCTCCAGCCGTCGTCCAAGAGGGCGTGCAGGCAGGCGCGCAGGTCGGCGAAGCCCAGGCGTGTGGCCTGCTGCTGGAGGTGGTGGCGGCGGCGGCCATCGTCGACCCTGAAACCGCCCTTGATCGTGAGGCGGCGAGGCAAACATGCTGCTGAGGGTGTTTCCCATGCGCTCGGGGTGCCGGGCGCCCCACCACTCCGGGAGACCCGCCACCATCAGGGCATCAACGCAGCCGGCGCCCTGCCGATGGGGCCAGACCAAGCGCATGGGCAACGCCGCAGCCGGCTCAGGTCTCTTCTCTGTGAACATCTCCTGAGCTGCGTGAACGCATTTACGCACCCCACGGGCCGAAGGTCTCCTGCAGGCGCCCGGCCACCGCCTCCAGGTCAATGCCGAGGGTGGCCAACAGCGGGGCGTCGCCCAGGTCTGGGCCCGGGATGACGCCCTGGGCGATCAGCCGCTCGACCTCGGCGCGGTTCTCTGGCGGGAATCCCTGGGCGTCCAGCCACCGCTTCTGGAGCTCGTGCTGCTGGCGCAGCTCGGCGTCGCTGGGCGGGCCCGGGAGCACGCCCCGGGCGATCAGCCGATCAACCTCGGCGCGGACGGTCTCCAGGTCCAGGCCGTGGGCAACCAGGACCCGGGCCGCCAGGCTGTCGCCCTGCCGGAGCAGGCCGAGCAGGTAGTGCTCGGGGCCCCGATAGGCATGGTGCAGGCGCCTGACCTCGTCGAGGGCCATGACGGAGGCGCGTTTGGCCGGCTCGGTGAAGTACACCGTCCTGGTGCTGTCGACCATGTCGGCTACCTCCCTTGCCTCGGGCGGCTGCCCGGGCCGTGCTTTTTGGTGGACGGCCTGCTTGGTGACGCCCAGCCGGCTGGCGATCTGCTGCCAGGACCAGCCGCTGGCGCGGGCGTTGTCGACCTGCAGGGCCTCCAGCACCTCCAGCAGGCCGCGCAGGGCCGCGACCGCCCGCAGGCCGACCTCGGGGTCGCGGGTGCTGTGGCTGCCGCGAGGGTCGCTACCTCGGGGTCTGCTGTCTTCTCCATGCCGTCAAAACACCTTGATAGTCGGGGCCAACCCTAATGGTCGCATTGCCTCCTACCAGCCCCGCCGGCACAGCGCGCCCAGGCTCCCGATGGCGCTCTAGCCGCGCAGCCCGTCGGCCACGCGGACCAACACCTCGACCGGCAACAGCCTGCCCGGCGCGCCGCTGCTGCAGACCCGGTGGCCCACGCTGCCCTCGGCCCAGGAGACACAGACCAGGTCGTCGAACCCCCTGGTCTTCCACACCGTCGCTGGCATCTCTCGCACCACCGGCCTGGCCAGCACGACCGGATCAAAGCCCAGCCGCGCCAGCTTGCCGGCGTCTCCCTGCTCGACCAGGAGCCGCTCGTCGTGCCGCCCCTCCGGCGCCCACTCACGGGTGTCGATCCCGAGCTCGACCCGCTCCCGGACGAACCGGTAGCCCACTGGCAGCCAGGAGGGGGTGAGCAGCAGCGCGGCATCGCTGACCAGCCGCTGCTCGCCGGTCGCCCCGTCGACCACCGGGCGGCCCCGCAACGGCTCGGGCAGCGCGACCGTGAGCGACCTTCCATAGCCGATGGCTGCGCACCCGTGTCCCGGCGGCGGCGGCGGCGCCGGCAGCTCGCGCAGGGTGACCGTCACCCTGTCGCCGGTGGGCTTGGCCGTCGCCGCGTAGGCCCGGGCGCAGGGATCATCGGGCCGGCCCGGCGGCCCGCCGACAAAGTACAGCGTCAGCCGCTCGGGCTCACCGTGCACAAGCCGAGCGCCGTCCCACGGCACCGCCCGTCCCTGGGCCTGCGGCGCCGCTGGGATGCTGGCATTGGCGCTGCCGCTGGCCCGATCCGACGCCCTGCCGTCACCACCCGCCATCCACACCAGCCCGACGCCCACCGCGCCAACCGCTGCGACCCCCAGGAGCGCCGTGGTCTTGGACCCAAGCGACCAACGGCCGCGTAGCCCGCGCTCGGCCATGTCCAACCTCCACCCATCCCCGCGCGTCGTACGCTGGATGAGACGGGCCGCACGGGCCCAAAGTTCCTGCTCAGCAGCTTCCCGAGAAGCCCGAGAAGCGCGTGCAGGTAGCGCTTGAGCTCGACTCCGATCCCGACGTTCGCCATTGTGATCCCTTCGGGTTGAGCCGCCTACCAGCGCCGCTGTCGAAACAGCCAAGAGACCCAAGCGGGCGTCGAAGCACGCTTTGCGCAACGCCCTGGTACGAGTCAAACACGCTGGAATTGGGGGGAGAGTTCGATGCCACCCCGGATCGTGAGGACATCGCCATGCCGCAGCCCGCCGCCACCGGCTCCAGCCTCATCGCCGCCCTGGAGCACACCTGGGCCACCATCCGCGCCACCACCACCCCGACCTGCCCGAGGTCGTGTTCATCACCGGCACCGGCCTCAAGCACGCCGCCACTCGAAGCATCGACGCCACCTGGGGCCACTTCGGCGCCGAACGCTGGGTCGCCGGCCGCCCCCAACCCACGACCCCACCCCCAACCGAAGCCGGCCACGACGCCAGCCTCCACGTCGAGCCCGACCGCAAGCCCGAGCTGTTCGTCGCCGGCGAGTGCTTCGCCGAAGGCGCCACCCACACCCTCCTCACCATCCTGCACGAGGCCACCCACGCGCTCGCCCACGCCCGCGGCGTCAAGGACACCAGCCGCCAAGGCAAGTACCACAACCGCCGCTTCGTCGAGCTGGCCGCCGAGCTGGACCTCGAATGGCCATCAGACGCCAAAGCGCATCCGGTCAGCGGGTTCAGCGACGTGCAGCTCACCGAGGTGGCCGCGAGCTGCTACGCCGACACCATCGCCGAGCTGGACGCCGCGATCACCCTGCACCTGGACACCTTCCGGCGGCTGCGGCTGGCCGGCGGCGGCCAGGCCACTCCCGGCACCACCACCCCCGAGGGCGACGGTGCCGGCGAAGACCAGGGCGGCAAGACCTTCACCCGCGCCAAGCTGGTCTGCGACTGCTGCCCCAAGCGCTCGATCCGGGTGTCGCCCAAGCAGGCTGGGCGCGGGCCGATCCTATGCGGGGTCTGCGGCGGCGAGTTCCGGCCCGAAGGCGACCTCAAGGGATAGCCCCTGGGCACAGCAAGGCGCCCCCGGCGGAGAAGGACCCGGGGGCGCCTCGTCATCTCCCCGGGGAGACCCGGGAGCAATGCTCGGCTCAGGTGGCGGGATGGAGCTGGTGGCGGGCGTGCTCGGCCAGCAGCATAACCCCCACCTCGTCCAGGTGCGCCGGCAGCGCCCGCAGGGTGGCCACCAGCCGGCCCGGGCTCAGCACCGGCACGCCGGCCAGGTACAGCTCGCCCCAAGGTAGTTGCACATCATGCACGCACAGCATCGGGATGACCGGCGCACCCAAGCTCTTGGTGAGGTGGTCGGCCTCCCACCGCACCGTCTCAAGCACGCCGTCCATCAAGTGGCCGTTGTGCCCCGCCGACCCGTCCGCCGAGGGTGATATGGGCATACTGGGCTTGAAGTCGACCTCTAGCCGGGTTGGCAACTTACCCTTCCGACTGCCGAATTAGGTCGGCATACCCATTTGTGCTAGCTTCCCGACGCAACAGAGCCCGAATGACGCGACCTGAGTAGGTCCAGGCGATTGAAGCGGTTCGCTTCCTGGGTGGCGCTGCCCCGCGAGCGAACCGCTCACGCGACAGGCGAGGGAGTTGCCCATGAGCCGAGTCAGTCGGCGCGGTGTCCTCTGGACGGTGAGCACTGTCCTGGCCGTGGTCGCCGGCCTGGTGTTCGTCAACGTTTCTGCGCATGCGCAGGCGACGTTCACCGGGCCGTGGTCGATCACGATGGTCAGTGAGAGCGGTGACTGGATCGGCGGGGGTGCCGAGCGTTTCTTCGACGACGCGAACGGCGCGTTGCAGGTCGCTGAGGGCGGCTGGGCCGTCTACCTGCAGGCCAGCGGCGGAACGTACGGCGAGTCCTTCAGCCTCACGTTCCAGGCTGGTGGCGGGCGGGTGCTCAGTCCCGGCTGGTACCCGGACGCGCAACGGGCCGGGTTCCAGGCGGCTGGCCGACCGGGCATGGATATCAGCGGCGAGGGCCGCGGATGCAACCAGATCGCCGGCAATTTCGAGGTGCGCGACATCGCCTGGTCGCCGACCGGCACGCTGCAACGATTGTGGCTGATCTATGAGCAGCATTGTGAGGGCGGGATCCGTGCGCTCTTCGGTGAGATCCGGATTGGGATGATCGTCGGCGCGGCCGACGTCGAGTCGGATGCGGTGCGCTGGCCGGAGATCCACCCAGGGGCGCAGGGTGAGGCGGTGCCGGTGCGGGTGCGGCAGATCGGCGCCTCGGTCGTGGGCGTCTCCGGCGTCACGCTCGGCGGCGCGCATCCCCAGGACTTCACCATCCGCTCGGACGGGTGCACGGGACGCATCCTCGGCGAGGGCGACGCGTGCCTGGTGTACGTGCGATTCGCCCCCAAGTCCCCCGGCCCGCGTTCGGCGGTCCTGCGCCTGGCGACCGACGCGACGACCTTCCAGGTCGGGCTCGACGGGTATGGCGTACCGGGAGTCACCGACTGGCAAATGACAAGCGACCCCGGCGACTACATCGGAGGAGGCCAGACCTACCTGTACACCAGCGCCGTCGACACCATCGGGTACAGCGGCGCAGCGCAGTACGTATCCGGCGGAGTCGACGCGGCCAACGGTGACTGGTGGGGAGCGTCGTTCGTGCCGGCACAGGGGGACGTCCTGGTGGAGGGCGCCACCTACCCGGACGCGCACCGGTACCCGTTCAACGGTTCCGGCCCCGGGATGGACGTGAGCGGCAACGGCCGTGGCTGCAACACCCTGGTGGGCACCTTCACCGTCAACCAGATCGGCTTCTCGTCAGCCAACGGTGCGCTCGACCGGCTCGACCTGAACTTCGAGCAGCACTGCGAAGGGGCGACCCCGGCGTTGCGTGGCCGGCTTCGCTACCGCGCGCGGGCCGACGTCACGCCGCCAGCTCAGGCGACCGAGGTCACCGCCGCCCGCACCAGCGACACGTCCGCGCACCTGTCCTGGGTCAACCCGTCCGACGGCGACTACGCCGCCACGGTCGTCCGCTATCTGCCCGGCGCGCAGGCGCCCGGCCTGGCCACGGTCGGCCGCCTCGCATACACCGGCAGGGGCACGGCGGTGGACGTCTCCGGGCTGAGCGCCGGCAGGGCGTACGCGTTCGCGGTCTTCACCTACGACAGCACGGGCAACGTCAGCCGTGCCCGCGTCGTCATCGTCCAGGGCTCGGCACGGCAGAAGATCACCGTGGCACCCACCACGATCACCTACGGCTCCAGCGCGTCCGTCAAGGGAATACTCACCGACCTCGACGGCGTCCCGCTCGCGGGACGTACGACACGGCTACAGTCACGGCCCCCAGGGACGGCGACCTGGACCACGGTACGCACCCTGACCACCGCATCCACCGGGACGGTGTCGACCTCGGTCAAGCCCGCAGCCAACCGGGAATACCGACTCATCTCTGACGCGACGTCAGCGTATGCGGCCGCGCCCAGCGCCGCAGTGCTTGTCAAGGTGCGCCAAAAGGTCACCGCTGCGCTGAGCGCCAGCTCGATCACCCTCGGCCAGACCGTGACGATCAAGGGATCGGTCGCGCCCAACCACGCCGGACAGTCGGTGATCCTGCAGAGGTACTACTCGGGAGCGTGGCACACGGTGAAGACGGCGACGCTGACGAGTACAAGCACGTACTCCTTCAGCTACCGGCCGGGCTCGACAGGTACTCGCACGCTGCGTGTCTACCGGCCCGCCGACGCTGACCACGCTGCCGGCACCTCACCCACCATGAAGTTGACCATCAACTCGTAGACCGCGTTCGCGCCGCGCCTCACCCCGTTGATCACGACGTGGCCCGTGCCGACATGGCCGGTGCCACGTTGCGTGGCCCGACCCACGACGTCTCAGTGGCAAAGAGAAGCGTTCCGGCAGGCAGTGGTAGATGCGCTGGTTGCAGCCTCGGGAACGGCGAAAGAAGCCTGCTGAGTCAGGCCGCGGGACGAAGCTTGCGGCGTGCCTCCTCGGCCAGCAGCATGACCCCGACCTCGTCCACCAGGGACGGCAGAGCCCGCAGAATGGCCTGTGGGGCGCGAAAACTCGGATTCGCGTCCTGACAGGGACTCCGTACCATCCGCCGATGCTCTTCCTACTCTCGTTGGTCGTCCGCGTGCTTGCCCGCCTGCTCGCCCTCTCAGCCACTGACGAGGCGACCAAGGATCTGGAGATCCTGGTCCTCCAGCAACAGCTACGTGTCCTCCGCCGCCAGGCTGGCCGACCCAGGTTCACCGCACTGGACCGTGTGCTGCTCGCGGCGGCAAGCCGCGCGCTTCCCAGGCGGCAGTGGACATCGCTGTTCCTGGTCACGCCCAAGACGCTGCTGCGCTGGCACCACGACCTGGTGCGACGCAAGTGGACCTACCGCAACAAGCGCCAGCCTGGCCGGCCACCAATCGACTCAGAGATCGTCGCGCTGGTGCTGCGCATGGCCCTCCGTGGCCAGGGAGAACCCGCGCTGGGGCTGCGTGTGGGTGCCAGAAAGTCGGCCATAGGCTCTGAGCTGCGAGTTCGCCAAGGGAGCCTCTGGCCCACGTGCTCGGTGGATAGCGCCAGGACTGCTCTATCTGATCTGTCAGACGATGGGATGGCTGGTGCCAAGCTCGACGGTGAAGAACGCGGAGTTGCTCGTGTTGCGGCGCGAACTCGCGGTGCTCCGCCGACGCGTAGCCAACTCCGCGACAGACCGCCACGCCATTGTCAGATCGCTGTCACGATCCTGTCAGCGGCCCGCTTGAGGCCCTCTGTGGCAACCTTCGGTGAGGCACCTGCCCTGTCGTAATTACTGACCAGCAAGGGCGGGTAAGGAGACGCTCCCGTTGACCACCACCCTTCAAGGGGCCGGGTCCAGCGTGCATGCTGGCCCTATGGCCGACATCCCCGACCCGGAAGTGCCCGAGCGTGCCAAGCGGCGGCGCTTCACTGCCAGCTACAAGCTGGCGATCCTTGCCGAGCTCGACCGTGCTGTCGAGCCGGGCGCCAAGGGCGCGATCCTGCGGCGGGAGGGCCTGTACACCTCCCACATCGTGGAGTGGCGCCGCGCCCGCGACGCGGGCGCGCTGGCGGCGCTTGGCCAGCCGCGGGGCCGCAAGCCGGCCAACCCGCTGGCCGGTGAGGTTGAGCGGCTGTGCC
>JBKPDO010000208.1:0-7205 GCA_046727955.1 bacterium | reverse complement strand
AGGCGGTGCGCAGCGCTCGCGAGCTCCAGCTCCTTGAATCGCAGATCACCCAGTCCAGGTGATGACCCCGCGCGTCGCGACCCGGATCGTGGAGCGGGACCGAGGAAGAGGGCGCGTGTGGCAGACAACTATGAGATCCGGATCAAGGGCCGCGTCGGCGACTCGGTGCTCCAGGCTTTCGAGGGGCTGACGGTCACGACCGAGCCTGCCGAGACGATCCTGTACGGGCCGATCCCCGATCAGGAGGCGCTCCACGAGCTGCTGGCCGAGCTTCAGTCACTCGGTCTGGAGCTGGTCGAGCTCCGGCGATTTCCAGGGGAAGCCAGCTAATCGCTCACCCAGGCAGCCGCCTGACTTCGAGCAGCTCGAGGCCGAATAGCCGGGCCCTGGCCAGGACCCCGAGCAGCGCGGCCTGGTCGGGCAGCCGACCATGCAGCACCGTGCGCACCGGGTCGGTGGCGACCTCCCACCCCTCCCGCGCCGCGACCGTCCCCGCATCGCATCCATGACCTCTGAGCCGCACCGCGTACCGGACCTCACCCATCAGCAGCACCCCAATCCGCTCGGCAAGCCCATCAGGCGACCATCACATATCACCTTCCTGCCTGGCTGCGACGCCGTCACCCTCCCCGGTGGGTGAGCCGCAGGGCGCCGCCCGAAGCCAGCCGTCTGGGCGGTCAAGGGCCGGATCCACCTGCCGCGGGCGCCGGTGCGGCGTATTTCACCTGCAACAGGTGATGCCACAGCACTGACTGCCCAGCAACGATGAGGGCGGGGACACAGTGGACGTTCGGGACGTTCTATGGTCGATGTTGGTCTTCTTCGCGGCGAGGGGCGGTCGGCGTGAATCGACGGGAACGCATCATCAAGGAGCTCCTGGTGGAGCCGGGAACGGACGCGGATATCACCGGCCGCGACCCCGCCTGGACCAGCGGGCCGGAATTCGAGCAGCTCTCGGCGCACGAGCTCAGCGCCACGGCGAAATCGCTGCTCGCCCGCGGCGTGGAGGAGCTCTCGGAGGCCCAGGAGCTGCTGTGGGCAAGCGACACCTATGCGCTGCTGGTGGTATTCCAGGCGATCGACGCCGCGGGCAAGGACTCCACGATCAGGCACGTCATGTCCGGAGTGAACCCGCAAGGGGTGCAGGTCGTCTCGTTCAAGCAGCCGTCCAGCGAGGAGCTCGACCACGATTACCTGTGGCGGATCTCCAGAGCGCTTCCCGAGCGGGGCCGCATCGGGATCTTCAACCGGTCGCACTACGAGGAGATCATCGCCCTGCGGGTCCACCCGGAGTGGCTGCAGAAGCAGAAGCTGCCGCCCGGTCCGCGTGGGGCGAGCTTCTGGGCGGAGCGCCACGAGGACATCAACGCGTTCGAGCGCCACCTGGACCGGAACGGCACCAAGATCGTGAAGCTCTTCCTCCACGTCTCGAAGCAGGAGCAGAAGCGGCGCTTCCTCGCCCGCCTCGACAAGCCAGGCAAGCAGTGGAAGTTCAGCGCGGCCGACGTGGCCGAGCGGGCGCACTGGGACCATTACATGCGAGCCTACGAGGAGGCGGTCACGGCCACCTCCACAGCGTGGGCGCCCTGGTACGTCATCCCCGCCGATCACAAGCCGGTGATGCAGGCGATGGTCGCCGCGATCCTGGTCGACACCATCGGGTCGCTCGACCTGAGCTGGCCGGAGGTCTCGGAACGGGCACGGGCGGCCAATGCCGAAGCGCGCCGCAAGCTGGAGGCGGAGCCGGAAGACGAGAAGGGCTGACATGCATGCGCTCCGGCACGGCTGTCGCGCTCGCCTGCGCCCTGCTGGCGCCGCAGACCGCCCACCCAGCATCGGCGCCACAAAGTCTCACCTGTTATGGGTGATGCCGGCAGGCTGGGCGCGGGCGGACGTTCGCGCTGACGGCGCACCGCGTCCGGCGCTGAACTTTACGACTGTCGGGATGGTGGGTCTCCTATGACCGAGGGAGCGAGTACCAGCGTTCCTGAGGAGGCAACGGGCAATCAACGGCTCGCCGTCCTGCTGGCAATGGCGATGTTCGTACTTGTCGTCGACACATCGCTGATGAACGTTTCGATCTCATCAGTGGTTCGGGATCTCGACACGACCGCCAGCGGCGTCCAGTCGGCGATCGCGCTCGAGGCGCTGGTATCTGCCGCGTTCATCCTGATCGGCAGCAAGGTCGGCGATCTGATCGGGCGCAGGCGGGCATACGTGTTGGGTCTGCTCGGCTACGCTATCGGCGCTCTGGCGATGGTATTCGCCCAGGGCCTGACCGCGATCATTATCTTCTGGGCAGTGGTGGGCGGGCTCGGCGCGTCGCTTCTGCTGCCGGCCATGCAGTCTCTCATCCACGGTAACTTCGAAGGCGCGGCGCAGAAGGAGGCCTACGCCCTGGTCGGGGCGGCGGCTGCGATTGCCGCTGCGGTCGGACCGGTGCTCGGAGGGTTCATCACCACCTATCTGTCGTGGCGCGTCGGGTTCCTGCTCGAGGACATCATCATCGCGATCGTGCTGTCCGGCATCAGACTCGTCCACGACGTGCCGTACACAGGACCTCGGCGCGTCGACGCCGCTGGTGCGGTCCTGTCCGTCCTGGGCATGGGCGGCATCGTGCTGAGCATCCTGTTGTGGCAGGAAGGCGGCGAATCCGTTGGCGCGGTCCTGGCAATCGGTGCGATAGCGCTGGCAGCGCTGGCCTACTGGCTCGTGCGGCGCGCACGTCAAGGCAAGCCGACGCTGCTCGACCCAGATCTGTTCAGGTCCAAGATGTTCAGATTTGGGATCTCCCAGCAGCTGCTCCAGCAGATCGCCCTGGGCGGCACGATGATCGCGCTGCCGATCTACCTGCAGATGGTGCTCGAGTACAACGCGTTGCAGGCGGGCCTCTCCCTCGCCCCGCTCTCGCTCAGCATGTTCGGAATGGCGATCCTCGCGGGGAAGAAGGCGGGAAAGCGGCGCCCGAGCAGCATCATCCGGTTGGGATTCGCGCTCCTCACGATAGGAATGGTGGTGCTGATCCCGATCGTGCCCCGGGCGGACTTCGGCTGGTACCTCCTGGCGCCACTAGCGATCGCGGGATCGGGGTTGGGTCTGTTGGTGTCCCAACTCAACAACTACACGCTGGCCCCGATCTCGGAGGAGCGGGTCAGCGAGGCCGCCGGCGTGAACTCGGCGGCAGGGTCGTTCGGGCTGTCGTTCGGGTTGGCGTTCGCCGGCGCCATTATGCTGGCAACGCTCTCCATCACCTTCACCAACATGGCGCAAGCGAGCACCGTGCTCCCCCCGGCTGATCAACAGCGCGTCGCGCACGCGCTGGAGGACGACGCAGAAGTGATGAGCAACACACAGCTCAAACAGCTGCTCGCCGGCCAACCCAAGCAGATTCAGGACGAGATCATCCGCATCAACACGGACACAAGACCTCTTGCCCTTCAGGTGGCACTGCTCGTTCCGATCCTCGCCGGTCTCGTCGGGTTGCTCAACTCGTTCCGCATGATGCGCCTACCAGACCCCACGCCATCGGGCTCCGTGGAAGGGATGGCCTTGGGCTGACGAGGGACCAACCTCACCTCGAACAGGTGATGACTCGTGACGCGGCCGGTGGGACGGTGACAGCGGCGGTCTGTGCGACTTGCAGCGCCGCGCCGCCGGCCCGAGCAGCAGGCAGGGGAGGTCCCGAGATGGCCAGAAAGCGCCACGAAGATGACCGGGCCTGCCGCTGCCACCAGGGCGATGCCAACTGCGTCGCGCTGACGGTCCGCCGGCTCAGCCAGGAGCGGGTGCGCGAGTTGGCCGAGGAGATCTGGACGGCGTCCGGCGGTGACGGGATGCCGCCGAGCCGGGCAGTCTCGGATCCGCGCGGCAGCCAGCCTGGCGCCTCCGCCCAGGCCGCCTACCAACGCTGCCGCCAGCAGGAACGCGAGGCCTGGCGCCACGGCCGGTGGTGGCGGGTGGCGGCGATGGCCGCCGCCGCCCTCGGGGGTGGGCTGCTGGTCGGGCCCACTCTGGGTGCCTGGCTCGGGTGGCTGATGGCCCTGGTGGCAGCGCTGGTGACCCGGTGGCGGCTCCGTTTCCACCCCTCCGCCAGCGCCAGAGTGTGGCGTGGGCAGGCCGCGAGGCAGCAGCGCACGGCCGGCGTGCTGGGGCCGCTGGGGCAGGAGGGCTACCTGGTGCTGCACGACGTCACCCTGGCGGGATGGCCGGCTAGCCTGGACCACTTGGTGGTCGGCCCGACCGGTGTCTGGGTCATCCAGTCCTGGCAGCGCCCGCGGTTCGCGCCGCTGCGGAAGGCCACCTTGCCAGGGTCCGCAGCCGGTGGCATGGCCGGTCCGCGGCTGGGCCTGCGCTGGGAGGCTGAGGCTCTCGCCGACGTGCTGGCCGGCGTCGCCCGGATCCACATCTGGCCGCTGCTGTGCCTCCACGGCGGTCGTGGCTGGCGGTCCGGTCTACTACCAGCGGTCCAGGGGGTGCGTCCGGCCACCCTGCGACAGCTCCCCGACGTCGTCCGCCGGGGATCGCGCGTGCAGCCAAGTGAGGTCGAGCGGGCCACCGCCCGGCTCCTGGAGGTGCTCCGCCCAGCGGTCTGAGCGCCGCAGAACCAGAAGGGATTCGACGATGCCAGTGACCGGCAAACGACCCCAGCGGCTCTCCGACGCCGACCTCGAACGGGTGCTCGCCCTGATCAAGGGCGCCAACAGCGTCGAGCTGAAGCTGACCATACCCGACAGCGACCATCGTTCGGCGGTCGTGGCGCTCGGGATGGACCCGCTGGAGGCCCAGATCCGCCAGGTCTACTTCTTCGACACCCCCGACCTGGCCCTCAACCGGCACGGCGTGGTGGTGCGCGCCCGCCGGGTCCAGCAGCGCGCCGACGACTCGGTGGTCAAGTTGCGCCCGGTCGTCCCGGACGAGCTCCCAGCCGGCCTGCGCGGGTCCAAGAACCTGGTCGTGGAGGTCGACGCCATGCCGGGTGGCTACGTCTGCTCGGCATCCCTCAAGGGCGCGCCGGGGGTCGGCGAAGTCAAGGCGGTGGCCGCGGGCGACCGGCCGATCCGCAAGCTGTTCTCCAAGGAACAGCGGGCGTTCTTCGCCGCGCACGCCCCTGGGGGCGTCGGGCTGGACGACCTGTCGATCCTGGGCCCGATCAACCTCCTCAAGCTGAAGTTCACGCCGGGGGACTACGGCCGGCGGCTGGTCGCTGAGCTGTGGCTGTACCCCGACGGCTCGCGGATCCTGGAGCTGTCGACCAAGTCCGCGCCGAGCGAGGCGTTCCAGGCTGCCGCCGAGTTGCGGGCGTTCCTGACGACGCAGGGCGTGGACCTGTCCGGCGAGCAGCAGACCAAGACCAAGACCGCGCTCACCTACTTCTCCCGCGGCCTCAAAGTCACGGCCACGGCCGACGCCTAGGAGGTTCGCCCTATGGACCGTTATCCGCCGATTGCTGATCATGGCCTGATCGGGGACTTGCAGACCGCGGCGCTGGTCACCGCCGACGGCAGCGTCGACTGGTTCTGCTGCCCGCGTTTCGACTCGCCCAGCGTGTTCGCCTCGCTGCTGGACCACGACAAGGGCGGGCGCTTCCGCATCGCCCCCGAGGGTGGCGACTACGTCGCCAAGCAGCTGTACTTTCCCGACACCGCCATCCTCATCACCCGGTTTTTGACCCCCGGTGGCGTCGGCGAGGTCATCGACTTCATGCCCGTCCCCGACGCGCGGCAGGCGACCGACCGGCACCGGCTGGTGCGGCTGGTGCGCTGCGTGCGCGGCGAGCTGCGCCTGGTGGTTGAGTGCGCGCCGCGGTTCGACTACGGCCGGCAACCGCACGAGCTGGAGGTCACCAGCCAGGGGGCGGTGTTTCGCACCCCGACGCTGCGGCTGACCCTGCACGGCGGGGGGGCCGGGGCGCTGCAGCGCCACGGCGACGACGTGCGCGGCGCGCTGACGGTGCGCGCCGGCCAAGCGGGAGGGGTGATGCTGGAGTCGGCCGCCGACGGCCCGCCGCGGACCATGACACCCGAGGAGCTGCTGGGCCTGTTCACCCAGACCGCGCGGTTCTGGCGCGACTGGCTGGGCCGCTCCAGCTACCGGGGCCGCTGGCGCGAGATGGTGGACCGCTCGGCGATCACGCTGAAGCTGATGACTTATGCGCCCAGCGGCGCGCTGGTGGCCGCGCCCACCGCGGGCCTGCCAGAGCAGGTCGGCGGGGAGCGCAACTGGGACTACCGCTTCACCTGGGTCCGGGATGGCTCCTTCTCGGTCCATGCGCTGCTCGGGTTGGGTTTCACCGACGAGGCCGAGGCGTTCGTGCGCTGGCTGGGCGACCGCGCCGACGAGCAGGCCGGCGACCGCGCCGGGTCGGGGCCGTTGAAGATCATGTACCGGGTGGATGGCTCCGCCGACCTGGACGAGGAAGTCCTGGAGCATCTGGAGGGCTATGCCGGTTCCAAGCCGGTGCGCATCGGCAACGGCGCCGCCGACCAGCTGCAGCTGGACATCTACGGCGAGGCGCTGGACTCGGTCTGGCTCGCCGACCAGCACGCCATCCGGGTCGGCCACCCCGGGTGGACCAAGCTGGGACAGCTGGCCGACTGGCTGTGCGAGCACTGGGACCAGCCCGACGAGGGCGTGTGGGAGACCCGCGGGGGGCGGCAGAACTTCACCTACGGCCGGCTGATGTGCTGGGTCGCCCTGGACCGCATGGTCCGCCTGGCCCGCGAGCACGGCCGGCCCGCCGACCTGGCGCGCTGGATCGGCGAGCGCGACCTGATCTACCGCCAGATCATCGAGCATGGCTGGAACCCCGAGCGCCGCGCGTTCACCCAGCACGACAAGACCCAGGTGCTGGACGCGTCGCTGCTGATGCTGCCGCTGGTGGGCTTCGTGGTCCCCACCGACCCGCTGTGGCTGTCGACCCTTGACGCCATGGACCAAGAGCTGGTCTCCGACAGCCTGGTGTACCGCTATGACCCCAGCGCCTCCCCCGACGGGCTGCGCGGCGCCGAGGGGACGTTTTCGATCTGCACCTTCTGGTACGTCGACGCCATGGCGCGCTCGGGGCGGCTGGAGCAGGCGCGGCTGGCGTTCGAGAAGATGTTCACCTACGCCAACCACCTGGGCCTGTACGCCGAGGAGATCGGGCTGACCGGCGAGCAGCTGGGCAACTTCCCGCAGGCGTTCACCCACCTGTCGCTGATCAACGC
>JBKPDO010000207.1:0-22926 GCA_046727955.1 bacterium | reverse complement strand
GGCGTGGACCGCCCGGGGCGAGGCCGCGCAGGGCGAGGCGGAGCAGCTCCTGGGTCGGCAGCGCGCCGGCGCCCTCGGGGAGCGACTCGAGCGCGGCCTTGATCTCGGCGGGGGCGTAGCCGAGGGCGGCCAGCGCCTCTCGCACCTCGGCGTAGGCGGGACGGCCGGCCTCGCGCTCGGCGGCGGCCAGCTCCGGCGCGCCGTCTCCGAGCTTGCCCTTGAGCTCGAGCACCAGGCGGGCGGCGCCCTTGCGCCCGATGCCGGGGACCAGCATGAGCGCGTCGGCGTCGCCGGCGCTGACCGCCCGGCGCAGCGCGTCCGGCGAATGCACCGACAGCAGTGCCAGCGCGAGCTTCGGGCCGACCCCGCTGGCGCTGATGAGCAGCTCGAAGGCGTGGCGCTCGTCGGCGCTCAGGAACCCGTACAGCGCGAGAGTGTCCTCGCGCACATAGGTCACCGTGTGGACGAGCACCTCACCGCCGCGGGGCAGCAAGGCGAGCGCTTTCGGGGTGAGGAACACGCGGTAGCCGACCCCGCCGACGTCGATCACGGCGCCGTCCGGGAGCACCTCGATCAGCCGCCCCCGCAGGCAGGCGATCATGGTCCCCTCCGGGGGGAGGTGGGGGCCGCTCGTGCCAGCCAGTCGGCGGGGGTGGACGCCGCCAGCCCGCCGCGGACCGGAGACCTCTCGGACCCCGCCCGGCCGGGCACAGCGCCCACCCCCGCCCAGCCGGCCGAGGCGGTGTGGTGCAGGTGGCACAGGGCCACGGCGAGCGCGTCCGCGGTGTCCGCCGGTGTTGGAAGCGCCACAAGCCCGAGCAGGGCGCGGACCATGTAGCCGACCTGCGCCTTGGGAGCCCTCCCCGTCCCGACCACCGCCCGCTTGACCTGGGAAGGCGTGTAGGTCGCCACGCTGAGGCCGTGCTCGGCCGCGACCAGCAGGGCGACGCCGGCTGCATGCCCGACCGTCATGGCCGTGCGCACGTTGGCGTTGACGAAGAGCCGCTCGATCGCGAAGGAGTCGGGCTCGTGTTCGGCGATCACGGCTCGAAGCCGTCCGGCCAGCTGGGCGAGGCGGGGTGCGACCTCCTCACCGCGGGTCGCCACGGTGCCGTAATCCAGTGCGGCCGCATGCCCGTTGACCTGCTCGACCACGGCCCACCCGCAGCGGCCGAGCCCCGGGTCCACCCCGAGCACGCGCATCCGCCAGGCACCCCCTTCCCCTTCCCGTGACCGTTCCCGAACTAGTGTTTGCCCCGCGAGCCTAACTGGTCACATGCAGGCGCTCAACCACCCAGGCGAAGTTTGTGGACAACCGATTCGAGGCGCGGCCGCGTCAGCCCACTTCGGCCATGATCTCGTCGGGGATGTCGAAGTTCGACCAGACCTCTTGGACGTCGTCGATGTCCTCGAGGGCCTCGAGCAGGCGCAGCACCTTGACGGCACCAGTGCGGTCGAGCGGCACGCTGGCGGAGGGCACCATGGCGACCTCCGCCGACTCATAGCGGATGCCCGCCGCGTCGAACGCGGCCCGCACCGCGCGCAGGTCGCCTGGGGCCGTGGTGACCGTGTAGCCCTCCTCACCGCCCTCGACGTCCTCGGCGCCCGCCTCTAGCGCGACCTCCATCACCCGCTCCTCGTCCACCCGCTCGTCCAGGATGACGATCTGCCCCTTGCGCGTGAACAGGTAGGACACGGCGCCGGCCTCGGCCATGCTGCCGCCTCCCTTGGTGAAGGCGTGCCGGATCGCCGAGGCCGTCCGGTTCCGGTTGTCGGTGAGGGCCTCGACCAGGACGGCTACCCCACCAGGCGCGTAACCCTCGTAGGTGACGAGCTCGAGCTGCTGGCCCTCCAGCTCGCCGGCGCCGCGCTTGACGGCGCGGTCGATGGTGTCGTTCGGGACGGAGCTGTCCTTCGCCTTCTGGATCGCGTCCGCCAGCGTAGGGTTGCCGTCAGGGTTGGCACCGCCTGTCCTGGCGGAAACCTCGATGGCGCGGATCAGCTTGGCGAACAGCTTGCCGCGGCGGGCGTCCTTCACGCCCTTCTGGTGCTTGATGGATGACCACTTGGAATGCCCGGACATGATGCTCCCCTCCTCCTTGGTGAGCTTTGACTTCCGCCACCAGTACCGGTCTCCGCGGCCCGATCCATTTGGGGGAGCCAGCTCCCCACGGCCACAGGGACCCGGCCGCGCTGCCGGCCCGACGGGGGTCGGACCGCTCAGGCCAGCTGATCAGGAGGCTGCCCGTGGACGCCGCGGGTGTGGGCGGCGCGGGCGAGGTCCACGAACCACCGGTGCAGGCGCACGTCGCCGGTCAGCTCAGGGTGGAAGGCGAGCGCCAGCAGGTTGCCCTGGCGCGCGGCGATGGGCCGGCCGTCGATCTCGGCCAGCACGTCGACCTCCGGGCCCGCCTGGGAGATCCACGGCGCGCGGATGAAGGCACCCGACACCGGGCCGCCGTCGACGCCCTTCACGTCCACCTCCGCCTCGAACGAGGCGATCTGGGGGCCGAAGGCGTTGCGGCGCACGCGCACGTCCATCACGCCGAGCAGCTCCTGAGCCGGGCCCTCGACCTCACGGGCCATGAAGATCATGCCGGCACAGGTCCCCATTACCGGGAAGCCGGCGCGAGCAGCGCGGCGCAGCGGCTCGAGCAGGCCGTAGCGGGCGGCGAGCTTGCCGATCACGGTCGATTCGCCGCCGGGCACGATCAGGCCGTCGACCCGGTCGAGGTCGGCCGGGACGCGGACCTCGAGCGACCGCACCCCGAGCTGGTCGAGGATGCGCAGGTGCTCGCGGACGTCGCCCTGGTAGGCCAGGACCCCGATGGTCGGCTGCGCGGGCATCGGACTCCTCACCAGCCGCGGTCCGCCAGTCGCTCGCCCTCGGGCACCACGGAGATGCCCACCATGGGCTCGCCGAGGCCGCGCGAGACCTTGGCGATCACGTCGGGGTCGTTGAAGAAGGTGGTCGCTTCGACGATGGCGCGGGCGCGCTTGGCCGGCTCGCCGGACTTGAAGATGCCGGAGCCGACGAACACGCCCTCGGCGCCTAGCTGCATCATCATCGCGGCGTCCGCGGGGGTGGCGATGCCGCCGGCGGTGAATAGCACCACTGGGAGCTTGCCATCGCGCGCGATCTCCGCGACCAGCTCGTACGGGGCCCGCAGCTCCTTGGCGGCGGAGAACAGCTCGTCGCTGCGCAGCGTCTGGAGCCAGCGGATGCCAGCGGAGATCGCGCGCATGTGGCGCACGGCCTCGATCACGTTGCCGGTGCCCGCCTCACCCTTGGAGCGGATCATGGCCGCTCCCTCGGAGATCCGGCGCAGCGCCTCGCCGAGATTGGTCGCGCCGCATACGAACGGCACGGTGAACTGCCACTTGTCGACGTGGTGCGCCTCGTCGGCGGGACTCAGCACCTCGGACTCGTCCACGTAGTCGACGCCGAGCGCCTGGAGGACCTGGGCCTCGACGAAGTGGCCGATGCGGGCCTTGGCCATCACCGGGATGGAGACCGCCTCGATGATCTGCGCGATCAGCTCGGGGTCGCTCATGCGGGCGACGCCGCCCTGCGCACGGATGTCGGCAGGGACCCGCTCGAGGGCCATGACCGCGACCGCACCGGCATCCTCGGCGATCTTGGCCTGGTCAGCGGTGACGACGTCCATGATGACGCCGCCCTTGAGCATCTCGGCCAGGCCGCGCTTGACCCGCGCGGTCCCGGTGACGTAGTTGTTCGAGTCCATTCCAAGCTCCTGGAACGCTTCCTGAGCGCCGTGCGCGCAAGGCGTTTTCCCTGCTCAGAGGCGCATTTCGGGAAATCAGGCTACACCACGCGGCTGGCCCGCTTCAACGGATCGAGAACGCCGCAGGTGACGGCGCCACAAGTGACGGCGCCACAGGCACCATGGCACAGGCGCTCTTGGGGGGCGTGGGGGGAGCGAGCTCCCCGTACGGCACCACGGAACGATCTTGACCTTGGGGGGCGTGGGGGGAGCTCGCGCCCCCCACATGGATCGACCTGCCCGGCGCGCGGAGCGCGCGCCGGGCCTTGCGGGCCAGCGGTTAGGAGGCAAACGACGGCTGCTGTGGGGCTGGCAGAAGCTCGATCCAGGTGCGGCCGGGGTGGAGAGGGATCGGCTGGCCGTCGGCGCCGAGCAGCTGGGTCTCGGACTCGATGGCGGCGCGACGCCAGGTGCCGGCGACCATCGTGCCGTCGCGCAGCACCCAGGCGCGGCCACTGCCGATCAGGTCCGGGTCCGGGGTGGGGTTGCCGAGCACGTCTACGTTCCCGCTCGGCCGCACCGCCACGCTCAGCACCACCACGTTGTCGCTGGAGACCGCGCTGCCGTCCACCAGCTTGTCGGCCGTGCCGTCCTGCGAGCGGACGAAGCTCTTGCCGGTCCACTGCCAGGACGACCTCGCCGACGGCGAGAACTGCAGGCGCGCCGTCCTCACCGCCTTCGCCGCGGCGGACTGCCTGGCCGCGAAGGTCAGCAGGTCCCGCGGCGGGCCCAGCTTCGGATTGACTCGCCTGCCGGCGGCGTAGAGCGCCGCAGTGGAGGTGAACGTGTTGTGCGGAGCGCTGCGCCCGCTCACGCGCCGGTAGGCGCCGGGGGCGCTGGAAGAGTCAAGCAGCGTGGCGCCCGATGCTCGGCGGATCACTTGGAACACGCCCGCCGAGGCCCCGGCGAAGGCGAACAGGCTCGGTCCCAGCTGGCGCAGCAGCAGCGCGTCCACCGGCCGGGCCGAGCGCACCGGGCCCACCTCGGCGGCGTCCTTCGACTGCCAGGTCGCGAACAGCCGCGTGAGACCGCCCTCGACCGGCTCCTCGACCACCACGTCCGCCTGGTTCAGGCCCGCCTGCGGCCGGGCGGCCGCGATATTGTCGATCTTCACCGAGAGCGCGGGCCGGGCACGGAGAGCGGCGTCGCCGGCCGGCAGGCCGGTGAGCGGGAAGCGGGCCGGCGCGGTGCTCGTGGTCGAGGCGGGAGCCGCTTCCTGCGACTTGCCCTTTCCCCCGCAGCCGGCCAGGAACACGAGCATGGCGGCGAGCCCGATCCCCAGCGCGGCTCGCACGCGTGCCCGCACGCGGGAATGACCCGCGACTGTCGTGATCATGACACTCCAGAATACTGTCGGCCCGGCGGACTCATTGCTGGAGCGCCAGGACAGAGGCTGGAACACTGGAACAGAGGAGGGCTGGAACGGGGGTCAGAGCTCGCGAAGGTTCTCGAGGCGCTCCTCCAGAGAAGGATGGCTCTCGAACATCCTGTCCAAACGCGAGTCCTCGGGCGCGGGCCTGGGCGGGACGATCCACAGGTGGTCCAGGCCGAGGTTCGCGACCTCAGCGCCCTCCTCGTCGGCGTCGAGCTTGGTCAGGGCGGCCGCCAGGCCGGGTGGGTAGCGGGTGAGGTAGGCGGCGCTCTCGTCCGCCTGGAGATGGCGCCGCGGTGGGACGGCCAGCCTGCGCAGCGGCACGAGCACGAGCAGGATGGTGCCCGCCACACCGAGCAGCACGCCGCCGCCGCGGCGGCGCGCCTCGAGCAGCAGCCCGGGCAGACCGCCGAGGACCACCGCCATGGACCCCAGCCGCGCCGAGGAGCCGCAGACGTGGGACACCTCAGCGGCGAGCACGCCCTCCAACTCGACGCGGTTGAGCCGCTCGAGCAGCCCGCGCGTGACCACGATCGCGGACTCGGAGGGACCGCGGCCCAGCGCGAGCGCGTTGGCCGCGTCGCTATCGACCACCCACAGCTTGGGCACCGGGAGCCCGGCCTCCTGGCACAGCCCCTCGACCAGATTGTGGTAGCGCGGCTGGCGGTCCGGGTCGGAGGGCTGGGCGTGCAGCGAGCGCAGGGCCAGGCGCTCGCCCGCGCCGGGCGCGAGCGCCAGCACCAGGATGGCCGCGGCGAGCCCGGCCCCGAGCCCAACCGGCCAGGACCCGAACGGCAGCGCGAGCAGCGTGCCGACGGCCGCGAGCACGACCACGACGACGGCGGTGACCAGCTGTCGCGCGCGCCGGTTGGCGGCGATCTGCTCCTGCAGGCGGCTGCTGGCGATCCTCGAGCCTGGGCCGGTGGCGGGCACGGGTGTCGAGACGGTCATGGCACCAGGACGAGGCCGACCCACAGGCCGAACACGACCGAGGCGACCAGCAGCGCGATCGGGGTCAAGCGGCCGCCGCCCAGTCCAGCGAAGCCTGGCCTGAGGTCGTCCCCGTTGCGCACGTTGTGGTTGACGAGGCCGAGCAGCGGCAGGAAGAGGAGCAGCAGCACGCCCTGGGCGAGCCCGAGGAGTGCGCCCCAGCCGACGTAGCTGGCGGAGTGGATCTGCTCGAAGGCGTAGCGGTAGGCGAGCGCCAGCGCCGCCCCGAGGACCACATTCACCACGACGCCGTAGATGTAGACCATGTTGGTGCGCTCGTGGGCGAGCAGCCCGCCCTCGAAGCGGAGCAGGTCGAAGCGCGTCAGGCGCAGCCCGAGGAAGCCCAGGTACACGATTGCCGCCGCGATCGCGCCGAGTATCCCGCCCCACAGGGCCGCTGCAACGTCCACGCTGCCTCCCTTGCCAACCGTGAAGCGAAAGTCTACCGCGCCGGCTTGGCTGGAGTGAACGGGACCTGGATGCGCTGGCCGGTCACGACGGAGGGGAGAGCTGCACGTCGTGGGTGGCGGTGTCGCTGGCGGCGAAGGTGAGCAGCCGGGCGCCCTCCTCGGCCACGGCGGTGCGCTCCGGCTCGGCCAGCGCCTCGAAGGGTTGGATGGTCAGGGTGGCGGTGTCGAGGTGGCGGGTGATCCGCCAGGTGCCCCGGTAGAAGCCGTCGACGAGCACGGTGCCCAGGACCCCGCCGTTGCCGGCAAACAGTGGTGCGCGGCGATTGTTGCCGATGACGCGGCCACGGTCGGCGTGCGACAGCAGCAGGTTGTCGTACTCGGCAAGGAAGCGAGGCGGGGCCGGAGTGTCGGGGTCGGGCCGCGGCGCATCGGGCAGGTCGAGCAGCTGGTTGCCGGCCTGGTCGCGGAAGGTCGCAAGGCGTGACCGCAGCCGCTCGACCACCTCGCCCAGCCGCGTCAGGCCCGACCAGGTCTGCATGTCATTGACGGTGGCCGGGCCGAAGGCGGCCAGGTAGCGCCCGACCAGCTCCTCCACGGAGGGCTCGGGGGTGAGGGGGCGGCCGAGCCAGGCCTCGGTGGTGGTCCAGGTGGCCGGTCCGCTCTGGCCCCAGATGCCGCGCGGTGGCACCTGGACCAGCGGCACCAGGTAGCTGATGGCGTAGGCCAGGGAGGTGGCGTCGCGGCCGGGCCACCGCGTACCCAGCAGCGGGCCGAGCTCGGCGCGGGTGCGCGGGCGCTGCGCCAGCAGCGCCCGACCGGCCGCCAGGACCGCCCTGGTGTCCATTCCCGCAAGGTGCTGGGCGGAGGGGCTGCCGGCGAAGCCGCGCTCCAGGACGGGCTGCAGCACGGGTCGCAGCGCCAGGCAGTCGCGGGCGGTGACCAGGTGGATGGTCGCGCGCATCAGATGGGCGCGCACCGCACGCCGCTGGGTGAGCAGTCCGGCAAGCTCCTCGGGGCGGAAGCCGGCAAGCCGCGTCCACAGGCCGACGTAGGGCGCGTTGGGCGCCTGGGCCTGCATGCCGATCAGGTGCTCGATCGCCTCGGCGGCGGGCAGGTGCCGGCGGCGTAGCAGCAGCTGCCGTTCCAGCGTGGCGCGGTTGAGCGCCCGCTGGCCGAGCACCTGGCCCGGTCCGCTCCTGCTCCGCGCGGTCGTGATCAGCCACCGCTACGACGGCTAACCCAAGGCCCAGGTCGCCCGCCCGCCGACGGCATGGTTCTTCACGGTGGCCGCCTGGCTGCCGTGAGGACGCTCTGGTAGACCTCGACGACCTGGCCGGCGACCACGTCCGGGGCGTAGCGGGCGGCGGTCTGGGTGGCCACCTCGCCTAGCGCGGCGCGGCGGGCGGGGTTGTCGAGCAGGGCCGCCAGCGCTGCCGCCAGCGCCTCGGGGTCGCGCGGCGGCACCAGCAGGCCCTCGCGGTCGTCACGCACGAGGTCGCGGTAGCCGCCGATGTTCGAGCAGACCACCGGCAGGCCGACCGCCATCGCCTCGACCAGCACGATGCCGAAGGACTCACCGCCGAGCGACGGCGCGCAGAACACGTCGGCCGAGGCGTAGTAGGAGGGCAGGTCCTGCTGCGGCACCGCGCCGACGAACAGCAGGTCCGGCCGCAGGCGCGGCGGCACCATCGCCATCAGCTTCCCCTGCTGGTGCTTGTGGTCTCGTCCCACGATCAGCAGCCGCAGGCGCGGGAACGAAGGCTTCAGCCGCAGGAAGGCGCGCACCAGGTAGACAAGGCCCTTGCGGGGCTCCAGCCGGCCGACGAACAGCGCGGTCGGGCCGCCCTCGCGGTAGCCGGGCAGCGGCTCCGGCCTGGCGAAGAACTCGGCGCCGACGCTATTGGGGATCACTAGCATCGAGCCGCCGAAGTACCGCTGCCAGGTGTCGCGCGCCGAGGCGCTCACCGCGATGCGGGCGTCGAGGCGGTTGAAGGCGCGCCGCAGCACCGGCCTGCCGAGCGCGAGCGCCAGCGAGCGGTCCATGTTGGCGTGGAAGGTGCCGACCACCGGGACGCTGGCGCGGCCGGCGGCAAGCATGCCGACGCTGGGTGACAGCGGCTCGTGCACGTGGACCAGGTCGTAGCGCCCGGCGGCCAGCGCGCGGCGCACCCGCAGCGCCGTGCGCGGGCCGATCGCGATGCGCGCCACCGAGCCGTTGTAGGGCACCGGCAGGGACCCGCCGAGGCTGACGAAGCCGTCCTCGCTCACCGGACGTGCCGCCGGCGCGAGCACGTCCACCTCGCAGCCACGGCGCCGCAGCTCCGCCGCGAGACTGCGGACGTGGTTGCCGACCCCGCCCGGCACGGTCCAGTCATAGGGGCAGACCATCCCGATCTTCACAGGCCCGCCTCCTCCGCCGCGGGCGGCTCTGTCCGCGGCTCTGTCCGAGGAGCGGCCGGCTCCCCCTCCCGACCCACCGGGTCCCGACCCACCGGGTCCCGACCCACCGGGTCCCGACCCACCGGGCCTTGACTCACCGGGGCACCCCCTTGGGGTTCCCCGGACCCCTCCGGCCCTTGGGGTTCCCCGGACCCCTCCGCGCGCCAGAAGCGGCTGAGCATGTGCCATTGCTCCGGAGCCAGGCGGATGAGCTGCTCGAACTCGTCCGCCAGCCGCTGCGTCAGGGCAAGGACGTCGGCGCGCTGGTCGCCGCTCGGCTCGATGCGGATCGCCGGCCGTATGATGCTCACCCACCGCCCTCCCTTGCGGTCCTGGAAGACGCCGGCCGGCAGCAGCGGCGCGCCGGTCTTGAGCGAGAGCGACGCAGGGCCGCCCGGCATCATCACGGTCGTTCCGAACATCCGCACCGGCAGGCCGTGGCCGGTGAGATCGCGGTCGGTGACCAGGGCGACGATCCGGTTCTCGCGCAGCGCCCGCAGCAGGCCGCGCATACTCTCGGAGCCGTTGTCGAGCGGCAGGATCTCCATGCCGAGGGCGCGACGATAGGCGACGAAGCGGTCGAACAGCTCGGCCGGCTTGAGCCGCTCGACGACCGTGGTCAGCGGGTAGCCCGCGGCGACCACCCAGGCCGCGCCCGCGTCCCAGTTGCCCAGGTGCGGCACGGCGAGGATCTCTCCGTGCCCCGCGGCGAAGGCCGCGTCCAGGTGCTCCCGGCCGTCGACGATCATGCGGTTGCGGATATCCTCCTGGCTCAAGGTCTCGAGCCGGAACGCCTCGCCCCAGTAGCGTCCGTAGGAGGCGAACCCCCGCCGGACCACGCGCTCCAGCTCGGCGGGCGTGGCGGAGGGGCCGAGCACCCGGCGCAGGTTGTCACGCAGGACCGCGCGCCGGTGCTCGTCGAACCGGTAGTACAGCAGGCCGCTGGCGGCGCCCAGCCACATGACGACGGGCTCCGGCAGACGCCGGACGATGCGCCAGGCGGTGAGCCAGAGCCGCCCAGCCCACCGATCTCTGGTGGTCACCGACCGATGTCCGACCTGTCCTGCTGCCAGACCGTCAGGATGCGCTGGACGACCGTGATCAAGGTGGCGGCGACCAGCACCCACAGCCCGGCCACGACATGGCCGACCAGCAGTGCCACGCCGAGCACGATGACCCGCTCGGGCCGCTCGGCGATACCGACGTTGCAGCTGTAGCCGAGCGACTCGGCACGCGCCTTCACGTACGAGACGATCAGTGACAGCGCCAGCACCAGGGTGGCGAGCACCGCGGCCTGGGTGTGCTGGTCCTCGGCCGAGAGCAGCACGATCCCGCTCAGCACCGCGGCGTCCGACAGCCGGTCCACCACCGAGTCGAGGAAGGCGCCCCGGCGCGACACCTGGCCCGACGCCTTGGCGACGGCGCCGTCCAGCATGTCCGGCAGGCCCGAGAGGAGACTGACCGCTCCGCCGACCCGTTCGTACCCGGTGGCGATGAGCGCGCCGGCTCCGAGGCTGCCGGCAAGGCCGATCACGGTCAGGCTGTTGGCGGTGAACCCCGCTTTGGCAAGAGCCTGACCGGCGGGCTCGGTAACGTGTCGGAACGTGTCACGAGCTTTGGACGAAAGCACGGGCTTCCTGTCATGACGATGGGCGCCAACATGGCAACCACGGGACGGAGGCGAGGCTAGCACGACCGTACACGCGGCTCAACGACAGTCGGTTTCGTCACAATCCAGTCGCGGGAGCTGGGCCTCGAATTCTTGAATTGTCCGAGGAGATCGGCGCCATTAGGCGGTAAGGTCTGGTGGTAGCATCGCGGCTCCCGTCAGGTGGCAGGGCACCCGCTCCAGCCCCCACGGGCAACGACTGTGGAGGGAGGGCCCGGATTCGGTGAAGAGCTACCCCACGCAACGTATTCGTAACGTTTTGGTTGTCGGGCACGGTGGTGCCGGAAAGACGTCTCTGATCGAGGCGCTCCTCTATACCACCGGCGCGACCAACCGGGTCGGCCGGGTCGAGGAAGGCACCACCGTGACCGACTTCGAGCCCGAGGAGACCCGCAAGCACATCTCGGTGTCGCTGGCGCTCGCCCCCGTGGAGCACGGGGACTTCAAGGTCAACCTGCTCGACGCCCCCGGCTACGCCGACTTCATCGGCGACGTGCGCGCGGCCCTGCCGGCCGCCGACGCCGTGCTGTTCGTGGTGAGCGGGGTCGACGGGGTCGAGACCCAGACCGAGGTCGTCTGGACCATGGCCGAGGAGCTCGGGCTGCCGCGCGCCTTCTTCATCAACAAGCTGGACCGCGAGCGCGCCTCCTTCCAGGAGACCCTCGAGGCCATCCAGGCCACCTTCGGCAAAGGCTGCCCGCCGCTGTACCTGCCGATCGGCCAGGAGCACGACTTCCGCGGCCTGGTCGGGCTGCTGTCGAACCGAGCGTTCGAGTACAAGCCCGACGGCTCACGCAACGAGGGCGACGTGCCCGGCGAGCTGGTGGCCTCCGCCGAGGACCTGCGCTCCCAGCTCATCGAGGCGATCATCCAGGAGTCCGAGGACGAGGAGCTGATGGAGCGCTACCTCGGCGGCGAGACGATCGCCCCGACGGACCTGATCCCGGACCTGGAGGCGGCGGTCTGCGCCGGGCGCCTGTTCCCGGTGCTGGCCGGCGCCGCCACCAAGGGGATCGGCACGACCGAGCTGCTCGAGGTCCTGACCCAGGCGTTCCCCTCCCCGGCCCAGCGGCAGCCGTACGAGGGCACGGTGCCCGGCAGCGACAGGACCGTGACGCGCACGGCCGACCCGGCGGGCCCGCTGACCGCCTACGTCTTCAAAACCCTGTCCGACCCCTACGTGGGGCGCATGAACCTGTTCCGGGTGGTCTCCGGCACGCTCATGCCCGACTCCACCGTGCTCAACGCCACCAAGGGCAAGGACGAGCGCGTCGGCCACCTGCTCACGGTGCGCGGCAAGACCCAGGAGCCGGCGGAGCAGGTGGTGGCCGGGGACATCGGCGCCGTCGCCAAGCTGAGCGACACCTCGACTGGCGACACCCTCTGCGCCAAGGAGGACCCGGTGGTGCTGCCGGCGCCGTCGATGCCCGACCCGCTGCTGCCGATCGCGATCGCGCCCAGGTCACGCGGCGACGAGGACAAGCTCTCCGGCGGCCTGGCGCGGCTCCAGGCCGAGGACCTCACCCTGCGGGTCGAGCGCAACGTCGAGACCCGCCAGACGATCCTCTGGAGCATGGGAGAGAACCACGTCGAGGTCACCCTCGAGCGCCTGAAGCGGAAGTCCGGCGTCGAGGTCAACCAGGTGCCCCTGCGCCTGCCCTACAAGGAGACCTTCAAGACCTCGGTGAAGGCGACTGGCCGCCACGTGAAGCAGACCGGCGGTCACGGCCAGTACGGCATCGCCCATATCGAGGTGCAGCCGCTCCCGCGCGGGAGCGGCTTTGAGTTCGAGGACAAGATCTACGGCGGCGCCATCCCGAACCAGTTCATCCCATCGGTCGAGAAGGGCGTGCGCAAGGCGATGGAGGACGGCCTGATCGCCGGCTACCCGGTGGTCGACGTCAAGGTCGTCCTCAACGACGGCAAATACCACTCGGTCGACTCTTCGGACATGGCCTTCCAGCTCGCCGGTCAGCTCGCCATGAGAGAGGCCGCCGCGCAGGCGCAGCTCACCCTGCTCGAGCCGATCCTCGAGATGGAGGTGCTGGTCCCCGACAGCTACGTGGGCGACATCCTCGGGGACCTGTCGTCGCGGCGGGGTCGGGTGATCGGCACCGACCCGGTCGGCACCGGCCGCACCCTGGTCCGCGCCACCGTGCCCGAGGCCGAGGTGACCCGCTACGCCATCGACCTGCGCTCGATGACCCGCGGCAAGGGCTCGTTCGCGCGCCGCTTCTCCCACTACGAGGAGCTGCCCCCGAACCTGGCCCCCAAGGTCATCGAGGAGGCCAAGGCCGAGCACAAGTGACCAGCGCCGATCTGATCTAGGCTGGTCCCACCCGGCGGCCGGCCACGGCGGCCTCCTCGGGGACCAGCGGGGCCAGGCCGCCCTGGCGGATCGCGAAGGTGACCGCCTCCAGCTTGGAGTGGACGCCAAGCTTGATGAGCACGTTCTGGACGTGGGCGCGCACCGTGTTCAGCGACAGCACGCACTCCTCGGCGATGCGCCGGTTGGAGTAGCCGCTGACCAGCAGCGACAGGATCTCCCGCTCGCGCCGGCTGAGGCTTCGCAGGAGCAGGTCGATGTGCCCGTCGCGGTGCGACGCGCGGCGTCCCGGCGACGCCGCCGCCGGCAGGGCCGGCGGCGGCACGTGCCCCCTGGCGAGCCCCCGGATGGTGTGGGCGAGTTGGCGTGCGGAGACCTGCTTGGTCACCACCGCGTCGGCGCCGCGCTCCAGCCAGGCCACGACCTCTGGGGTCTGGTTCTCGGCGAGCAAGAGCGCACGCGTCGTGCGCGTCGCGGCGCTCCGGAGGATCTGGGCGACCTCGGCGCCGGGCAGGTGCGTGTCGACCACCACGACGTCGGGCCGATGCGCGCGCAGCGCCTGGAGCGCCTGGAGCGCGTCGCGGGCGAACGCGACGACGCGCAGGTCGTCCTCGGCGTCGAGCAGCACGCTGATGCCCTCGGCGAACACGTCGTGGTCGTCGACCAGGACGACAGAGATGAGCTGGCTCATGCCCCCGTTCCCCCTCTGTGGAATCCCGGCGTGCTCGGACGACAGGGGTCGTGATCCGACCGCCGAGCACGACCGAACGCACGCGGAGGGGTGGCGTGCGCACTGCGCCTCTGGACCGGGAGTGCCGGGAGTGGCTCCCCTTCCACTCGTGCGGCACTAGACCAAGCTACCGCGAATGGGACAGCCCGGCCCATGTGAAGAAATGATGAGATAGCACTGCAATCGCCGACCCATTGTCCCTTCTTTCCTAGGTCGAACGTCGCGAGCCAGTCGATCGTGCCCATGATCGAGGGCCAACAGGGTCCAAGCGACGTATGGCTTGTTACTGCATGTGCTGTAGACCAGTCACGGCTGGATGAGGGAGAGTTGTCACTCAGATACGGCCATGCTTGCCCTGCAGCTCTGCCAGCGAACCCACGGAGGTTGCCGCGGATGGCGCGCATACTGCTCGCCGACTCTCAGCCGCTGTTCAACGAGGCGCTCGAGGCGCTGCTGACGCGCGATGCCGAGCACGAGGTGGTGGGGCGCAGCTCCTCCGCCGAGGAGGTGCTGACGCTGACGCAGCGGTACCGGCCGCAGCTCGTGCTGGTGGACGCGACGATCGGGCTTGGCGGCTCGCCCAGCCTGGTGACGCGGATCCTGGAGTCGGACACCGACGTCAAGCTCCTCGTCCTCGGCAACGATCGGGACGGGGACCTGCTGCTGGCCGCCATCATGGCCGGCGCGGCGGGGGTCGTGGGCAAGACCTACGGCGCCAGCATCGTCCTGCGGGTCGCCCGGGCGGTGCTGGCCGGCGAGGGCGTCGTGCCTCGTGGCGCGCTGCTGCCGCTGCTGCGCCGCCTGGTGGCCAGAGAGCAGACCACGGAGACCCCGCTGGCCCGCCTGTCGCCACGCGAGCGGCAGGTGCTGGCGCGGCTCAGCCGCGGCTGGGACAACGCGCACATCGGCAGGGACCTCTACATCAGCCAGCACACCGTGCGCACGCACATCCAGAACATCCTCGAGAAACTGGGGATGCACTCCAAGCTCGAGGCCGCCACGTTCGCGATGCAGCAGTCGCTCGAGCTGGCCTCGACCGGAGTCGACGGGGGCTGAGCACGGAACGCTGCTAGCCTTCCCGAACGAGTCGTGCCCCATTTGCCCGGTGCATTATCCTGCCCTGGCGCACGGCGTGTGCAGCGAACGCGAGATCGGACCAGGAGGGAACCGCAAGTGACGACCAAGGAGCGGTGGGCGCAGGACGGGCGAGGCAGCGTCCCGCACGGGGGCGAGCTGATCGACCGGCGCCTGCCGAGCGAGGAGGCGACCGCGCTGGCCAGGGAAGACCTGCCGGCGCTGCTGCTGACCCCGGCGGAGGTGGCCGACCTCCGCGCGCTGGCGACCGGCGCCTACAGCCCGCTGACCGGCTTTATGAACGCCAAGGAGCACCAGTCCTGCACGGAGTCCATGCGGCTGCCGGACGGCACCCTGTGGCCCATCCCCGTCTGCCTCGGCATCCCCGAGGGCGGGCGCGTCGACGCCGACCGCGTCGCCCTGCGCGGCCAGGACGGCACCCTCCTCGGGGTCCTCGAGGTCGAGGAGGTCTTCGAGCGCGACCGCCGGGCCGAGGCGGAGCTGGTCTACGGCACCACCGACCCCGCCCACCCGGGCGTGGCCCGGGTGCTCGACGCCCCCGAGCACGCGGTGAGCGGGCCGATCAGGGCGGTGGTGAGCCCGCTCGACGGGCCGGTCGGCCGCTACGCCCTCACCCCCTCGGAGACCCGCGCCGCGTTCGCCGAGCACGGCTGGACCTCGGTGGTCGGCTTCCAGACCCGCAACCCGGTGCACCGCGCGCACGAGTACCTGATGAAGTGCGCGCTGGAGAACTGCGACGGGCTGCTGCTGCACCCGCTGGTCGGCCCCACCAAGGAGGGCGACGTGCCGGCCGAGGTCCGCATGCGCGCCTACCACGCGATCCTCGAGTACTTCCCGCCCGATCGCGTGATGCTGGCCGCCCTGGTCGCGCCGATGCGCTACGCCGGCCCGCGCGAGGCGGTGCTGCACGCGCTGGTGCGCAAGAACTATGGCTGCACGCACTTCATCGTGGGCCGCGACCACGCCGGGGTCGGCAGCTACTACGGCACCTTCGAGGCCCAGGAGCTGATCTCCTCACTGCCCCCCGAGGACCTCGGCATCACCCCGCTGCGCTTCGACAACGCCTTCTACTGCCGGCACTGCGGCGGGATGGCGACCGGCAAGACCTGCCCGCACTCCCCCCAGGAGCACGTCACCCTGTCCGGCACCCAGGTGCGCGCCAAGCTCGCCGCCGGCGAGCTGCCGCCACCCGAATTCAGCCGGCCCGAGGTGGCGCGTATCCTGATCGACGCCTACCAGGGGCAGGCGAGCTGACCGAAGCAAACCCCCCGAGCGGTCCCCCCTCCCCCACCGACCACTCAAACCAGGAGAGGCTCTCACCCGTATGAACAACGACACCGGCTTCGTTCTGTGGCTGACCGGGCTTTCCGGCGCGGGCAAGTCCACCATCGCTGGCGCGATCGCCCCGCGGCTGCTGGAGCGCGGGCACCGCCTCGAGGTGCTCGACGGCGACGAGGTCCGCACCAACCTCTGCCAGGAGCTCGGCTTCAGCCGCGAGGACCGCGACACCAACATCGCCCGTATCGGCTACGTGGCGGGCAAGCTCGCCAAGCACGGCGTCGCGGTGGTGGTCGCCGCGATCTCGCCGTACCGGGAGGCGCGCGACAAGGTGCGCGCGGCGGTGAGCGACTTCGTGGAGGTCCACGTGGCCGCCCCGGTGGAGACCTGTGCCGAACGCGACGTGAAGGGTCTGTACGCCAAGGCGATGGCGGGTGAGATCAAGAACTTCACCGGCGTCTCCGATCCCTACGAGACGCCGTTCAGGCCCGAGATCGTCCTGCACACCGAGCGCCAGACGGTGGACGAGTCGGTCGCCCAGGTGCTGGCCTGGCTGGAGGCCAGCAAGCTGCTCAGGAGCGGCTGACCGTCACGGCGGAGCTCTCCCGGACCATCAGTTCCGGTGGCTCCAGCGCGTGGGCCTCGAGGCGGGGGTTGACGATCCTCGCCGCCAGCAGGTCGACCGCGCGGTCGGCGATGCGCTGGATCGGCTGGCGCAGGCTGGTCAGCGTCGGCACCGTCCGCCCGGCCAGCGGGGAGTCGTCGCAGCCCACCACCGCGAGGCGCCGCGGCCCGCCGCCGACCTGGAGGCCCAGCGAGGCGGCGGCGCGGATGACGTCGTAGGCGAACTCGTCGCAGGAGGCGATCACCGCGGTTGGCCGAGGCGAGCGGCAAAGCAGGTCATGGGCCTGCTCGACGGCGCTCTGACCATAGCTCTGCGCCTCGATGCACTCCGGCAGGTTGCCGGCGGCGGCCAGCCCGAGCCGGTAGCCCTCCAGCCGCCGGTCGGCGACCGCGTCCGCGGCCGGCCAGCCGAGATAGGCGATGCGCTCGTGGTCCTGCCCGGTCAGATGCTCGACCGCCATGACGGAGCCGGCGACGTTGTCGTTGTCCACCCAGCAGTAGCCGGTCTCCCGCCGCAGCCGGCCGACGAGCACGAAGGGCACTGCGCCGTCGTCGAAGTAGGCGAGGCGCTCGTCGGCGTAGGCGGGGTCGGTCAGGATGAAGCCGCCGACCTCGCGTTGCTCCCACAGTTGCTGGTAGTAGGGTGCGCGGGAGCCGGGCTCCTTGTCGGTGACGAACGGGTGCAGGCGAAAGCCCCTGGAGCGCGCCGCCCACAGCAGGCTGACGAGCAGCTCGCTGAAGACGGCGTTGCCGGCGGGGTCTTCGGCCCGGGGCATCTCGAAGGCGATACGGCCGAGCTGGCGGCGGCCCAGGCCCGTGGGACTGCCGCGCGGGGTGTAGCCGGTCTGGCGCACCGCGGCCTTAATGCGCGCGTGGGTCTGGGGGCTGAGCACTTCGGGGCGCGAGAAGTAGTTGCGCGCCGAGCTGACGCTGACCTCAGCGAGCCGGGCGACCTCCTCGATGGTCGAGCTGCTCGGTGTGACGGCTTCGCGCATACGGTCCCAGTCCGCTGCTTTCCGTAGCTGGTCCTACGTCATTTGTAGCTGATCGTTGTAAATGAGTTTGTAACACACTCGAACGTAGGGCCGCCTCCAGAGCTGAGGGTGGTGTTGGGTTCGAGGGGGAGCGATCGCCCCCAGCTCAGGAGGTGCCCGTGTGATTCGATCTCAGACCTCGACGATCCGCACGTACGGGCGTTTACCCACTAGGGACCCCAGATCGCCTGGGTCGCTAGTGAGGAGCACGCACGGTCCCCACGGATGGCCTCTGCCGCGACGAGCGCATCGATGGTCGCGCTCATGCCGGCGCCACCGAGCAATTGGCCCGCATGGACGGCAACCGCTTGCCCAGGATTGGCACTCGAGCGATCGCCAGCAGCCGATAGATCAACGCGTCCTTGCCGCCGCCCCGAATGCACTCGGCGCTCACGACCGCCGGCACCACGACCGACGCGCCGCGCCCGAGCCCGCCTGGGACCGCTGAGCTCGCCCGGCTGCGCTACCCCGCTGTCAGGAGCGACGCCTGGCGCGAGCGCCTCACCCCGGAGGCGCGCCGGCTCGTCGAGCGCATCCAGCACGACGACCTCCGCCGCCTCGGCCACCCACTCTGAGGGCAGGCCCCCGGTCCGGGACGCCCGGTCCGGGACGCCCGGTCCGGGCGCCCTGCTCTGGACGCCCGGCCCTGGGCGCCCAGAGCTCCCCAGCCCCAGGCGCGGCGGCTCGCAAGCGATCGGGGTCTTGTCAGGTGCTACTCAGGTGCTACTCAGGTGCTACCAGCGTCCAGTTCGCGCTCGGCCGCCGCGAAGCGCGGCCGCAGGCGCTGCCAGGTCTCCGACAGCAGCTCCGGCAGGACCTTGGTCTGGGCCACCACCGGCATGAAATTCGTGTCGCCGCCCCAGCGCGGCACCAGGTGCAGGTGCACGTGGTCCGCGATGCCCGCGCCGGCGATAGTCCCCAGGTTCATCCCGAGGTTGAAGCCGTGCGCGCCGGAATCGTCACGGAGCGCCTGCACCGCGTGCCTGGTGAACGCCATGGTCTCGGCCAGCTCCTCGTCGGTGAGGTCGACGAAGTCCCCGATGTGCCGGTACGGCGCCACCATCAGGTGCCCGGGATTGTACGGGAACGCGTTGAGGATCACGAAAGTCAGCCTGCCGCGGGCCACGATGTGGTTCTTCTCGTCAGCCCCCTCCGCGACCAGGTCACAGAAGATGCATCCGTCGGACTCGTCACCGTCCGCCGCCCGCCGGATATACGCCATCCGCCAGGGCGTCCACAACCGGTCGCCGTTCATGGGGGAATAGGCTACCCGCTCGTGGAGGTCGGCGGCTCGGTGGTCGTCGTGGTCGACGGGTCGGCGGCGGTGCTGCCGGCCGTGGTCGGCGGGTCGGTGGTCGGCGCCGCCGTGGTGGGCGGGTCGGTGGTCGGCGCCGCCGTGGTGGGCGCCGCCGTGGTGGGCGGGTCGGTGGTCGGCGCCGCCGTGGTGGGCGGCTCCGTGGAGGTGGTCGTCCCAGACGAGGTCGTCCCGGACGAGGTCGTCCCGGACGAGGTCGTGGTGCCGCCCGAGGTCGTGGCCGGCGCGGTGGTGGGCGACGCGGCGGTCCCGGTGGTGCTTGGCGGCCGGCCCGTGGTTGGCGGCGCGCCGGGCTTGGTGGTGCTCGGCGGCCGCGACGTCGTGGGCGGCGGGAAGGTGCTCATCGGCGGAGTGGGCACCGGCACCGGCGCGGTGGTCGGCGGGCTCGCCCCCCGCTTGACGGCGCCGGGGATGACGCGGACCGCGCCGGCGTAGCCGCTCCGCCAGATCGAGGCGATCCGCACCACGTCGCCGGTGTGGGGCGCGTGCACCATCAGGCCGTTGCCGATGTACATGCCGACGTGGTGGATGGTGGCCGGGTTGGCCGGGTCGTTGGCGTAGAAGACCAGGTCGCCGGGGAGCAGGTCCGCCACGCCCACGTTCGCGCCCGCGTAGAACTGGTCGGCCGCCACGCGCGGGATCACGACACCGGCGGCCAGGTAGGCGGCGCTGGTCAGCCCCGAGCAGTCGAACGCGGCCGGCCCCTCCGCTCCCCACTGGTAGGGCTTGCCGAGCTGGCGCATGGCGAAGGCGACGGCGATCGCGGCAGCCCGGCCGGACTGCATCCAGGCCGGCTGGTACGGCCCGCCGAGCGACGCGGCCCAGTTGTCGTAGGCCGCGCGGCGCTGCGCCTCGTCCCGCTGCTGCTGCGCCTCGAGCGCGCCCTTCAGGGGGCCATCGAGGCCCTTGAGGGTGGCCTGGAGCCGCTTGGTGAGCTGGTCGAGCTGTTTGCGCTGCGCCTGGACGCCGCTGCTGCGAAGGTGCTGCCGGACCAGGTGGAACGCGACCCGCGCCCCCACCCGGTCCAGGTCGGACTTCTGGTGGCGGACCTGCTGCACACTCTGGGTGGTGACGTCTATCTCGTCTTGCTGCTGCCCACTCTGGGTGGTGACGTCCACCCCGTCCTGCTGCCGGGGGCTCTGCCGCAGCAGGTCGAGGCGCTGCTGGGAGGTCACCAGCTGCTGCTCGACCACGCGCCGGCGCACCTGCAGGTCGGCCTGCTCCTTGCGGAGCTGGCGCTCGGAATCGCCGGCCTGCACCAGCTCCTGGGAGAGCGACTCCATGGCGGCATACAGCTGGTCGAGCCGCCGCAGCAGCTCCTGGGCCTTGCGCTGCACCTTCGGGTCGGCCGCGCTCTTGGGAGCGCCCCGCGCGGCCGTGCCCGGGGCCGGGCTCTGTGGGCTCTGCTTGCCGGAGCCCGGAGCCGCCAGCGCCTGGCCAGCCGGGAGCACGGCGAGCAGCAGGGCGGCGACGGTGGCGCGGCGAACGGCGGTCAGTAGGCCTGGATGCCGCTCGACCATGCCACCTCCGTTTCGCCGGAGCCTCGGACCGAAAGATACCGGGCAAACCGGATCGACCCGCATCCTACCCTGATCTGCGGAAAGTTCGAACCCCCAAACGCCGTAGCTTGGTGAGGAGCCTTGGAGGAGCTGCGTGTTTGGACGGCGAGGCGCCGGCAAACGGCTCCAGCACGGTGCCCGCCAGGATCAATCAGAACTGGGCCTGCTCAGTGCTGCCGGCCATGGCCAGGGTCGAGGCGCTGCCGCCGGAGATCACCTCGGCCACGGCGTCGAAGTAGCCGGTGCCGACCTCCCGCTGGTGCCTGGTGGCGGTGTAGCCCTCGGCCTCCAGCGCCAGCTCACGCTGCTGCAGCTCGACATAGGCGGGCATGCCGCGCTCGGCGAAGCCCCTGGCCAGCTCGAACATGCCAGCGTTCAGGGCGTGGAAGCCGGCCAGGGTAATGAACTGGAAGCGGTAGCCGAGCCGTCCCAGCTCCTTCTGGAAGCCAGCTATCGTCGGCTCGTCCAGGTGCGTGCGCCAGTTGAACGAGGGCGAGCAGTTGTAGGCCAGCGGCTTGCCGGGATGAGCGGCGTGGATCGCCTCGGCGAAGCGGGTCGCCTCCTCCAGGTCGGGCGTCGAGGTCTCGAACCACAGCAGGTCCGCGTAGGGCGCGGCGGCGAGGCCCCTGGCCACGGCCGCGGCCAGGCCCGGCCGCACGTGCCAGTAGCCCTCAGTGGTGCGCTCGCCGCTGAGGAAGGGCCGGTCGCGCTCGTCGGCGTCGCTGGTCAGCAGGGTCGCCCCGAGCGCGTCGGTGCGGGCGATGAGCACCGTCTCCACGCCGGCCACGTCGGCGGCGAGCCGCGCGGCGCTGAGCATGCGCAGGAACTGCCCAGTCGGCACGAGCACCTTGCCGCCCAGGTGACCGCACTTCTTCTCGGCGGCGAGCTGGTCCTCGAAGTGCACCCCGGCGGCGCCCGCCTCGATCATCGCGTGGGTGAGCTCGTAGGCGTTGAGGGGCCCACCGAAGCCGGCCTCGGCGTCGGCCACGATCGGCACCAGCCAGTCCCGGCTGGGGGCTCCCTCGACCGACTCGATCTGGTCGGCCCGCCGCAGGGCGTTGTTCAGCCGCCGCACCAGCGCCGGCGCGCTGGACACCGGGTAGAGGCTCTGGTCGGGGTAGACCTTTTCTGCCAGGTTGGCGTCGGCCGCCACCTGCCAGCCGCTGAGGTAGATCGCCTCGAGTCCCGCCCGCACCATCTGGACGGCCTGGCCGCCGGAGAGCGCGCCGAGCGCGCCCACCAGGTCACGCTCGCCGAGCAGGTGCCAGAGCCGCTCGGCCCCACGCCTGGCCAGAGTCTGGTCGATCGCGACCGAGCCGCGCAGGCGCAGCACGTCCTCGCCGTCGTAGTCGCGGCGGATCCCGCGCCAGCGCGGGCTGGACCTCCAGTGGTCGTCGAGCTGGGTCGCCTCGAGCCGGGTCGCGTCGATCGATTGCATGCGTCGCTCCTTCCATGGCCACGGCAAATTAGGGCTATCCGCAGCCCCAAATAACGGGTGCGCCGCACCCGGTCGGAACCCTTTTCGATCAGGAGCTGAACAGCGCTTATGGCGCGATTCGTGCTGCTCGGCCCGCGTCTACCCCGCCCGAGGGTCCGAGCTCGGCCAAATTCTCCGGCACGAGGGACGTCATGGGCCGGCACCTCCTCCGGCATCGGGAGATGCTGGTCAGCATAAAGGAAATGGAGATTTCCATCCAATCGTTTGTTGCTATTGGAGTCATCGGATGAGCCAATACCACAGCCGCGAACCACTGTAGTAGGCTTCGCCGGAGCGCCGGTGTGGCGCTTTGAGCGGCAGGCCGGGAAGGAGCCATTTGGGATCATGAGCGTTCCGAGCGCGTCGTACTCGATCACGATGCGGGTCCGCCTGGGATCGGACCCGCTCGGCATCGGCCGCATCACCACCGCGGTGGGTGAGGCCGCCGCCGAGGTCAGTGACGGCGGACTTCAACTTCCCCGACTGGCACTACTTCGGACGCGGGGCGGGACAGCATCGCACCTACTACCGCTACGACCTCGCGGACAGGGCTCCGTTGGACAGGTGAGGAATCCATCCCGCCCTCCGCCGTCCTCACTGGAGATCCTGGTCCTCAGGCATCAACTCCGGATACGACGCCGCAAGACCGGCTGCCCCAGGTTCACTACGCTCGGTCGGGCTATCCGCCACGGGAGGATCCGTGACCGGGTCGTGCTGACCGGTCGCCCGACCATCTCAGACCCCCGCAGGCTCGCCAGCGGCCAGCTTCTCCAAGGTGACGGCGGCGTTGTAGTCGGGGATGCCGGCCTGCGGCGACCGCCGG
>JBKPDO010000206.1:0-27194 GCA_046727955.1 bacterium | reverse complement strand
CGGACTCAACCGTGTGCTTCATCCTCGGCTCCCTGTTCGGCGTTCGGCCAGACGCATTCCTTGCCGTGCGACCGTACGGCCAGGCGAGGACCGCTCGGCAGGGCGGTTGGACCCGCCAGCGAGGGGCCGTGCGGCCCGTGCCCTCGGCCGGTCATCAGGAGGTCATCAGGAGGTCATCAGGACCTTGAGGGCGTTGGTTTCCGCCGCCCGCGCGAAGGTGTCGTATGCCTGCATCGCCTCGGCCAGCGGGAACCGGTGGGTGGTGAAGCGGGTCGGGTCCAGCTGCCCCGCCACGATCGCCTTGAGCAGCGTCGGGATGGTGAAGGTGTCGACGAGCCCAGTGGTGATGGTCAGGTTGCGGATCCACAGCGACTCAAGATGCAAGGTCGCCGGCCGGCCGTGCACCCCGACGTTGGCGACCCGGCCGCCGGGCCGCACCAGCTCGGTGCACAGCTCGAAGGTCTCCGGCAGGCCGACCGCCTCGATCGCCACGTCCGCGCCGAGCCCATCGGTGAGTGCGGCGACCGTCTCGCGGGCCGCCTCTGGAGTGGCGAGCACGCTGGCGCCGAACTTCCCCGCCCAGGTGCGGCGCGCCTCGGCCGGGTCGACCGCCACGATCGCACCGGGCGAGTACAGCTTGGCGCCCAGGGTGGCGGCCAGGCCGATGGGGCCGGCCCCCACCACCGCGACGGTGTCGCCGGGCTGCACCTGGCCGTTGAGGACCCCGACCTCGTAGCCGGTCGGCAGGATGTCGGCCAGGTACAGCACCTGCTCGTCGGACAGCTCGGCGGGCACCTTGTAGGTGGAGTTGTCGGCGAACGGCACCCGGGCGTACTCGGCCTGGACCCCGTCGATGAGGTGCCCGAAGATCCAGCTCCCGCCGCCCAGGCACTGGCTGTACTGCCCCACCCGGCAGTAGCGGCAGTGCCCGCAGGAGGAGATGCACGACAGCAGCACCCGCTCGCCCGGCCTGACCGACCGGGTCCCGGGGCCCGTCTCCACCACCGTCCCGACCGCCTCGTGGCCGAGGATCCGGCCGGGCGTGACCTCGGGCACGTCGCCCTTGAGGATGTGCAGGTCGGTACCGCAGATGGTGACCGAGTCGACGCGCACGATGGCGTCGGTGTCGTCGATGATCTTGGGATCGGGGACCTGCTCCCAGCGCTTGTCCCCCGGCCCGTGGTAGACGACCGCATACATGAGGGCACTCCTTCCTGGTTGCTCCGTGCGCTCGGTTCCCTGAGCACGTTTGCGTCTCAGCCAACTCTGCCGGGCCGAACGGCCCTGCCGGCAGGGCCGAACGCCCCCTGAAGGATGGGACCTGCATGGCGGCAGTGTGGCGGAGGGCCCGTTGCGCGGGTCCGTCAGTCGCTGCCCGGCGGCGGGGCCAGGTGCTCGGCGGCGAGGGCGAGGAAGGCGCGCCCGGCCGGCGAGTCGTTGGGGGATCGCCAGACCAGCAGGATACGGCGATCGAGCTTGGGGTGGGTGAGGCGGAGCTGGACCACCTCGGCCGCGCCCTCCAGCCCAGACGCGGGCAGCACCGCGACGCCGAGCTGCTCGGCCGCCAGCTCGACCATCACGCCAAGATCGCTGGTCTCGGCGACGATGCGGGGAACGAAGCCGGCGGCCTGGCAGGCCGTCTCGAGCGTGCTGCGCAGCTTGCTCGCCCGGGTGAGCGTGACCATCGGCTCGGCTCGCAACGCGGCCAGCGGGATCGAGCCGCGCCTGGCGAGCGGGTGGGACGGGTGGACGGCGACCACCACCGGCTCCCGGGCGACGGGCAGGGACTCGAGGTCGGGTGGTGGGCGATCGTAGCGGCCCTGGCCGATCAGCGCGGCGTGGAGCTCGCCGGCGGCCAGCGCGGCGAGCAACGCGTCGGTTTGGTCCTCGACCAGGGTCAGGTCGATGCCCGGATGGGCGTGGTGGAAGGTGCCGAGCAGCCGCAGGAAGCGCCGGTCAGGGAGGGGGTGGACCAGGCCGACGGACAGGCGGCCGGTGAGCAGGCCGCCGAGCGCCGCCACGGCCTCGCGGCCGCCCGCGGCGGCCCCGAGCGTGGCCCGCGCGTGGGGCAGCAGGGCGTGGCCAGCCGGGGTCAGGCTGATCCCGCGGCGGTCGCGGAGGAACAGACGCTCGCCGAGCTCGGCTTCCAGGCGGCGGATCTGCTGGCTGATGGCCGGCTGCGCGATCGGGATGCGCTGGGCCGCGCGGGTGAAGTTGCGCTCCTCGGCGACCGCCACGAAGTAGGCAAGCTGCCGCAGCTCCATAAGCAAACCCTATCGTAACCAGACCAGCCCTGTCTTGGATTTTATCGTTCGGCTGGGCCTACGCTCGTGCTTGTCCGAAGAGACCGGAGACAGCGATGGACCTGGACCTGGACCGCGCAACAAGCAGCTCGACCAGCGATTCCCAGCAGTACAGCGGGCGGCCGCGCGCGAAGCTCGCGCTGCTCACCTGGGCCGGCGCCTACGCGGTGATCGTGCTGGTGCTTGCCGTCGGCGGCCCGGCGATGGCCAGCTGGCCGCTGGCGCTGCGCGCGCTGGTCTTGAGCGGGCTGATGGTCGCCGCCATGACCTGGGTCATCGTGCCGGTGATGACGCGGCTGTTCCGAGGCTGGCTCCAGCGCTAGGCCCCACCCGACCGACCAGTCCCGCGAACGCTGGCGCGGTCGCTCCCGCTCATAGAGAGATGCGAGATGACACAGCTCGATCCCCAAGCCCAGTCGCTCCTCGACGCGATGCAAGCCGCCGGTCTGCCCCCGGTCTTCACCTTGCCGGCACCTGAGGCAAGGCGAGCCAGGCGACGCCAGCTGGTGGTCGACCCTCCCCGCGTCGAGATCGTGAAAGTCGAGGACGATCTCGTCCCCGGGCCATTGGGCGGCATTCCGTTGCGCTGGTACCGGCCGAGCCCGGAGGACGGGCTGCCGGTGACGCTGTACTTCCACGGCGGCGGCTGGACCGTCGACGACCTCGACACCCACGACCATCTCTGCCGCCGCCTGGCCAGTCGATCGCAGGCAATAGTGGTCTCGGTGGACTATCGGCGCGGCCCGGAGCACCCCTATCCAGCCGCTGTCGACGACGCCTATGCCGCCGCCCAGTGGGTCCTGGCTGTGGGGCGGGAGCACGGGGCAGATCCGACCCGGCTGGCTGTAGCCGGTGACAGCGCAGGCGGCAACCTTGCCGCTGTCGTCGCCCTTCTCTGCCGCGACCGCCACGGCCCAGCCGTGCGTTTCCAAGCGCTCGCCTATCCGGTGACCGACCACTGGCAGGCCGGCCGCGCTTCCTATGACCAGTACGCGGAGGGCTACACCCTCAGCCGGGATTTCATGAAGTGGACGTTCAAAAACTACCTGCCGGACGGCGTCGATCGCGCGGACCCGTACCTCTTCCCACTGCGTGCCCCCGATCTCAGCGGTCTACCTGCGGCGCTGATCGTCACGGCGGAGTTCGACCCCCTGCGTGATGAAGGACGAGCCTATGCGGAGCGTCTGCGGGCGGCTGGGGTCGCTGTCGAGTACGTCCACCTCGAAGACCAGATGCACGGCTTCCTGTTGCAGGAGGCGGTCGTCGACCGTGCTCGCGAAGCGGTCGATCACTTCGGTGATGCAATCCGCCGAGGGCTCGCATGAGCGCGAGCGCTGTGCAAACGCCGCATTCGGCGACCAATGATCGAAGGAGATTCCGGATGGCGCTGCTGCGTCGGCTCAAGGGTTATCCCGGCCACCCCTCGCACCCGCCGCTGACCGACGTCTCGATCGGCGCTTACACGATCGCCGTCGCGCTGCTCGTCCTCGGCGCGCTTGGTCTGGAGGAGCCGGCCATGGCTCACGGAGCACTGCTGGCGATCTCTGCCGGCTTGATCCTGACGCTGCCGACAACATTGACCGGCCTTCTCGACTGGCGCGACCTGCCCTCCGGAACGCCGAAGCGCAAGCTGGCGAGCCTGCATCTCGTCACCATGCTGGCAGCGACCGCCGTCTTCGCCCTCAGCTGGTTCCCGGGCCGAGCGGGATATGAAGACGGCCAGGTCCATGCCGCCGCCCTTATCCTCGCGCTGGCCGGCGAGGCGCTCCTGCTCGCCGGTGGCTACCTGGGCGGCGCCCTCGTCTACGTCCACGGCCATCGCGTGCTCTCCCAGCCTGAGGCGCCGGTTGACGAGGCGTTGCTGCCAGGGCGTCTCGACCCGCGGCCACGACCCGTCGAATCGGCTCCGATCGTGTCGCGGCAACCCGCGGCGCCCCGGGAAGGACATTGAGCAAGAGCCCGGCAGAATCGCGAGCCGATACGCTTATGACGATCACCCTCCCGTCCAGTGTGCCCCGCGGTCGCCGGGTCTGCGCTGGGTCCTTTGGTCCTCGCGTGCTGGGACCTTCGGCTGGACGGCCTGTACCTGGCCGTGACCCATCGCGGGGTGACCCTGGCGCCGGTGCTTGGCCGGCTGGTCGCCGACGAGCTCGCCATCGGCGAGCCGGCGTGGCTGCTGGCGCGGTTCCGGCCCGGCCGCTTCGCCCAGCGGGCCACCCGGGTCGTGCTCGACATCGAGCAGCTATTCCAATGACCGCCCGCACGCACCCGTGCTGCAACGCTTTCGAGACGTGTCGGTCACCGTGGGCCGTCCACGTGCCGGTAGTATTCCCGCCAGATCAGCCGGTAGAGCGGGATCCACCGGGGGATCGATCGGACGCCCGGGATGAACGGCACCAAGATCAGCACCAGCGTGAAGATGAGCATGATCCCCCAGATCAGCGCGTCGGCGTTGCCGGAGGTGGAGAACGGCTTGATCTGATACCAGAACGTGTACAGCCACAGCCACGGCTGTCCCGGCCAGTCGCCGGTCTCGTTCATCATGCCCCACTGCTCGCCGAGCAGGTGCTTGGCGGCCGCCTGGTCCTCGAAGTAGCTGCCCGCTGAGATGAACAGGATGGGCTCGGTGTAGTCGGTTTGGTAGAACTGCTTTGTGGCCAGCAGCGCGCCGTCCAGGCCGCCGCTGCGCGCCTGGGTGAGCAGGTCGGACAGCATCGTCTGGACCGGGCCGTAGTCGCCGGCCGGCAGCGCCGGCTGGCCGCCTGTGAAGCTCACCTGGTCCAGGGCTTTGGTGTACGCGCCGGTCCAAGCCGCCTGCTGGGACGGCGGTGCCGACCGGTACTGGGCGAGCGCCCGCGCCAGTGCCGAGTCGCCGGGCGTCTGCTCTGACAGCGGGCCCAAGACGAGCTGTGTGGCGGTGTCCACCGGGATGCGAGTCCCCGGGATGCACTGCAGGCAAATCGGCCCGATCTTCTGCGCGGCATCCGGGGTTTTGGTGTAGGGCGGCCCGTAGCCGGCGATCTCGCTGGAGTGGTCGAGTTCGCTGACGGCCGCGGCCAGGAAGTCCTTGGGGTCGGCGCCCGCCCACCGGGCGATGGTGACCGGCTGGTCGTCGGGTGAGGAGAACACCACCGCCAGCCCGACGGCGAGCAACGCCACCACGACCAGCGCGACGACGAACTCCTTAACCAGGTCGTAGCGGCGCCAGCCACCGGTCCATGCCTCCACGTGCCTGGCCTTGATAGCCCGTTCGCGGGATCCGGCGGCAGTGCTGGCGCTCACTGCGGGCCTGCTTCCCGGACCGGGCCGTCTCCCGTCGCCGCCGTCGCGTCGCTGGAGTCGAAGGCCTCCTGCCCCTTCGCGGGGAAGGGCGGAACCACGCCGTGCTTTCGCACCAGCAGCACGTGCCACACAACCAGCACGCCCAGCACCAGCGGGAGGAGCAGGATGTGCCACATGAGCATCTGGCCGAAGCTCAGCACGTTGAAGAAGGCGCCCACTCCGGCCGCGTTGAGACCGTCCTTGCCCTCGGAGGCGATCCACTGCGACGCGAAGTTCTGCTGCGACAGGTAGCCGGTGAACGCCGCGCCGATGGAGGCCACGAAGGCGAGCGCGCCGGTGATCCAGGTCAGCTGGCGCTTGCCGCGCCAGGCTGCCATCCAGAACTTGCCCCACAGGTGGATGACCATGAAGAAGAAGAACAGCTCGGTGCTCCACAAGTGCAGGCTGTTGGCGAACAGCCCGACCTTGGAGCTGTGCCACCAGGCGGGGCCTTCCAATGCCAGCCACGCCCCCGAGACCAGGACCACCGTGAACGCGGCGATGGTCAGGACCCCAAACACGTAGATCCACGAGGCCACGTACACGGGCTGGCGGTCTGGCAGGAGCCGTTCCGGGGGAAAGGCTCGCACCGCGGCGTTCCGCACGCGCCCGGTCCACATCGGCCGTTCAGTCTCGGTGCTCATGGCCGCCTCCTTCCCGGGAACGGCAGGACGAGCGCGAGGATGAAGATCGCGAGCATCAGCGCGATGACCACCAGGTTCGCGACCGAGATCAGGAACCATCCCCGGTGGATGGTATGGGCGGGATGATCCAGATGGACGAGGGCGCCGAGCAGCGCTCCCGTCCGATCCACCGCGATACCGCTAGACATGCTCGCCTCCCTTGGCAGGTTCCGCGTAGAGCATCACGGCGCGGCAGCGGGATGGATCGGGCCAAGGGACCCGGCTTGGATGTGACAAGTGGCCCAGAGCATGCGACAGGCTCGTGAGCTAACTTGGCGGCGTCCAGCCGCACCGGGGCGACCGGTTCGATCCTGTTAGCGCTCCTCAATGCTCGGGCCATGGGTGGCCGAGGTGAGCAGGCTCACGTAGTTGGCGCGCTCGTAGGCGGCGGCGTCGCGGGTCCCGGCCCGGCTGAGCTGGCCGCGCACCTGGCCCACCGCGTCGTGGCGCTGTAGAACGGGCCCAGCTTGACCGCCAGCGGCACCCCAGCACCAGAGCCGGGTGGTCGTGCTGGCCGAGCTGGCCGAGCTGGTGGACGGCGTGGTCGCCATGCACGACCAGCTGACCTACCAGCAAGACGACCTCGCTGGCGTGGGGGCGCCGGCGGCGCAGTCTCAGCGGTGACTCACGCGCCCGGCGGGGTGGTGTGGCGCGCCAGGTAGGCGGCGGCTTCGGCGCGGCGAGCCACCTCCAGCTTGGCCAGGATGCTGGAGACGTAGTTCTTGACCGTCTTCTCCGCCAGCCCCAGCTCCCCCCCGATCTGCCGATTGGTGCGCCCGTCGGCGACCAGGACGAGGATCCGCTCCTCCTGCGGCGACAGCCGCGCCAGCTTCTCGTCCTTGAACAGGTGCTTGCCCTTGCGCAGCCGGTCCAGCACCCCCTTGGTGACCGCCGGGTCCAGCAGGCTCTGCCCCTGCCCGACGGTGCGGATCGCCCGTACCAGCTCGGCGCCCTTGATCTGCTTGAGGACGTAGCCCGCCGCGCCCGCCATGATCGAGGCGAACAGCGCCTCGTCATCGGCGAACGACGTCAGCATCAGCACCTGCGTCGCCGGCCGCTGGGCGCGGATGTCACGGGTGGCCTCGATGCCGCTGCCGTCGGGCAGGCGCACGTCCATCACCACCACGTCCGGCTGGGTCCGCTCCGCGACCTGAACCGCCTCGTGGACCGAGCCGGCCTCGGCGGCGACCACGACGTCCTCCACGCCCGAAAGCAGCGCCTTGATCCCGTCGCGCACGACCTCGTGGTCGTCGACCAGCAACACCCGCAGCGGACGCTCAGCCATGCCGCCATGCTCCCAGCCACCGACGCCCGCCGCAACCGCCGCGCCGTCGCATCGTCACAGGTCACCCGGTAGGGTCACCCGGTAGGGTCACCCGGTAGGGTCACCCGGTAGGGTCACCCGGTAGGGTCACCCGGTAGGGTCACCCGGTCACAGTGGGATGCGCACGCTCACGGTCGTGCCCTCGGCGGGGTCACTGTGGATCCGCAGCTCCGCGCCCAGGTCGGCCGCCCGCGTCGCCAGGTTGCCCAGCCCCTGCCCGCGCTGGACCCGCTCGGGGTCGAACCCGCGGCCGTCGTCGTCGACCTTCAGCACCCCCACCTCGCCCTCGCGGCGCAGCGACACCCGGCAGGTGGTCGCCTGGGCGTGCCGGCTAACGTTGGACAGCGCCTCGCGGACCAGCTGCACGACGTCCGCCGCCTGCGGAGCCAGCTCACTGGCGACCTGGGGGTCGACCTCGACCACCGTGGTCACATCGGAGCGCCGCTCCAGCTCGCCGGCAAGCTCCCGCAGCGCGGTGTCGAGCTGCCGGTCGGCCAGCAGGCCAGGCCGCAGGCCGAAGATGTAGTTGCGCAGATCCCGGATCACCCGGTCCAGCTCGCCGATGACGTCCTGGATACGGTGGTCGATCCGCGGGTCACCGGCCAGCATCGCGGTGCCCTGGAGGTTCATCCCGGCCGCGAACAGCGCCTGGATGGCGCCGTCGTGCAGCTCGCGGGCGATGCGCTCGCGGTCCTCGAGCAGCGCCAGCCGCTGGATCTGCTGCTGCGCGCTGGCGTACTGGAACGCCACCGCGGCCTGATCGGCGAACGACTCCATCAGCTCGACGTCGGCGTCCGCAAAGCCCGGCCGGCCCCCCTGGCGGGCCACCAGCAGCGTCCCGAAGGTCTGTCCCTGCGAGCGCAGCGGCACGAACATCGCCGGCCCCAGCTCCCCGACCTCCACGACCTGCCGGAAGACCCGCTCGTCGGCGGCGCTGTCCGCGATCACCACGGTCTTGCCGGTGCGCAGCACCTCGCCCCAGAGCGACCCCCCGACCGGCACCTCCAGGCCACGCAGCCGGTCGGCCCCGTGGCCGTCGGCGACCTCCAGCACCAGCGCGTCCGCTGCCCCACCAGGCACCGGCAACGCGATGGTCGCAAGGTCGGCCTCCACCAGCTCGCGGCTGTGCCGCGCCGCCAGCCCGAGCGCAGTGTCCAGTGGCGAGCCACTCAGGATCGCGGCGGCCAGCTCGCGCAGCGCCTCCAGCCGCCGGCTGCGCCGCTGCGCCTCCTCGTACAGCCGCGCGTTGTCGATCGCCACGCCGGCCTGGGCCGCCAGCACCACCAGCGCCCGCTCGTCCTCGACGGAGAACTCCGCGGCGCCCTGCTTGTTGGTCAGGTACAGGTTGCCGTAGACCAGCCCGCGGGCGACCACCGGCGCGCCCAGGAACGAGCGCATCCGGGGGTGGCTGGGTGGGAAGCCGACCGAGCGCGGGTCCTGGGTCAGGTCGGCCAGCCGCAGCGGACGCACGTCGCGGATCAGCACGCCAAGGATGCCGCGGCCCACTGGCAGGTGCCCGATCGCCCGGCGCTCGTCCTCGGTCACCCCGGTCGTGATGAAGTCAATGAGCATGCCGTCACGACCAAGCACCCCAAGCGCGCCGTAGCGGGCGCCGGTGAGCTCGACGGCCAGCTCCACTAGCCGCTGCAGGATCGCCGGCAGCGACAGCTCCGAAGCAAGGGTCAGCCCCGCCTCCAGCAGCATGCTGTTGCGGTCACGGCCCGACGCAGAGACCTCGCTCATCGCCCGCCACGCTAGCATCCACCTGATTGGCCAGGTAGCCACCGCAGCCGATGGCACCGGTCGAGGGAACCGGCTTTGGAGGCGCCTTCGTATCGACATCTCGCGTGGTCCAATGTATTGCGATGAGCTCCAACCGAATCCTGGTCCGGGCGCTGCGGGCCCAGGGCATCCGGGACCAGCGCGTCATCGCCGCTTTCCACGCCGTGGCACGCGAGCGATTCGTGCCGCCTGCGGCAGCACACCTGGCATACGTTGACGAGCCTATCCGCATCCCCCACGGGCAGGTGACCACCCAGCCGAGCCTGATCGCCAGGATGGTGCAGGCGCTGCACCTCGCCGGCACCGAGCGGGTGCTGGAGGTCGGCACCGGGCTCGGCTTCCAGACTGCGATCCTCGCACTGCTCGCCCAGGAAGTGGTTTCGGTCGAGCGCTTCGCCGACCTCGCCGAGCAGGCACGGACCAACCTGGAGGCGGTCGGGCTCGGCCACGTCCGGGTGGTCGTCGGCGACGGCACCCTCGGCGTGCCTGAGCGCGCCCCCTATCAGGCAGTCGTCGTCGCGGCCGCCGCGCCACGCGTCCCCGGGCCGCTCATTGAGCAGCTTGCCGATGGGGGGCGGCTGGTGCATCCGGTCGGCCCGGGCGGCCGCGAGCTGGTGACCGCGTTCCACAAGGAAGGTGGCCGCCTCGTCACCGACGCGCAGCTCACCCCCGCCTACTTCGTCCCCCTCGTGGGCACCCACGGGGCATCCAGCCGCGGAACCGGACAGGTTCGCTAGGATCGCCAACAGCCATGACCACGATGATGAGAGCGGCGGTCGCCGACCAGCCCGGCCTACCCGAGGTGCTGACCGTGCGCGAGGTTCCCCGGCCAAAGGCGCGGGACGGGTGGACGCCGGTGGAGGTCAAGGGCTTCGGGCTGAACCGGTCCGAGCTGATGACGAGGCAGGGACACTCGCCGAACGTGCGCTTCCCACGGGTGCTGGGGATCGAGTGCGTCGGTGTGGTGGCCGAGTCCACGGATCCGCAGTTCGAGCCGGTGGGGATGATCCCCTCTGGGACCAGGCTGACCGCGTTCCACAGCGAGGATCTCGCGGGCGCGGCCGGCGCCAGTGCCCTGCAGAACATCGTCGACGGCGTCGCCCAGGGGGCGTACAAGGCCAACCTGGACCGGGTGTTTCGGCTGGACGAGATCGTGGAGGCGCACCGCTACATGGAGGCCAGCCGTGCCACCGGCAAGGTGGTCGTGCTGCCCTGACGGTCGCGTCTCAGCGCCAGTGGAAGCCGGCGCAGGCAAGGCAAGACGAGGGCGGCCAGTGTTCGAGGATCGGGACCAAGTCGAGGCCGTTCGCAGTCGCCGTGACACCCGCCCGGTGCTGTGTCATGACCGGCTTTCGCCGCCCGATCCCGCCGCCTGACCGCCGCCCAACGGCATGTGACTTCGGTCATGGCCAGGACCGGACAGGCCGCACTACCGGCCGCCCGGCGCGCTTCGTAGCGTCGTCCCGACGGATTCGCTCGGACGGGACGACGGAAGGGGCGAGGCCAGGTGTCCGAGGAGATCGTGGCCCTCCAGCTCGGTGCGGTGTCGAGGCGCTTCGGCGCGGTGCAGGCGGTCGACGGGCTCAGCCTGACCGTGGCGCGGGGCGAGACGGTCGCGCTGCTCGGACCCTTCAGTAGGGCTTTCGTCCCACGCCGCCGAACGCATCCACCTCCGCAGGACCACTGACGGTGGGATCGGGCCGCCACTGCGGACACGACACCACGCCGGGCTCCACCAGCTCCAGACCGTCGAAGAAGCCGGCGATCTGCGCGGGGCTGCGGAGGCGGTACGGGACGGCGCCGGTCTCGTCGTAGCCCTGCTGGGCCTCCTCAATCGCCTCGCTGATGACGTTGGTGCCGTCGTTGAGCGCCAGGTAGCTGCCGGACGGCAGGGCATCCAGCAGCCGCTTGGCGATCGACCGCGCCTCGTCGTAGTCGCTGATGTGCCCCATGATCCCCATCAGCATCAGCGCGACCGGCTGGCTGAAGTCCAGCGTCTTGGCGGCGGCCTGCACGATCTTGTCGGGCTCGCGCAGGTCGGCGTCGACGTAGTCGGTCACGCCCTCGGGGGTGCTGGTCAGCAGGGCGCGGGCGTGCGTCAGCACCAGCGGGTCGTTGTCGACGTAGACGATGCGGCTGTCCGGGGCGACCCGCTGGGCGACCTGGTGGGTGTTGTCGACGGTGGGCAGGCCGGTGCCAATGTCGAGGAACTGGCGGACGCCCGCCTCGCCGGCCAGGTAGCGCACGGCCCGGGTGAGGAACTGCCGGGAGGCGCGGGCGACATCGAGGACTCCCGGGAAAACGGCGACATATTGGTCGCCGGCGGCGCGGTCGACGGGGTAGTTGTCCTTGCCGCCCAGCCAGTAGTTCCAGATCCTGGCCGAGTGCGGCACGCTGGTGTCGATTTCGGGCGGCTGCTGGCCAGGCGCGGAGGGGCTGTCGGTCACGGCGGCGGTCTCCTTGGTAGGTGCTTTGGGTCTGGCCATTACTCAACCACGCCCGTCAACCGCCGACAATTCCACTCCGTGCGGCTGTGGCTCTCGCTGACCAGCCAATTGTCCAGGTCGGCGGGACCCAGGGGCCAGGTCGGTCACGGCGGCGGCTTCGATGGGGGTCCGGCCGGGTCAGACCGTCATTGTCCGCCCGGCCGGACTGCCCCGGTGGCTGATCAGTGCGCCGGGGCATCCCAGTTCCATGCCGACGGAACCGCCGATGGAACCCCGTGAGATGACCAACCGCAAGCGCCCCGGGCGCGGCGGCAGCAGCAAGCGGCCAGCCCTTCGCCCTCCTGGGCGCCATCGCCGGGATCACCTACCTGCTCGCGCTGGTCTGGCTGCGCTGGCGCTCCTAGTGCCCGGTCGTCAGCTGTATCGCTGGCCGTCCAGCTTGATCCAGCCGCCTTCGTGGGCGCCAGTGGCGTGATGGGTGTAGTGGATTACCGGGTGGCCTGGGTCGGGCTCGAACTGGCCGTGGACGATCACCGTCGTCCCGACCACGACCGGCGCCCGCGGCGCCAAGCCGAGGTTGTGGTCCACCTCGACGACCTGTCCGGCGACCTGGAGGCGGAAGCGTTCGTGACGGCCCTCGGGACCCTCGGCGTCGGGGAGCACCTCGATGACACGGCCTTGGACGGTCACCTCAGCGGACCGGCCAGCCGCGGCCGCGGCGACCAGGGCGGCGTTGTCGGGGCGTGGGTCGCCGCAACCGGCGAGCATCCATGCCAGCAGCAGCACGCTGAGCGCGGCGGCGCGGAAGCGGAGTGCGGTCTGCACGCGACGATTTTGCGCCCCCTAGGCGATCCAGTCATCCCGATCGGCATCGGCCTGGTGAGTTGAGCCGCTGCGGTCGCGAACGCCTGCCCGGAGTGCGGTCCTGCCGGCGGGGGTCGCCAGCCAGACAAGCGACAGCGCGAGCGTAGTAGCTGAGCCACGCCTGCCTGGCCACAGGGTATGGTGGATCCACCATGAGCTACACCGCCGACCCGCGCGTTGACGCCTATATCGGTGCCCTGCCCGAGTGGCAGCAGGCCATCTGCCGGGAGGTCCGCGAGCTGGTTCACGCCGCCGACCGGGACGTTACCGAAACCATCAAGCGCACCAACCGTCCCTACTTCGTCCTACAGGGCAATATCTGCGCCCTGCTGGCGGCGAAGGACCACGTCAACATCTTTCTCTACGACGGCGGCATCGTCCCCGACCCCGAGGGAATCATCACCGCCGGCCACGACAACAAGACCGCCCGCACCGTGGCCGTCCGCCAGGGCGAACCCATCAACGCGCCCGCCCTCACCGCCATGTTCAAGCAAATCATCGCCAACAACCGCGCCGGCGGCTGGCGCAAGCTGAAGCGCGAAGGCATGTGATGTAGGCGCGCAGGTCGCTCTTGCGACCGTCGACCTGCGCCATTCAGTGCCGGCTCGGCACTCCGGCCCCAGGCCGCTCCTTCCGGGGCGCGCCGTCGCTGTCGCGTATCAGGCGGGCCACGGCGCGCTCTGACTCCACGGAGGCGACAAGCGCCGACGGAAGGAGCAGTTCATGCCCGACACGATCCCTTGCCCAGACTGTGGCGCACAGGCCACGATCACCGAGCGGTTCTGGCTCGACTCCACCGACGGCCCGGTCGAGCACCTGAAGACCCACTGCGTCAACAAGCACTGGTTCACCTTGCTGGCCGAGCAGGTCGAGCGGGAGCGGCCCGCCGCTCCGGACCACGACCTCGCGACGCTGCGCACCTGATCCGAAGTGGCAGAGCAGGCCGGAGGTGGGGCCACGGTCAGGTGTGATTCCCCGCCGCGGTGATTGCTGCTGCCCCGGCCGGCGACCGCTGATGCCACAGCGGCTCCCTCATCCGCAGGGCGGATTGTGTGCGACCTGCGAGCTATGCGGGCGCGGGCCAAGACCAGCCTGCGGGTGGTCGTCCCGGCACGGGCCGGTCCCTACAGTCAAGCACGTCAGCAACGACGACGACCGAGGGGACATGATGATCGAGGTGGAGGCGCTGACCAAGCGCTACGGCAGGACGGTCGCCGTGGATGGGCTGTCCTTCACGGTCCGGCCTGGCCACGTCACCGGCTTTCTGGGACCCAATGGCGCCGGCAAGTCCACCACCATGCGCATGATCGTGGGGCTGGATTACCCGACCGCCGGGACGGTGACCGTGAGCGGCCGCCCGTACCGGGACCATGCCGCGCCGCTGCGGGAAGTCGGCGCGCTCCTGGAGGCGAAGGCCTTCCACAAGGCACACAGCGCCCGCAACCATCTGCTGGCGCTGGCGCAGACCCACGGGATTCCCGCGGCGCGGGTGGACGAGGTGCTGGCGATGGTGGGCCTGGAGGCGGTTGGCCGCCGCCGCGCCGGGGGGTTCTCGCTTGGCATGGCCCAGCGGCTGGGGATCGCAGCTGCGCTGCTCGGCGACCCCGCAACAGTGGTCCTCGACGAGCCGGTCAACGGGCTCGACCCTGATGGCGTGCTGTGGGTCCGCACCCTTCTCAAGGCCCTGGCAGCGGCGGGGCGAACCGTCCGGTGTCCAGCCACCTGATGAGCGAGATGGCGCTGACCGCCGACCGCCTGGTGATCATCGGCCGGGGCCGGCTGCTTGCCGACGCCAGCGTCGGCGAGCTGATCGCGCGGGTCGGCGTGGGACGGGTTCTGGTGCGCTCCCCGCACGCCACCGACCTGCGTGACCTGCTCGTCGGCCAGGGCGCGACGGTGACCAGTGCCGAGCCCGGGGTACTGCAGGTGGACGGCCTGACTGCCCGGACCATCGCCGACCTGGCCGTCGACCGCGGCCTGGCGGTGCACGAGCTGACCCCGCAGCGCGCTTCGCTGGAGCAGGCCTACATGGACCTCACTCGCGATGCCGTGCAGTACCGAGACGAGGAAAGGGTGATGTCGCCATGACCGTATTTTGCCGCCCACAATCCCGAAGATTACCGGGTCACGATGGGGCGGGTTGTTCGCTCGGAATGGACCAAGCTGCGCTCCCTACGTTCCACCTGGATCATCCTGGCCGCCGCGGCGCTGCTCACGGTCGGCCTCGCCGCCGCGTTCGGCTACGGCTACGGCCAGCAGATCCACAGCGGCGAGGTGCAACCCAGCACGGCCGAGGCGGCCTCAGCGGCGTTCCTCGGGGTCGACCTGTTCGCGCTGCTGGTCGGCGTGTTCGGAGTCGTCCGGATGTCAAGCGAGTACGGTTCCGGTCTGATCCGGGCCAGCCTGATGGCTGTCCCCCGCCGCCTGCCGCTGCTGTGGGCCAAGACGCTGGTCCTGGTCGCGGTCACCGCTCCGGTGGCGATGGTGGTATGCCTAGCCTCGTTCCTGGTCAGCCAGGCGTTCGCCGGCAACTACGGGGCAGGGCTAGGCGACCCGGGCGTGCCACGCGCGATCCTCGGCGCCGCCGCCTACCCGGTCGCGATCGGACTGCTGGGCCTGGGGATCGGCGCCATCCTACGGCACACCGCCGCAGCGATCACGGTGTTCGTAGCGGCGCTGCTGGTCATCCCCGCGCTGCTGCCGGCGGCGCTGTCCGAGCGCATGCAGGACGCCGTAGTGCCGTACCTGCCGGTGGTTGCCGCCCAGGCGATGTACAACTTGGGCGATGCCGGCCCGACTAAGATGCTGGCTCCCGGCACCGGCGCCATCGTGATGGCCGGTTACGTCATCGTACTGCTTGCCGGCGGGGCGGCCCTGCTGCGGCGCCGGGACGCCTGAACGCCACACCCGTACGCTGGTGACCATGCACAGGATCGAGCGGATCCAGGCCGCCGTCAGGCGCCACCCACGGTGGGCCGACGGCGGCCTGGCCGTCCTGCTCGCCATGCTGAACGTGCCGTCGGTGGCCGGCGCCGGCGTTGGCGGGGCTGGCTGGCTGGGGTTCGGCGCCGCCCACCTTCCGCTGGTGTGGCGGCGACGCGCGCCGGTGGTGGTCTTCTGGACGATCTACGGTCTGGCGGGACTGTCGCTGACCCCGTCCCCGGCCATCGCCCAGGGGGCGTACCCGGAGACCCTGGTGCTGGTCGCGGTCTACACGCTCGCCGTGTACGGCCCGCGGCGGTGGCTGTGGCCGGCGCTGGTGGTGCTCGAGGGCACCCTGCTCGCGGCCGTGCTGCTGGGCGACCCGCGCGGGGGCCCGTGGAACGCCCTGGCGCTGGGCACCAGCGGGCTGGCCGCAACCGTGCTGCTGGGGGTGACCATCAACACGCGGCGGGCCTACCTGGCAGCGCTTGAGGAGCGGGCCCGGCGGGCCGAACGCGAGCGTGACCAGCAGGCCCAGCTCGCGGCCGCCAGCGAGCGCGCCCGCATCGCCCGAGAGATGCACGACATCGTCGCCCATAACCTGGCCGTCATGGTCGCCCTCGCCGACGGCGCGGCCTTCACCGCACCTTCGGCGCCTGAGCGTGCCGCGGACACGATGCAGCAGGTCTCGGCGACTGGGCGGCAGGCACTGGCGGAGATGCGGCGCCTGCTCGGCCTGCTCCGCGAGGATCGAGCTTCGCCCGCGACCTCCCCGGCCCCCAGTCCTGGCGAGTCCCAGCGGCCCGACGTCGACGAGCTGAGCCCGCAGCCGGGCCTGGACGACCTCGACCGGCTGATCGACCAGGTCCGCGCCGCGGGCGTCCGGGTCACGCTGACTTGCGAGGGTGTCCCGGGCAGGTGGGGGCCCGGACCTGGGCTTGCCATTTACCGGATCGTGCAGGAGGCGCTGACCAACACGCTCAAGCACGCCGGCCCACAGGCCAGCGCGCACGTGCGGCTTGGCTATACGCCGACCGGGGTGGAGTTGGAGGTCGCCGACGACGGTGCCGGGCGGCCTGTCCGCGCAGTGGTAGGCGCAGCGGCCGGCGGGCACGGGCTGGCCGGGATGATCGAGCGGGCCGCGTCCTACGGCGGCCACCTCGAGGCCGGGCCGGGCCCCGGCAGGGGCTGGCGGGTCCGAGTGCGTCTGCACTTCGACGACCGGTAGGAGTCGCCGGTGAGCATGAACATCCGGGTACTACTGGTGGACGACCAGTCGCTGCTGCGGCTGGGGTTCAGGATGGTGCTTGAGACTCAACCCGACATCGAGGTGGTCGGCGAGGCCGGCGACGGTGCCCAGGCCGTGTCGATGACCCGGCGGCTGCAGCCCGACGTGGTCCTAATGGACGTTCGGATGCCTGTGCTGGACGGCATCCAGGCGACCCGCCAGATCGTCGCGTCGGGATCGGCGGCGCGGATCCTGGTGCTGACCACGTTCAACCTCGACGAGTACGTCTATGCCGCCCTGCGCGCCGGGGCCAGCGGCTTCCTGCTCAAGGACGTCCCCCCGGCCGACTTGCTGACCGGCATCCGCGCGGTCGCCGCCGGCGATGCCGTCGTCGCGCCCAGCGTCACCCGCCGCCTGCTGGACGCCTTCGCCGGCCACCTACCCGACCCGTCGACCCGCCGATCGCCCACCGACGAGCGGCTGCAGCAGCTCACCGAGCGGGAGCGGCAGGTGCTGGTCGAGGTGGCGCGTGGCCACTCCAACCACGAGATCGCGCAGCGTCTGACCGTCTCGGAAGCCACCGTGAAGACCCACGTCGGGCGCCTGCTCACCAAGCTCGGTCTGCGCGACCGCGTCCAGATCGTGGTCTTCGCCTACGAGGCCGGCATCGTCCACCCCGGCACCGACTGACCGCCCACAACAGGCCAGGGATATCATGCCAACACGGTCACGAACTGGGAGGGGTGCCGGCTCGGGCGCGGGTGAGAGCTTGAGCAGGCGGGCGCTCAACCGCGCTATCGCCGGTTGGGCCGGGGCGCGGCTGACCGCGGCCCGGGCCGTGCCGGAGTGCCTTCGCCCGTGGCCCGACCACGCCGCTGCCGGCCGGGGCTGGCGGCGGGCTGGTCCGCCAGGTCCGGCTGGCCGCCGGTGGGGTCAGCCTCGTCCCGCTCGGCCGGCGCGGCAGCATCCGGTGCGGCAGCGGCGATCTCGGCGCCCTCTCCCCCGTCCCGCCCGGCGGCGGGCGGCTGGGGGTCGTCTGGTCCTTTGCCCGCCGGTAGCGGCTGTCGGGTCATCGCCTCCTCGGCCTCGGCCGCGCCGCCCGGCTGCTCCAGGATCGCCCGGAGCTGGCGGTCGAGGAAATAGTGCTCCTGCGCCCACAGGTGCAGCCCGAGACCCAGACGCATGGCACAGCGCTTGAGCGCGTCAGAGGCGGCGTCCTTGAGCCGAGCGCCGTCGTGCGGCCAGTTATGCACGTCGCCGACGTCGCCGGTCTCCTCTATCCGGACCCGGCGGCCGTCGATCTGGCAGGTCAGCCGCCACACGCCACCGACTACGACGTTGTGGAGCGGCGGCGTGCCGGCCCTGGCCCGGCGGCTCTTGCCGTCCGGAGCTGGCGCGACCGCGGCCACGTCGCCCCGGATGATCTCTACCAGCTCGAAGTCGAATGGACCGACGATGCTCAGCAGCCGCTGGGTGACGACGTGATGGGCGACGTAGTCGATGCCGTCTTTGCGCTCGATGAAGCCCTCGGGAAAGCGGCGGGCCAACTCGGTGAGGTCGTGCATAGGTCCGTCCGGTACCTGGCGGATATCGTTGGTGGTGGTCACGAGACTTGCTCCTCGGAAGTTGGGACCAGAGCGCCAAACCGTGCCCCGGTCGGTTGCGCCGTTGGCCCGGGTAGGTGCTTCTCTACGCAGGAAAAGCGTATCCCGCACCTGTGACAACCAGGCAGAATGGCTGATCTGCCGGGTGGAAGGAGCGCGGGTGCGGTACGAGATCGTCGCGGAGGCGTACAGGGACCTGGAGCGCGCCAGCGCCCGTCTGGAGCTCATCGACCGCCTCGCCGGGCTGTTCGCGCAGACGCCACCCACCCTGCTACCCACAGTGGCGCTGTTGTGCCAAGGGCAGATCGCGCCCGACTTCGCCGGGGTAGAGATCGGCCTGGCCGAGCGGCTGGCCGCCCGCGCGGTGGCTCAGGCCGCCGGGGTGCCCGGCGAGCAGGTGCTCGCCGGCGCGCGGGAGGTCGGCGATCTGGGCCTGACCGCGGAGCGGCTCCTCGGCGAGCTGCCCGGATCGCGGCCAGCGAGCCTGGAGGTCGGCGCCGTGTTCGACACCCTGCACCAGATCGCCGCGGCGGCCGGAGCTGGCTCCCAGGGTCGCAAGCTGGCCGGGCTGGCCGGCCTGCTCGAGCAGGCGACGCCGCTGGAGGCCCGCTACCTCCTGCGCACGTGCACCGGCACGCTGCGCCTGGGGATCGGCACGGCCACCATCCTGGACGCGCTCGCCGAGGTCCACGCCGGCGGCCGCCGTGCCCGGCCGGTGCTGGAGCGGGCCTACAACATCTGCTCCGACCTGGGCCTGGTCGCCTCCACGCTGGCCGGGGGCGGGCTGGCGGAGGTCGAGCGGATCCACGTCCGGGCGGGTAACCCGGTGCGGCCCATGCTGGCCCAGCGGCTGTCCAGCACCGACGAGATCCTGGCCAAGCTGGGCGGAGCCTGCGCGGCCGAGTACAAGTACGACGGTATCCGGGTGCAGGCCCACCGCACCGCCGACGGGAGGCTCGAGCTGTTCACGCGCCGGCTGGACCGCGTCTCGACGCAGTTCCCCGAGCTGGTGACGCTGCTCGATCAGAGCCTGGGGCCGCGCGAGGTGATCCTGGAGGGTGAGGTGGTGGCCGCCGACCCGGTCTCCGGCGAGCTGCGCCCGTTCCAGGACGTGATGTTCCGCCGGCGCAAGTACGGCATCACCGAGGCGGTGAGCGACTACCCCGTGAGCATGTTCTGCTTCGAGCTGCTGTACGCCGACGGCGAGGACCTCACCCGCCTGCCGTACCTGGAGCGGCGGGCGCGGCTGGCCCAGGCCATCGCCCCCTCGGCGCGGCTGCAGCTGGCCACCGCCGAGGAGGTCAGCGACGAAGCGGCGCTGGAGACGGTGTTCGAGCAGGCCGTGGCCGAGGGCTGCGAAGGGGTGATCTGCAAGTCGGTGGCCGGGACGGCCCATTACCAGGCCGGGGCGCGGGGCTGGCAGTGGATCAAGCTCAAGCGGGACTACCGCACCGAGCTCACCGACACCCTGGACCTGGTGGTGGTGGGTGGGCTGGCCGGGCGAGGCCGCCGCGCCGGGATGTACGGGGCGCTGCTGCTGGCCGTCTACGACCCGGGCGCCGACCGGTTCCAGACGATCTGCAAGTGCGGCACCGGTCTCTCTGACGCCGACCTGGCGGCGCTGCCCGCGCGGCTGGCGCCGCTGGCGCGGGCCGAGCGGCCCGCCCGGGTGGATTCGCGCTGGGCCGCGGACGTCTGGTTCGAGCCCACCCTGGTGGTGGAGGTGCTGGCGGCCGAGCTGACGCTCTCCCCTCACCACACCGCCGGGTGGGGCATCCTCAAGGAGGACACCGGCCTGGCGCTGCGGTTCCCGCGCTTCACCGGCCGCTGGCGCGACGACAAGGGCGCCGAGGACGCCACCACCGTCGCGGAGGCGGTGGGTCTGTACCGTACCGCCCGGCGGGCACCGACCAGCACCTGACGGTCGGTGAGCGATTCACCGGCACATGCTGGAGGCGACCGGCGTCCCCATGGTCGACGCGCTCAGCGCCGCCCTGCGGGCGGCCGGGCGGCGCTAGAGAGCCGGACGGGCATCAGCGATTGTCCGATTTGCGAGTGGCCAGACCAGCTCATGACCTGCAGTTGTTCCATATGCAGCAACGGCGCAATCAGCCCGGTCTGGATACCCGTCCGGCTCTCTAGACCAGCGCCTCATAGGCGGCCAGGCATCGCTTCGCGCAGGCCTGCCAGGTGAACCGTTCCACGACCAGGTCGCGGGCGTTGGCACCGAGCCGGGCGGCCAGACGGCGGTCCGACAGGAGGCGTGCGAGCCGGTCTCCGAGCGCCTCCACGTCGCCTGGCTGGACCAGGAACCCGGTCTCCCCGTCCACCACGACCTCGGCCAGGCCCCCGATCCGGCTGGCGACCACCGGCGTCCCGCTGGCCATGGCCTCCAGGGCTGCCAGACCAAGCAGCTCCGAGACGGGGACGTGGCGGCCGTAGCAGGTCCTGTCCACCGAGGGGAGCGCCAGCACCGCGGCCCGGCGGTACAGGTCAGGCAGAGCGGGATCTGGCACGGGACCAAGGAAGGTGACGTCCCGGCCGTCCCGGCCCTCGGCCAGCCGGCGGAGCAGCGCGGGGTAGTCCTTCTCGGGTGGGTGCGGGTCGTGGCCGCCGCTGCCGGCGATCCGGAGCGCGGCGCCGGCGGGCAGGGCGCGGATCAGCCGGTCGATCCCCTTGTGCGGGGTGAGCCGTCCGACGAACAGGACGCCGTCCCGGTCGGCCGCCGGCTGGGGGGCGAACCGCAGCGGGTCCGCCCCGCCGTAGATCACCTGCGTCCTCGCCGGCGGGGCGCCGAGCAGCTGGGCGGAGAACTGGGAGACGGCAAGGAAGCGGTCGAACAAGCGGTGGACGAGCCCACCCCAGGTCCGGCCGGGCAGGCCATGGTCGGTGACCGCCGTGCCCGCCCCCAGGACGCGGGCGGTGACGGCCGCCATGCGCGTGGGTACGCTCTGGAAGTGATGGGTGTGGACGATCTCGGCGCTGGTGAGCGCCGCGGGGAGCAGCGGGGCCACTGGCTGGGCGGAGTGGCCGTGCAGCCAGGCCAGCGGCCGGAGGACACGGACGCGGAGGCCACCGCTGGCGCGCCACCTGCCGGGGCGCGGGCCGAACGTGACCAGCTCACAGTCCACGTCGGCGGCAAGCGCCCGGGCCAGCTCCAGCGGGTACCGCTCCCCGCCGCCGTACAGCCCCTCCGGTCCGAACACGCTCGGAGCCACGTGGATGACGCGCATGCTCACCGTCTCCCTGGTCACCCTCGGTGATCCCGGCCGCCTGACCGGCGGCTACCGCTACCATCGCCGCATGGCGGAGCTGGCTCCGGCCTGCGGCGCCGCCGTCCGCTTCGTCTCGTTCCCCGACCGCCCCTTCCCCCTGCCCGCGCTGGCCGGACCCACGGTGCTGCGGCAGACCCGGGCGGACGTCCTGGTTCTGGACAGCATCGCCGCCGCCTTCCTCGGGCCGTGGCTACCCCGGCGGCCCAGGACGCCGCTGGTGGGCAGCCTGCACCAGCCGCCTGGCGGGATCGACCACGGGCCGCTGCGACGGCTCGTGCAGGCCCCCCTGGACCGGCTGGCGTACCGCCGCGTCCGCCTGCTCCTGGCCGCCAGCCAGGCGCTCGGCGACGAGCTCGCCGCTCAGGGGTACCCGCGCGAGCGGATCCGAGTAGTGCCCCCGGGCCGCGACCTGCCCGCCGCGCCCGCGGGCCCGCCGGCCGACCTCCGCCAGGGGCGCCGCGCGGGCCTGCTGTGCGTGGCGAACTGGGTCGAGCGCAAGGGCATCCTCGAGCTCTTGGAAGCCATCTCCCGGCTCCCGGACGGGCTGGTCACCCTGCACCTGGCCGGGGACGACCGCGCCGATCCTCGCTACGGCGCGCGCATCCGGGCCAGGTTGTCCCGCCAGGACCTGGCCGGGCGGGTGGTCGTCCACGGCCCCCTGCCCCCGGAGCAGGTGGCCGCCCTGTACCAGGGGGCCGACGTCTTCGCGCTGCCGAGCGTCCGGGAGCCGTACGGGACGGTGTGGGGGGAGGCGATGGCCGCCGGCCTGCCGGTGGTCGGCTGGCGTGCCGGCAATCTGCCTCACCTGGCCGAGCACGGCCGGGAGGGGCTGCTGGCCAGCCCCGGCGACGTGGCTGGGCTGAGCACCGCGCTCGCCCGGCTGGCTGGCGACGAGGACCTTCGGCGGAGGATGGCCGCGGCGGCCGGGAGGCGGGCCGCCGGCAGGCCGACCTGGGCGCAGTCGGCGGCGCTGTTCTTCGCCGCGCTCCGCGAGGCCGCCCCGGCCGGTCACGACACCGGTCCGGCGTAGCCGCCGAAATCCGCAGCGGACTCCCACACCCGCACCGCGAGCGTGTCGCCCCCCGCCCGCTGCAGCGTGGGGACCAGGTTCTGGTGCGCCCACCGGGCCAGGACCTCCACGGTGACGGCCTGGTGGTCCAATGGGCGGATCTCCTCCAGGTCCCTGCCTTCGATCCTGCCGGCGATCGCCTGGAGGGCCGCCCGGAGCGCATCCAGGTCGCAGACCATGCCGTGCTCGTCCAGCTCCCGCCGCCCGACCACGACGTCGATCCGGTAGTCGTGAGGGTGAAGCTCTCCCTCTGGTCCTTCCACGGGCTGCTGGTGCAGCGCCCGGACGCTGATGCTCGATCCCACCTCGTAGCCGACGTCGCCGACGGTCATCGCCGTTCCTCCAAGGATCGCTCGGGGTCCTCACTGGTATCGCAGGGCGGCGTGGACCAGGCCGTCCTGCTTGCGGTCCACGCACGCATAGGCGCCGGCGGCCTGCTCGAAGGGGAACTCGTGGGTGGCCAGGACGGGCAGCGGCAGCTCACGGGCGAGCCTCCACGCCACCTCGGCCCGGCGGTCCCGGTCCCACCTGGCGGTCAGGGCGGCCGGGAGGGTGGAGACCTGGGTGCTGCGGAGCGCCAGCCGCCGGCGGTGGAACGCGGCGCCCAGGGGGAGGGAGGCTGGCTTGGTGCCGTACCAGGAGCAGACCAGAGCGGTTCCCTCGTGGGCCAGCAGCCCGAGGGACGAGGCCAGCGCCCGCGGGTTCCCACTGGCCTCGACCACCAGGTCGGCCCCCCGCCTGCCGGTCTCAGCGGCCACCGCCCCGGGGACTTCCTCAGGGGCGATCGCCCGGACGCCGAACGCGCCGGCGGCGGCCCGCCGGGCCAGCTCTGGCTCGGACCCGAGCACGACCGCCCCGGCCTGGGCCAGGAGCGCGGCGACCAGGATGCCGACCGCGCCCATGCCCACGACCACGGCGACCTCCCCCAGGCGCGGCGCCGCGTCCAGGCAGACCTGGAGGGCGGTCTCGACCATGGGGTACAGGGTGGCGATGCGGGGGTCCAGGTCGTCGACCGCGACGGCCTGCTGGGCGTCGACCACGAACCGGTCCTGGTGCGGGTGGAAGGCGAAGACGAGCTGCCCTTCCCGGAGCGGGCCGGCCGGGTGGACGACGCGGCCGACCGCGCTGTAGCCGTAGCGGAACGGGTAGGTGAAGGTGCCGGCCAGGGCGCCCAGGGTCTCGTCCAGGGGCAGGTCCGGCGCGACCTCGCCCCGGTAGGCGAGCAGCTCGGTCCCGCTCGAGATCCCGGACCACTCCGTGGCCACGAGGACGCGCCCCTCAGACGGGCCGGAAAGCTCCACCTCCCGCAGCTCGACCCGCCTGGGGGCCACGAAGTAGACCGCGCGGGCCTTCACCGCCTGACACCCCACCCATCCATGCAAACCGGTCGCTGACGCGCTGCCATGCTACAAAGGAGCCATGGCCCAGCCCAAGGAGGTCGCCCGCCTCTCACTGCCGACCGCTGCCCTCGACGGTCAGGAGAAGGCCCTGGACGCCACCGCGCTGCTCGGCGACGTCCACTCCCGCGCCGACCGCCCCTACGTCGTGCTCAAGTACGCCCAGACGCTGGACGGCCGGATCGCTACCGGCGGCGGTGACTCGAAGTGGATCAGCGGGCCCCAGGAGCGCCGCGCCGCCCACGCCATGCGCGCCGCCTGCGACGCGGTGGCAGTGGGAGCGGGCACCGTGCTGGCCGACGATCCCCTGCTGACCGTGCGGATGGTCCCAGGCGCCTCCCCGGTCCGGGTGGTCTTCGATTCCACTCTGGTCGTCCCGCCGGACGCTCAGGTCTTCGGCCCCAGCGCAGCCACCGTGGTCCTCACCTGCGAGCGGTCCAAGCCGGACCGGCGGGCGGCGCTGCGGCGGCGAGGGGTGAAGGTCGAGGTCGTCCGGCAGGCACCAGACGGCATCGACCTTGCCGACGGGCTGGCCCGGCTGCTGGCCTTGGGGATCCGCTCGGTGCTGGTCGAGGGTGGGGCGCGCGTCATCACCTCGATGCTGCGGGAGCGGCTGGTGGACCGGGTGGTGGTGGCCGTGGCCCCTATCCTGCTGGGCAAGGGGACGGAGGCCGTCGGGGACCTCGGAGCGAACCTGGTGGCGGACGCGCTGCGGCTGCTGAACCAGACGGTTCACCAGCTGGGGCCGGATCTTCTGATCGCCGGGGACCTGGACTGGGCCCGGCGTGGGCGGGGCTGAGCGGGACCGGTGGGGACTCGCCTCGAGCCCGTCGAGGCACTCGGAGCAGGAGGTGAGCATGCAGGTCACAAAGATCGGCTGGGCAGGCACCCGGACCGACGGCTACGGCGCCATGGTGGACTTCCTCACGGCGGTGCTCGGGCTGACCGTGGTGCGCCAGGAGCGGGACTTCGCCGTCCTGGAGCTGCCCTCCGGCGACAAGGTCGAGGTGTTCGGCCCCAGCGATCAAGACCACCAGGACTTCACCACCGGCCCGGTGGTCGGCTTCGTGGTCGAGGATCTGCCCGCCGCCGTGGCGGAGCTGGAGCAGGCGGGTGTGGAGCTGCTCGGCGGGAACGTCGACGAGCACGGTGTGGGGTGGCGCCACTTCCGCGCGCCCGACGGCAACGTCTACGAGCTCAGCAAGGGTGTCGTGGGATAGCCAGCTTCCATGTCGCCAGGGGTACGAGACGCTCAGTAGGTCGGGTGTGGCATGCCCTGAGCGCCGCTGGAGCGTAGACTCAGCGGGTCGGGTGAGCTGGCTCGAGGCAGGCTCACCGGGGTGTAGTCAGCCGTGGACCTGGCGTGATGTTGTGCCGTGGCGGGCACTCCAAGGTCGCCTTTCGGGGCTGCCGTACAGATTCCATACCGTCGCCGGGAAGACAAGCGCCTGTCGTGCGAACCGATCTCGCCCGGGGCGAAGGGTACGGCGGGTCGTCGTGGCAGTGGCAACGCTCAAGCGACCTCGTCGGCGAAAGAGCGGTGGCCATGGCGAGGACGTACAGCAATCGAGGCTGGCCCGACGCTAAGCGGATGATCCGCTCGTTTGGTGAAAACCGGATCTGCGCGGCCCGGGCGTGCCTGACAAGGCTCTCCCGCTACAACCCCGACGACTGGTGCTTCGCCCACCGCGACCAGATTCCCCAGCAGCCGGTGGAGCGGCGGCGGGCGTAGCCCGTTCACCGGGATCCGTAACCCGGGATCCGTAACCGGGATCCGTAACCGGACGCCGATGGCAGCCCTGCGGGTCGCCGGACAAAGGAGGTGCAGGCCAGTGGGGTGGGTCCGAGCGGGAGAGGTCTTCGCGCCGCCGCGGCGCGGCGAGCCAGACAGCGTCCGCATGTTGCGCCCCTGGGTCCTCGAGGAGGAGACGGGCGCGTTGCGCATGTGGTACTCGCAGCACGACGGCGTCACCGGGCGGATCATGGCGGCGGTCCAGCGACCCGGCGGGCAATGGAAGCGGCTCGGCGTCGCGGTCGACGCGGGGTTTGCGGGCGACAGCGACCGGTACAGCGTCGAGTCCCCCTGCGTGGTGCACACCCCGGGCGGCTATCTGATGGCCTACGGTGGCTTCGACGGCGAGGCGACAAGACTGCACATGGCCACCTCCAGCGACGGGGACGCCTGGACCGCGCAGGGAACCATCATGCAGCGAGGGGCGCAGGACGCTCTCGGAGCCAGCCATCCGTGTCTGGTGAGCACCGAGGCAGGCTGGTGGCTGTTCTTCTCCGGCTACGACGGCACGAGCGACAGCCGCCGGGCGGTGATCCTGGCGGCCGTCTCCCCCTCCGGCGCCTCCTGGGATCGCGTCGGAACGGTCCTCGAGCCGATGCACGGCGAGCTGGCGACCTCACATCCCTGCGTGGTCGTGATCGCCAGGACGTTCTACATGTTCTACGCCAGCGACGACGGCGACCAAGTCAGGATCGCCATGGCCACCTCCGCTGACGGCCTGGCCTGGGACCGCCACGGGACCATCCTGGACGCGGCCGGCGACGGCCCGGATGCACACGACGTGCATACTCCTTGCGCCGTCAGGTGCCACGACGGATCGCTGCACCTGTGGTACGCAGGGCTCGCAACTGGCGACACCGACCTCACCTACCGGATCTGCTCGGCGCGCTTCGCGGGCCCCTGGTCCACGGGCACGTGAGCCAGCAGACTGCTCAGCCACGGCCCGCAACGAACAGCAGGCTCGCACGAACTGAGTACGTGACCTGTGATGACCGCTAGAGCGCCGGCGGGTCAGCGGCGGCCTGGAGCGTGGGCGTGGTAGGGTTGCGCCGCAAAGGTTCACGTTCCGCTTTCGGAATCCGCGGGTTGAGCTTGTCCCTTGCCGCCGGCACCGATCGCGTCGGCGTTGGTTCGAGACCTCCGAGACGATGGAGGGAGGGACAAGCTTTCATGACGGTTGGAA
>JBKPDO010000205.1:0-31689 GCA_046727955.1 bacterium | reverse complement strand
GAGGTGGCATCGTTGACCGGTGGCACACCGCCCTAGTGTCCCGAGTCACTGATGCGCTTCATATTCGTGGCGGTAAACCTTCCTGGTGCGGGGGCCGAGAGCCGCCCTGGAAACAGCAACGAATCAACGACTCGGGACACTAGAGCACCGGTCAAGTAGCCGGTTTGAGGTGATTGGGTGGCCGCCGGGGGCGGCGCGCAAGGCCAGGAACTGCACGTATGGTCTGGCGCTGCATGCTGCGCCGCCTACTTGACCGGCGCTCTAGGTCCAGCGCCAACCCCAGCCCCAGGTACGCAGGACCTGCTGGGTGATGGGGCCGGCGACCTGGTCGAAGTCGCTGCCGCTGTAGGGCACGGCCAGGAGGATGACGTCGTAGACGGCGCCGTCGTGGGGACAGAGGATCTGCCTGGTGAGCACTCGCGTGCCGTCGTCCGAGAACTCGTAGTCGAGCTGGATGGCCTGCTCGCCGCCCAGGCGCACCCGCGACACCGGCCTGACGATCCTGCCGCCGCGGACGGTGCGGACCCGGGACGACACGGCCCGCTCCAGCGCACGCAGCGTGGTCGTCTTCCGTTCCCGCGTGACGGCAACGTGCAGGCGGCCCGCCGACGTGGACGGCCCGCGGTAGAAGTCGACCGCGTTCTGGACCGCGCCGCGGTCGCTCGAGGACGGCCACCACCGGCCCGGCAGCCTGAAGGTGTAGGACCGGTCACGGACCATGGTGCTGCCGTCCAGGGTGAGCCCGAAGTACCCGAACAGGCCGACCGCCAGCAGCAGGACCACCACCGCGGGCACGGTCAGCAGCCACCACAGCCGACGCCGCCGGCGACCGTGGCCCGTGGCCCGCCCGGCCGGCGCGGCGGGCGAGTCCCACAGGTCCCAGTCCGACTCCCAGTCCGACGTCGTGCCGTCGCGGCGTTCGCTCATCCTGACCCTGCTCCTCCCGGAGCGACAGGAAACGCTGCTAGGGCGCCAGGGCGCCCTAGCGCTGCACAAACGAGTCAATTCTAGAGGGCGGAGCCCTCACCGCCTGGGGGGTCTGCGGGGGGCCTGGGGCCCCCGCACCTAGATTCTATTCGCCCTGGGGATGCGGCTCGCTCAGCCGGAGACGATCACGGGGAGGGCGAGCAGCGCGGTGGGGATGGCGAGCAGCGCCAGCGCGGTGAGGTAGGCGGCGAGCAGGAGCCAGGCGGGCGCGGGGGCGGGCGGGTCGACCAGGCGGCGCACCCTGGTGACCAGCGGCGCCTGGGCGGCGCTCAGCGCGCCCGCCGGCACGGCCGAGGTGGAGGTGGCCACCTGGACCAGCGCGCTCGCGAGCACCCGGCGCTGGTGGCGGCGGCAGGCGCGGTCGTCCGCCAGCATCTCGACCAGCATGGTCACGGCCTGGTGCGCCCTGCCCACCCAGGGCACCCACGGCAGCGAGGAGTACAGCGCCCGGAAGGGCAGCACCACCAGGTCGTGGCGAGCGCGGGTATGGGCGTGCTCGTGGGCGAGCACGGCGGCCACCTGCTGGTCGTCCAGCAGGTGCAGAGCGCCGGCGCTCAGCACCACGCGAGGCCGGAGGCCCGGCAGGCAGTAGGCCATCGCCGTCGGGTGGTCGAGCACGCGGGCATTGCGGGAAGGCGGGTAGGGCCGCGCCACCAGGTCCACCAGGCGACGCAGACGGGTACGGGTGCGCAGCGTGCGGATCGTGGCCATGATCAGGCCACCGGTCAGGCGGGCCGCCAGCACCACCGCCCAGATCAGCCCGGCGACGTTCAGCAGGCCGAGCCCGGCCAGGGGGCGGCCGGCCAGCGCCTGCGCGGCCAGGCGCCCGAGACCCGGCAGCAGGTGGGAGTGGAGCGGAGCGACCCCGAGGGCGAGCCCGGCGCCGACACCGGCGAGGCCGCTGGCCAGCCCGATCGCCTGCCACAGGACGAGCGCGGCCGCGGGCACCCGCTGCGGCCAGGCGGCCCTGGCGAGCAGGGCCGGGATGGGACACGCCAGCACGGCAGCGAGCGCGGCCAGCGCCAGCGCGGTGATCATGGTGGAGCCTCCCGCTGGTCGGCCGCCTCTCCGAGCAGCGCGCGCCGCAGCACCTCCGCCTCCTCCGGGGAGACAGCGTCCACGAAGCGCACCAGCGCGGCGTCGCGGTCGCTGGCGCGGCCCAGCGCCTCGAGCATCAGCTCGGCGGCATAGACCTCGCGGGTGGCCACCGGCTTGTAGCGATGAGCCCGCCCCTCGCGCAAGCGCCGCACGAGCCGCTTACGCTCCAGTCGCTCCAGTACGGTCAGCACGGTGGTGTACGCGATCGACCGGCTGGCGGCGAGCCTGTCCACCACCTGCCGCGCGGTCGCGTCCGACCGGCCGGTCTCAGGTCCGGTAAGGTCCCACAAGGTCTCCATCACCGCACGCTCGAGCGCTCCGAGCCGTGCCACTGGCACGTGCCTTTTCTCCATTGTCATGGCCGCATTCTACTATCGGTAGAACTTCTACATGTGGTAGAACTTCTACGGGACGTAGAACTCCCGGCGCGCGCCGCAGCGCAGCCTGTTCGATCGGGGGGAAACGCCCGGAGGTGAGGTGCGTGCATGCGCTCGACCTTTCCCGGCTACCGGCGGAATTCTGGTCGTGGCGTCTGTGGGCGGCCTGCCGGCAAGCCGATCGCGACCTGTTCTTCTCACCAGATGGCGAGCGGGGCTCGGCAAAGCGCCGCAGGGAGCGGGCGGCCAAGGCCGTCTGCGCCAGCTGCCCGGTCCGCGAGGACTGCGCCGCCTACGCCATCGGCAACCACGAGCGCTACGGCGTCTGGGGCGGCCTCTCCGAGCACGAGCGCGAGCTGATCTGGCGCGACCTCGGCCCGGTGCGCCACCACCCGGCAGAGGTCGCCGACCGCGCGTCCTGAGCCGCCGCGAGTTGCCGCGGCTCGCTACGACCGCTCACTCACCGCAGGACGTCACCACGCTGGGCGGTGGCCTCGCTGATCCTCCCCGGCCACGATGCGCCCTTCACTCCACGCCGACGACCCCGCGATAGGCGCCGCGGGGCCTCGGCGTGCAAAGCGCTCGGACTCTGGGGGAAGGCCCAAGGACCGAGGTAAACGGGGTCGAGCGAGCTAGCTCGCGACGTTTTGGTACTCGGGGGTGGTGAACAGCCGGTCGCGGAGCTCCTTGATCTCACGCTCGGGGTAGCGCCGGTGCCCGCCAAGCGTCCGCATGCACGGGAGCTTCCCCTCCTTCGCCCACCTGGCCACCGTCTTCGGCGACACGTGCAGCAGCTCGGCGACCTCGGAGCCGAGCAGATACCGCTGCCTGGCCTCCTGGTTCATACGCGATCTCTCCCCAGGTTGTTGTCCCCTGCCGGGACACCTCTGGAGAACAGGATAGCCTGGACAGAACGTTAAGTGCCCGCAGCCGGGCAGGTTTTGGACAGATTCGCAGGCCAACGCACCTGTAAAAGTACCCGCAAAGCGCCTTCCGGTTCCCTCTTCGCGGCGGCCGAGCGGTCCTGACGGGCCGGGAGAGCCTGAGCGGCACCTCAGACGGGCGCCGGACGCTCCTGGGGAGGATCGCCGATGGAGCTGGCCAGCTCGCCGTCGCCGGGCAGTGCGGCCAGCGACTCGTAGACCCGCTCACCGTCGGGCAGCGCCGCGCCGCGGAGCGGCCGCAGCCACCTGCCGACGGCGCCGTCCACCGTCCGGCTCGGCGGCAGCAGGATCAGCCCGCAGCCGCCGCCGAGCCGCACCAGGCCGCCGTGCTCGGTCATGGTGAAGCTCCAGCCCTCCCCGCCGGCGGCCACCAGGAACTGATGGTGGGTCGGCCCAGCCTCGATCACCGGGCCGGGGCCGATGCCTTGCATGCCCAGCCAGCGGACGATCCTCGAGGTCGGCGCGGGATGGCAGACCTCGACCAGGTCGAAGCTGGCGCCGGCCGGCGTCGCCAGGTTGGCGTCGGGCATGCCCACCCACCACTGCACCAGGCTGGCGGTGTCGACGGTGGCGTCCTCGATGGAGGCGGTCCAGATCGGGTGGCGCGCGGGCGACGGGCAGTCGGCCCTGCCGCAGGAGCACGCCAGTGCCCCCGGCGGCTGCTCCGGGAGGCCGGAGGGGACCGGAAAGTGGCTCGGGACCACGGCGATGCCGCGGGCGGCGTACTCCAGCGCCGCCTGGAGGCGCAGCGGCGGCTCTGGAGAGAGCTCCCGAGGGCCATCGGTCATCGGCTGGCTCCTTGCTGGGCGTCGGCCGCGCCGGCTGCCGCGGCGGTGGCCTCTGGGGCGCCGGCCAGCTCGGCCAGGGAGCAGCCCAGCCGGGCCGCGAGCGCGAGCAGGTGCACCGTCGAGGGCTTGGTGCTCCCGCGCTCCCACTGGCTGATCGAGGACTGCCGCACGCCCAGCAGCTTCGCCAGCTCGACCTGGGACAGACCCGCGCGCCGGCGTGCCGAGCGGATCGCTTCTGATAAGTAACTCTGCTCGCTCATAGCGCAGAAGCTAACAGCTTCCCTGTTTATCGTCAACGTCGTAGAAACCGCCATATGACCGTGATGAGCAGGAGGGAGAAGCGTCGCGTATGCCGCCGCACCGGTTGACTGCTGCAACACTTCCGATTAGACAGTCTTATATTCGCTTGCCATGGGCAGTGAGGAGTTCGGCCGCGAGCTCGCGGCGGCGCGGAGGGAGCGCAAGATCAGCCAGCGCGCTCTGGCCGATCTGGTGGGCGTGCGCCAGACCGCGGTGACGCAGTGGGAGCGTGGCGCGACCACGCCGCGCAACCACCACGTCTTCGCCCTGGAGCGGGCGCTGCGGCTACAGCCGGGAGCGCTCGCCCGCTACCTGGGCTTCGGCCCGCCGGTCGACGCACCGGTGGTGCCGCTGCCGCCGCTCACGGTGGTGGACGCGATCGAGGGCGACCCGAGGCTCGACGCGCAGCAGCGCCAGCTCCTCATCGGCGTCTACCGCCAGTTCATCCGCCGCCCCCGTCACCGCTCCTCACGCTGAGCCCGGGGACCTCGGGACACTCCGCCAGCGCTGCTCACGCTGAGCCCTCGAGCCCTCGGCACATCCCCGGGGCGTGAGCCTGCGGAGATGAGGGTATCTACGGTCAGGGTATCCAACGGGGACGAAGCCCACGGCGAAGGGGGGTAGTGCGGTTGGAGCTGACCTTCCCTGCCTCTCCAGCCCATCTCGCCGATTTGCGTCGTTCGGTGCGAGCCGGGCTTCAGGGCATGGTGCCCGAGCGGGACCTGGACGACCTGCTCATCGCTCTCAACGAGGCGGCCACGAACGCGATGCTCTACGGCTCTGGCGACGGCCACCCGGTAGAGGTGAGGGTCCACGTAAGGGGTTCCTGGGCGGAGGTGAGCGTCCTGGACCACGGTCCTCCTCGTGGCGCCGGCATCGACTACGACGACGTCACCGACCCGCAGGCGGTCCACTACGGCGGGCGCGGGCTCTGGCTGATGGGGCGGCTGGTCGACGAGGTGCGGCTGGAGCGCGTCGACCTCGGGACGCGCATCACCCTGCGCCGTCGCATCGACCGCTGAGACCCGCCGGGCCCTTGGGTGACGTCGCCGGAGACCAGGGTGGCGTCGCCCGCGTGACAGCCTTGCGCACCAAGGGTTCCTGACTGGCCAGCGCGACTGTCCGTGCGGTAGCTTGCCTCCATGACGGTCATGGGCGCTGCGGTACCGCGGGTCGAGGACCCGCCGCTGGTAACGGGATCCGCGCGTTACACCGAGGACCTGGTCGTGCCGGGCGCCGCACAGGCGGTCTTCGTCCGCTCGGTGCTCGGGCACGCCCGCATCAATGGCATCGACACCGCTGAGGCCGCCGCCGCGCCGGGCGTGATCGCGGTGGTCACCGCCGCCGACCTCGACCTGAAGCCGCTGGCCCCCGGCCTCGCGCCGCGCCCGTTCGCCCGCCCGCCCCTGGCCCGGGGGGTCGTGCGCTTCATGGGCGAGCCTGTTGCCGTGGTGGTGGCCGCCAGCCGCGAGCAGGCGCTGGACGCCGCCGAGCTGGTGCAGGTCGACTACGAGCCGCTCCCGGTGGTGACCGACCCGCTGACCGCGCTCGAGGCGGACGCGCCCGTGCTCTTCCCGGAGCACGGCAGCAACGTCGCGGCCGAGCGGCCCTGGCAGGGGGAGCCCGCCCGAGTCGAGGAGTGCGAGGTGGTGCTGCGCGCGCACCTGGTCAACCAGCGGGTCGCGCCGACCCCGATGGAGCCGAACGCCGCCGTGGCCGCCCCCGACCCGGAGACCGGAGGGCTCACCGTGTGGGCGCCGGTGCAGGCGCCCTTCTGGACCCGCGCGGCGCTGGCGCGCTCGCTGAAGGTCGACGCCGAGCGCATCCGGGTGGTGGTGCCCGCCGTGGGCGGCGCCTTCGGCGCGCGCATCTTCACCTATCCCGAGCAGGTAGTGGTCGCGGCCCTCGCGCTGCGCCTCGACCGTCCGGTCCGCTACGTCGAGAGCCGCTCCGAGAGCATGCTCTCCACTACCCACGGGCGCGGCCAGGTGCAGGAGGTCGAGCTGGGCGCGACCCGCGACGGGACGGTCACCGACCTGCGGGTCCGGATCGTGGCCGACGGCGGCGCCTATCCTGGCGACGCCGGCGAGATGCCGATGTCGACCGTGCAGATGCTCGCCGGGCCCTACCGCATCGCCCGCGCCGAGGGCCATTTCAGGCTGGTGGCGACCAACACCACTCCCGTCACCGCCTACCGCGGCGCCGGCCGTCCCGAGGCGACCTGGCTGCTGGAGCGCATGCTGGACCTGCTCGCCGCCAGGCTCGGCACGGACCCGGCCGAGGTGCGGCGGCGCAACCTGATCCCGCCAGGCGACTTCCCGCACGTGACCGTCACGGGCGCCCGCTACGACTCCGGCGACTACCAGGCGGCGCTGGACCGGGCGCTGCAGGTGGCTGGGTACGAGCGGCTCCGCGCCGAGCAGGCCGAGCAGCGCCGTCGGGACGACCGCGTGCAGCTGGGCATCGGCCTCGCCACCTACGTCGAGATGACCGGGTTCGGCCCGGAGGTGGGAGCGGTCGAGGTCGGGGCCGGCGGCCGGGTGACCGTGCTGACCGGCACGTCACCGCACGGACAGGGTCTCGAGACCGCCTTCGCCCAGCTGGTCGCGGCTACCCTCGGGATGGAGCTCGATCAGGTGCGGGTGGTCCACTCCGACACGAAGCTGGTGCCGAGCGGCGGCGGGACGATGGGCTCGCGCTCGCTCCAGGTCGGTGGCAGCGCGGTGCTGCGGGCGAGCGAGGAGGTCCTCACCAAGGGCCGGACGCTCGCGGCCCACCTGCTGGAGGCCAGGGTCGAGGACGTGGTGGTCCACCCCGGCCAGGGGCTCGGCGTGGCGGGCGCGCCGGCGACCGCGGTGTCGTGGGCTGAGCTGGCCCAGGCCATGGCCGACCCGAAGCGCCGGCCGCCGGGCACGGACTCCGATCCCACCCTGGCCGCCGAGGTCTCCTTCGAGCTCGAAGGCAGCACCTTCCCATTCGGTGCGCACGTCGCCGTCGTCGAGGTCGACGTCGAGACCGGCCTGGTCCGGCTGATCCGACACGTCGCCCTCGACGACTCCGGCCGCCTGCTGAACCCGCTGCTGGCCGAGGGCCAGGTCCATGGCGGCATCGCGCAGGGCGCGGCGCAGGCGCTGTTCGAGGAGGTGCGCTACGACGCCGAGGGCAACAACCTCACCGGCACGCTCGCCAGCTACAGCATACCGAGCCCGGCTGAGCTGCCCTCCTTCGACACCGTGCGGATGGAGACGCCCTCGCCGCTGAACCCGCTGGGCGCCAAGGGCATCGGCGAGTCGGGCGCGATCGGGTCGACGCCCGCCGTCCACAACGCGGTGGTCGACGCACTCGCCCCGTTCGGAGTGATTCATCTTGACATGCCGACCACGCCTGAGCGGGTCTGGCGCGCGCTCCGCGAGGCGCGCGGGTGCTGAGAGCCTGTTTACGAAGGGCCACTGGGCCCCGGCGAACCTGCCCGATTGCGCCGCTCACCCCGACCCGGGATCCGGGCGAGGTACCCGATGGGGGGGTTCGGGGGGAAGCTGCCTCGGCTCCCCCCCGAATGCAAACAGGCGCTAAGGGCTGGACCCCGGCGCTTCCGGCCCGAGCTGGACGAGGCCGGTCTTGGAGTCCACCAGGCGGTAGCGGCGGCCGCAGGCGCAGGTCAGGCCGCTGCCGAGCCGCCGGCCGCAGGCGCACACCCAGCCGATGCTGCTCGCCGGGTTGCCGGCGACCAGGGCGTGCGCCGGGACGTCGCGCACCACCACCGCGCCAGCGCCGACGAAGGCGTACGGGCCGATGGTGGTGCCGCAGACGATGGTGGCGTTGGCGCCGATGGTGGCGCCGCGCCGCACCAGCGTCGGCAGGAGCTGGTCCCGCGACTTCTTGAGCCCGACCCGCGGTGCCAGGTCGTTGGTGAAGACCATGTTGGGCCCGAGGAAGACCTCGGCCTCGACCGTGACCCGGTCCCACACCAGCACGGCGTTCTTGACCGTCACGCGGTCGCCGAGCTTGGCGCCGCCCTCGATGAAGGCGTGGTCGCAGACGTTGCAGTCGGCCCCGACCTCGGCCCCGGGCAGCACGTGGGCGAAGGCCCAGATGCGGGTGCGCGGCCCGACCCGGTCGCTCTCGCACAGGCCCTTGGGGTGGACGAACACCGACGGGTCCAGCCCCGCCGCCCTCGACTCGCCGCTCATGGCAGTCAGGTATACCTGCTCGCCCTCTGACTGGCAACGCCCAAGGCCTGTTTGCAATGGTGATCCGCGGCACGGCGACCCTGCCCGATCGCGGCGCTGACCACCACCCAGGGATCACCTCGAGGTGCCCGATGGGGGGTTCGGGGGGGAGCTGTCTCGGGCTCCCCCCCGAATGCGAACAGACCCTGCCAGACCAACCACGCACGTGTGGCGAAAGCGGGATACTTGGAAAGGCTACGACCCGGGTGTGGCGGGGATATACCCATTGGGCCCACACCCGGGTCGCAGCGCCGGCAGAGAGGCCAACTCGGAGACCGGGGGGATTATCCGAGCCGGCGGCGTCCACCCTCGGGGCCGGGCGGTCAGCCTTCCTTCTGCCGGTTGTTGTTGGTCTACTCCTTGGATGGTTTCCTCGCCTTGGGCCGGGAGGCACCCCGAGACTGCCTGACCTGCTGCTCGCTCGCCGGCGGGACCTTGGCCTGAGCCTGGTCGGCCTGCCGCTGGTTCCCGCATGCCTTGCCGTTGACGCCGGCCCGGCCGGCCAGGGGCGTGGCGCACGACCCGCCCTTGGTCCGGCCGGTGGCGTCCGGCCCGGTCGGAGCTGCCGGGGCCGATCGGCCCCCGTGGGCCTCCCGGTCAGCGCTCGCGTGGCCCACGCTGGCCGCGCCGTCCTGGCCCTCGTCTCCGCTCCGGACCTTGCCCGGGCCCTGCCGTGGGACGGCAGACCGGGCCGGTTGGTGATGCGCCGCCCGCGACACCGAGTCGACCATTCGCCTGGCAGGCTCCGGCAGCGTGCCGGTCGCTGCGGCTGCCACCCCGCTTACCAGCAGCACGCACAGAGCCGCGACGGCGAGCACCGCGAGCCTCGAGCCGAAGGCTTTGCGGCGGCCACCCGCCCGCCGCCGGAACCGCGCGGGCGGACGGGTCATGGCGGCGAAGGTCGCGGTGGCGGCAGCCTCGCCGGCAAGCTCCACGGGCGTGGGAGGACCGGCGGCGGCGGCCAGCACCATCGCGACCTCTGCGTACCCGGGGGGAGCGTCGGCAGGGCCGAGCCGACCGGCCAGAAGCCGGTCGGCAGTGTCCCCGTCGAGAGCGAGCGGGTCGGCCCCGAGCTCCCCAAGCAGCAGGCGGCGCATCTCGTCCTGGAGAGCGTTTGGATCGCTCATCGCGTTACACCCCTGGAGCGCCGGGCAAGTAGGCGGCGCACCATGCAGCGCCAGACCATACGTCCAGCTCCTGGCCCTGCGCGCCGCCCCCGGTGGCAACCCAATCACCTCAAAACCGGTTACTTGACGGCGCTCTAACCGCGCGCCGCTGTGCTCCCAGCCGTCTGGCGAGGCGGCGCAGACCTCGGTGCGCGAGCACCCGCACGGCTCCCGGCCGCTTGCCGACGATGGCGGCGACCTCGGCGACGTCCAGGTCGGCCACGACCCGCAACGCCACCACCTCGGCCTGCTCGCGCGGCAGCTCGGCGATCAGGGCGAGGGCGGCCTCGGTGGAGGCGGCCTCGAACGCGGCCGCGACCGGGTCGTCCGGGGCGGCATGCTCGGGCAGTCGCTCCAGCGGCAGCGGGTTGGCCGGCCGCCGGGCGACGCGCCGGCGCCAGTCGGCGGCGCGGTGCCGCGCGATAGTGAACGCCCACGACCGGAAGGCCCGCTCGTCGCCGCGGAAGCGGGCCAGCCCCCGCACCACGTCCACCCAGGTCTCGGAGGCGACGTCCTCGGCCGAGCCAGGGGCCATCACGTGGAGGTAGCGCAGCAGCCCGGGCTGCACGTCGCGCCAGAGCGCGGCGTAGGCGCCCTGGTCCCCCGACGCCGCCGCCGTGAGCACGCTGCTGAAGCTTGCACCGATCACCGGAGCCTCCCACCCGCACCGGCACGCCGGAGCAACCGGCGGTGCAGTCCATTCACCTCCTGGTCCAGTGGTCGGCGAGGACCTCGACCGGCTCGGTGAGCAGGCGCGCGACCGGCAGCTCGCCGAGCAGCGATTCGTCGAACGCCGGCTCGGTCTCGGTGACAGCGCTGCGCAGCTCGGCAAGGCGCCCGCGGTAGCCCTCGAGGACCCGGCGCACGCGCGCCACCGGGAGGCGCTCGCGCAGCTCGACGTGCAGCAGGACCAGCCCGGCGACGTGGTCCTCCTTGACCTCCGGGACCAGGACGAAGATGCGCCCGTCGCTGCGACCGCGCGCCGCGAGCACCTGCCGCTCCGCGGCGACGCGCTGTTTGGTGCCGCGCAGGCGGTGGTCCCGCTCGGTGCGCGAGGCCAGCTCGAGGGAGATCCCGCCGCGGTCGGCCACCTCGATGCTGGCCGCCTCGCCGGCCGGGTCGCCGGCGAGCCGGTAGCGCGTGAAGCCGGTGACCCGTGCCACCGCCGGGTCCAGCTCCGCGACGGTCCGCAGGTTCCCGTACGCGAGCTGCTCCCGCACCGCCCCGGCCTCCAGCAGCTCCCGGACCAGCGGCACGGTGAGCAGCGCCTCGTCCGAGCGCGAGATCCCGACCGTCACCGTCTTGGCCTGGTGCTTGATGGCGTCGACCGGCCGGGTTAGCTGGTCGATGGCGGCCGTGAGCGCGCCGGTGAGGTCGTCGAGCAGCACGCTCGGCGTGGCGACCTTGCCGTGCTCGAGCTGGTAGGCGTCCAGCGGCGCCAGCCCTTCCGCGTAGCGCAGCAGGGAGACGACCTGCAGCGCGGTGCCGGCGTCGAGGGCGCCGTCGTACTCGCCAGCGCGCACCCGCCCGCGCAGCTCGGCCGCGACCGGCGCGAGCGCCGGACCGAGCCGCTCGAGCGCCTCGTCGGCGCTGCCCGCCGTGGTGGTGGCCTGCTCCACGGCCGCCCTTGCCCGCCGCAGCGGCAGCGCCTGCGCGTCGATCGCCAGCGCCGCCTCGTAGCCGAACAGGTGCCCCGCCACGGCGGAGAGCACGTAGGCGAGGGCCGGGTGGGCCGCGGGAACCGGCACCACACCGGCGGCGTGGTCAAAGCGGACCTCGCCCTCGGTGGCGATCACGATCGGCACGCCGGCGTGAGCGCGGAAGATCGCCACCTCCTTGGCCACGTCGTCCGCCGCCGACCCGCTGAGCCCGGCGGCGCAGACCAGCGTCAGTGGCTCGGACGACAGGTCGATGTGCTTCTTGTCCTCGGTCGCGTCGCAGGCGATCGACTTGTAGCAGAGCTCGGAGAGCTTGATCCGGATCTCCTGGGCGGCGATCTGGTTGCGGCCGTTGCCCACCACCGCCCAGTGCCGCCTGGAGGGAGCGTGCCGCTGGGCGAGCTCGCGGATGCGGTCGCGCTGCGCGAGCACCTTGGTCATCGCCGCCGGCAGGTCCCGCAGCGCGCCGAGCACCTCGTCCTCGAGGCCGGGGTCCGCGTGGCCTATCGCCCCGGCGATCGCGAAGGCGAGCAGCGTCCCCGCCGCGACCTGGGCGTAGAACGCCTTGGTGGAGGCCACGCTCATCTCGACGTCGCGGCCGTCGGAGGTGTAGAGGACGCCGTCGGCCTTGTGGGTCAGGTCGCTGGAGCGCCGGTTCACGATCGCGACCACCGCCGCGCCGCGCGCCCGTAGCAGGTCGACGGTGCGGTTGGTGTCGGTGGTGGTGCCGGACTGGCTGATCGCCACGACCAGCGCATCGTCCATGCTGGCGTCCAGACCGAAGCCGGACAGCTCGGTGGCGGGCAGCGCGGTGATGCGGAGCTGCGCGTCCGCGAGCGCCGCGGCCATCGCGGCGGCGACGCCCTGCCCGGCGACGGCCGCGGTGCCCTGGCCGATCACCAGCACGCGCCGGATCTCGCCCCGCCCGAGACGCTCGCGCAGCCGCGGCGGGAGCGCCTCTGGGCCGAGGTCGGTGACGCGCCGCCCGCCCTGCTCGCGGATGCGCCCGCGCAGAGTCTTGCGAAACGAGGAGGGCGCCTCCGAGATCTCCTTCAGCAGGTAGTGGGGGAACTGGCCACGGTCGATGTCCCGGGTGGTGATCTCGGCGCGTCGCAGGTCTCCCTCGCCGACTGCGAGCTCGCCGCCCTGGTAGTCCAGCCGCCGGATGCCCTCCAGCGTGCCGGCCAGAGCCTGGTCCAGGACCACGATCTGGCCCTTGACCCCGCTGCCGCCGTCAGCCTCGACCGTCGTCGCCTCGCCGTCCAGGCGCAGGTAGCGTGCGGTCTCGGCGACCAGGCCGTAGGGCTCGCTCGCCACCAGGAAGGCGGCGTCGGCCAGGCCGACGTAGAGGCCCTGGCCGCTGCCGCGCACTCCCAGCAGCAGCTGGTCCGGCGCGGCGGCGGTCTGCGCGCCGATCGCGAACGAGCCCTCGAACTCGACCACCGCGCGCCGGAACGCCTCCGAAGGCTCAAGACCCTCGTCCAGGCGCCGCGCGAGCAGCACCGGGATGACCTTGGCGTCGGTGGTGATCTCGCTCGAGATGCGCAGCCGGTGGCGGGCCAGCAGCTCGAAGTGGTTGTCGATGTCCCCGTTGAGCGCGGCCACGCTGTAGGGAAACGCCGCGCCGCCATCCTCCTCCTGGTTGAGCGGGTGCGCGTTCGCCTGGTTGATCAGCCCGACGCTCGCCCAGCGGGTGTGGGCGAGCACCACGGCGCGCGCGCCCTCGGCCTGGAGCGCGCGCTGCAGCAGCCGGTCGCCGGCGATGGCCGCCCGCAGCCTGCGCCCGTTGTCGCCCAGCTCGCCGACCTCGCTCGCAGCCTTGTAGACGAAGCTCAGATGGCCGGCCGGGGTGCGCAGAGCGCCGGAGGTGAACAGCGGATCGGCAAGGCGCGGCTCCAGCAGACCGGCGAGCTGGCCGCTGTCCAGGTCCAGCCCGTGGCCGCTGACCAGGACGTGCAGACCGGCCGAGTCGCGGCCGCGCACCTCGAGGCGGTCGAGCGCGGCGAGGGCGATCTGGACGGACAAGAACGCCTCCACCGCCGCCAGACCGGGGGCCGGGCCGGCGAGCGCCTCCACCGCCTCGGCGTTGGCGATGCGGTCGCGGCGGATCGCCCACAGGCTGTCCTTGGCGCGCACCAGCGCGGCGTTGACCGCCTCGAGCGCGGCCGGCGGCACGCTCGCCGGGCCGGTGTCGATGCGCGCCTCCAAGCGCTCGACGCGGCGCTCCAGGTCAGCCGCGCGGCGATCGAGCTCGTGCCGTCCTGCCGGGTCGGCCAGCAGGCAGCGCAGCCCCGGAAGCCCGCGGAGCAAACCGTCCACCTCGGCGAGCCGCTCCGCCGCCTTCTCCAGCGGCCCCGGCTCCCAGACGGCGGGATCCAGCGCCGACGGCTCCCCACGGCCTGGCGGGATCCCGGGCGTCAGGGCCGCAGCGCGCTCCATGCCGGCGAGAATGGTGTGCAGGTCTGGGACTGGGCGGTTGGACGGACGTCGAACGACCGCGATGATGCCGCACATACCCTCTCTCCCGATCCCGGCGATGGCCGGCGGTCACCACGATGACACCGAGTACTAGTTACTCGGGTCAGGAGAATTGATCAAACCACGCCGCGCGCGTCAGTGCACGGAGGTGCCCGCAATGCGGTGCCTGCAGGCCGCACATGACATGTCATCGCACGTCATGACGTGTCATGACGTGCGGCCGAGGTCGCTCGCAAGCTGCGCGGCGATCTCGACCAGGGGTTTTGCCAGACCCTTGATGCTGTCGAGGGGCAGCCGCGAGGCAGGGGCGCTGACGCTCAGCGCGGCGGGCAGGTTGCTCGACGGCAGCGGCGTCGCCAGGCTGCGCTCGTCGTCCTCGTACTCGCCGTCGTCCACCGCGTAGCCCAGCGCCCGCACCTTGGCCAGCTCGCCGAGGTAGGTCTCGACGTCGGTGAGCGTCTGCGGCGTCAGCTGTGGCATGCCTTCGGCGGTGAGGATGGCGCGCACGCGGTGCTCGGGCAGGCCCGCCGCGATCGCCTTGCCGACCGCGCTGGAATGCAGCGGGTAGCGGTCGCCGCGGCGCGCCGCCACCCGCACCGTCCGCGGGCTCTCCACCAGGTCCAGGTACATCACCTGGTGCCCCTCCAGCACCCCGAGCGCCACCGTCTCCTCGAACCGGTCGCACAGCTCCTCCAGGTAGGCGTGCGCGCGGCGCACCAGCGTGTCCAGCTGGTGGGCCTGCATCGGCAAAAACGCCGAGCCCAGCCGGTAGTCGCCGCTTGAGGGGACCCGCTCGGCGTAGCGGCGCGCCTCCAGGGTGGCCAGGTAGCGAAACGCGGAGCTCTTGGGCAGCGAGGTGACCTCGGCGGCGCGCAGCAGCGAGACGCCGTCGGGGGTCTCCTGGAGCAGGTCGAGCAGGTCGCAGACGCGCTCGACCGCCCTGATCGAGTAGGGGTTGGTGCCATCGGCGGGAAACTCGCGGCGGCGCCCCATGGCTGCCCCCATCGTCTCGTTATCGTCTCGTTCCTTTGCTGACCGGTCGCCCGGTCGGCTCTCCGGACCCGGGATAGGCTACTCGCCTTCACCTGCCGAATCAACGCCTTTGCGGTATTCGCGGGGAGTAGTAAGGAGACCACTCAGAGTGAACTCGTGCGTTTGTCAGGAAAAACGCGGACGACGCGGGGGAGTATAACTGGGGCAGGCCGGACTGTGCCGGGAGCAGCTCCGATCGGCTAGGGCGAAGTGGGCCGACCGGGCTACGTCGTCTCGGTTATGTACCAGGGACGCTATGATCCCCTCGGGTTTTGGCATGATCGGCAACGCAAGGAGGGCATTGGTGGCTGGCGACGGCGCCACCCCGCCTTCTGGCGGCTCACGGCGGGAGCAGATTCTCGCGTGCGCGCTGGAGCTGTTTCGCAAGCAGGGCTACGACCGGACCTCGCTGCGCGAGATCTCCACGCGGCTCGGCATCTCCAAGAGCGGGTTGTATCATCACTTCGGCGCCAAGGACGACCTGGTCATGAGCCTCGTCGGCCCGCTGCTGGACCGCATCAACGAGCTGGCCACCGGCGGCCCGGAGATCCGCGGCAACGACGACCTGCGGGCGTTCCTGGAGAGCTACATCGACACCTTCATCGACAACTGCCAGGTCGTCAGCCTGCTCGCCAACGACGTCGGGGTGCGCAACCACGCTCGCATCAATGAGCGTCTGACAACCGTCAACGAGGCGCTCTACGCCCACCTGATCGGGCCGGAGCCGGGCCTGGCCGCCAGGGTGCGCGCCACCCAGGTGCTGGTCGGCCTGCAGGGCGCGATCGTCCGGTACGCCGAGACCAACCCGGCGGTGGTGCGCGAGGTCTGCCTGCGCACGGCCCTCGCGGCTCTGTCGAGCTGAGCTGGGTCCGAGCAGGCCCGAGCGGGTCCGGGCAGGCCCGAGCGGGTCCGGGCAGGCCCGAGCGGGTCCGAGCAGGTCCGAGCGCGGCCTCGCGGCCCTCTCCAGATACAAAAACGACCCGTCGGCTCACGGATCAGAGCTTTCGCGGTCGGGTCGGAGCGCGCAATCGCGACCGCCGCGAGATTTCGGATCCTCGATCGCCGTCAGCCGACGGATCGCTCGGAGATGGCGGGCGACCCTGGGGGGTCGCCCGCCCGCTAGTTGTCGGGCGGAGTCTCCAAGGGCCATCGCCTCCTTCCCCACGGTACCGCCGTGGTAAAGGGTGGGGCGTTGGACATCCCCATCTTGTGCCACCACGGCGCTGACTGCAATCAGAAAGTTCGTGTTCCACCGCCGTTCACGTACTGCCCGGGCTGGTATTGCGTGAAGACGCGTGCAGTGGCCGCCCCTGGGGCCGCATGAGTCCCAGACGGTGATCACGGCCAAGCTCGTGCGCGCCGCCCTCGCCCGCGCCTACGACCTCCCGCCCGGCTGACGTCGGTCGAGCAGGTTGAATGCCTGCCAGGCTGCCCGGGTAGCAGCCCGCTGCCCGGCTCAGGTAACTTCAGCGGCCTACAAGGACAGCGCGGCGCCATCCGGTCCGGCAGCGACGCCATCCGACTGAACGGCACGTGGCCCAAGGCAAGGAGTGAGCGACGACCCTCGGCAGCAGCACAGCGACGCCGGCCGGCCTAAGTGGCTGCGCCAGTGGGTGGGTTGGTGCGAGCCGGTTCGAAAGGCTTGCATCGCAAGGCGGAGGAGGAGCGCGGGCTGGTTGCCCGCGCGACGACGACAACGCGGCGAGGCGCCGTCTGAGGGCCGGCGCAGCCCAAGTCCACCTACTGGCGCAGCCACCAAGCCCGTCGAGCATGCACGGGGCCTCCAGCACGCACGGGGCCTCCAGCACGCAGCGCGCGGTGACGCCCCCACCCGCGCCTGCACGCTCGCCGGCAGTGAGGGTGCCCAGGCGATGACCTTCATGGGCCACTACACCGGTGGCGCAATCGAGCTCTACGTCGGTCCGGTCGCTGCGGAGCTCGCCCACAAGCGGGCGGAACTGGCAGGCATGAGGCGACGCCTGGCCGGGCGGGAGGCGGAGCGCGAGGCGTTCGAGACCGACCTGAGCGAGTTCGAGATCCGCTACCGGCGCGCCCTCGGGCAGCGCTACGCCATCCTCGACGACCTGGCCGACCAGATCGAGCGCGCCAAGCTCGGCCGGGGCGAGGGCGGCGACGCCGGCCGGGACACGAACGCCCAGGGCAGCGACGGCCCGGGCGGCGACGGCTCGGGCGGACTGGACGGGAACGACCCGGACGGCGACGGGCAGAACTGGGCCTGGGCATGGGGCGACCGCGAGCCGGAGCCCGAGTTCCGGCGCATGGTCTCGGTGGAGGCCAAGCGGCTCTTCCGCCTGCTCGCCCGCCTGATCCATCCTGACCTCGCGCGTGACCCCGGCGAGCGCGAGCGGCGCACCAATCTGATGGTCGCCGCCAACCACGCCTACGAGCAGGGCGACCTCGAGACCCTGCGGCACCTGCTGGACGAGTGGGACCAGAGCCCCGAGAGCGTGGTCGGCTCGAACCCCACCGCGGAGCTGGAGCGGATCATCCGCCAGATCGCGCGCGTGCGGACTCGCCTGGGGGTAATCGACCAGCGCTTCGCCACGCTCGAGTCCTCTGCCATGGGGTGGCTGCGCCGCCGCGTCGAGAAGGCTGCCGACGAGGGCTGGGACCTGCTCGGCCACATGGTCAAGGAGCTGGACCGCCAGATCCTGGAGGCGCGGCTGGAGCTGGAGCGGCTCGAGCTCGAGCGCGGCAATGCCGAGACAGCCTGGGCCTGACCGGGGCACGTCCGCCTGGAGGAGCCGATGAGCGGCGTTCGCATCGGCGTCGACGTCGGCGGGACCTTCACCGACCTGGTCGCGGTGGTCGACGGCCGGCTGATCACCGCCAAGGTGCCCTCCACCCCTCGCAACCAGGCCGAGGGCGTGCTGCGGGCGCTGCAGGCCGCGGGGATCGAGCCCGGCCGCGTAGCCGCCTTCGCACACGGCTCCACCGTGGCCACCAACGCGCTGCTGGAGCGGCGCGGCGCCCGTACCGCGCTGGTGACGACCGCCGGCTTCCGCGACGTGATCGAGATCGGCCGCCAGCAGCGGCCGTCCCTGTACGACCTGACCATGGACCGGCCAGCACCGCTGGTCCCGCGGGAGCTTCGCTTCGTGGTACCCGAGCGCATGGGACCGTGGGGCGAGGTCGCGCCGCTCGACCAGGAGAGCCTGGAGGCCGCGGTCGCGGCCGTCGCGGCCGCGGGCGTCGAGGCGGTGGCGGTTTGCCTGCTCTTCTCCTTCCTGCACCCGGAGCACGAGCGGCGGGTGGCGACGGCGCTGGAATCGGCTCTCCCCGGCGTCACCGTGTCGCGCTCCAGCGAGGTGCTGCCGGAGGTCCGCGAATACGAGCGCTTCTCCACCACCGTCGCCGACGCCTACCTCACCCCGCGGCTGGCCGCCTACCTGGAGCGGCTGGCGGGCGAGCTGCGGCGGCGTGGCTTCCCCGCACCGCTGGTGATGCAGTCGTCCGGCGGTGTGGTCGAGATCGAGCGGGCCGCCGGCCACGCCGCGAGCTGCGTGCTGTCCGGCCCGGCCGGCGGGGTCGTGGGCGCCGCCTGGGTGGCCGGCCTCTCCGGCCACCGGGACCTGCTGACCCTCGACATGGGCGGCACCTCCACCGACGTGGCCGCGGTGCTCGACGGTACCGTGCAGACCACCACGGAATCGGTGATCGCCGGCGTGCCCATCAAGCTGCCCATGGTCGACGTGCACTCGGTCAGCGCCGGTGGCGGCTCCATCGCCTGGGTCGACGAGGGCGGGGCGCTGCGCGTCGGGCCCCACTCGGCCGGCGCCGACCCAGGCCCGGCCGCATACGGGCTCGGCGGCGCCGAGCCCACCGTGACCGACGCGAACCTCCTGCTCGGCCACCTGCCGGACAGCGCCAGGCTCGGAGGCGCCGAGGGTGTGGTGCTCAGGCGGGAGCTGGCCGAGCGCGCGCTCGCCGCCCTCGCCAAGCGGCTCGGGGCCGGACCGCTGCAGGCCGCCCTCGGCGTGGTGCGGGTCGCCAACGCTGAGATGGTCCGCGCCCTGCGGCTGATGAGCGTGGAGCGGGGGATCGACCCGCGCGACCTCACCCTGCTCGCCTTCGGTGGCGCCGGTGGCATGCATGCCTGCGCGCTCGCCGAGGAGCTCGGCATGGGCCGCGTGCTCGTACCGCGAGCGGGAGGGGTGCTGTCGGCGCTGGGCCTGGCGATCTCGGACCTGCGCCGCGACTACCTGCGCCCGCTGCTCGGGCGGCTGGACGAAGTCGACCCCGCGGAGGTGGCCGCCGCCTACGCCGACCTGGAGGAGCGGGCGCGCAAGGACTTGGACGGCCCGGCGCTGGAACGTCGGGCAGACCTGCGCTACCGCGGCCAGTCGTTTGAGCTGACGGTCGCGGTCGCCGACCTCGATGATCTCGGTCCAAGGTTTCACGTGGAACATGCGCGCCGCTACGGCTACCGCATGGAGGACGAGCCGATCGAGCTGGTGAGCCTGCGCCTGGTCGCCACCGTCCCGGTCCCCAAGCCGGAGCTGCGCGCCAAGATCCGCCGAGATCGCGCCAGCTCGGCCGGGGAAGCTGGCCCGCCCGGCTCGAGCCGGCGGCGAGCCGTCAACGTCGACGGCGATTGGCTCCAGGTCGAGGTCGTGGCGGGTGCCGACCTGGAGCCAGGCGCGGAGCTGGCGGGCCCCGCCGTGGTCGAGCATCCGGAGTCCACCGTGGTGATCCGCCCTGGCTGGCGTGCGATCGTCGACGGCGTCGGTTCGCTCGAGCTGGAGTGGCGCCCATGAGCGGCGCCCGTGAGCGGAGGGGCCATGAGCCGGAAGAGCCGATGAGCCGGAAGGGCCCGGGGCGGCCACGCGACCCGAGGCTGGACCCGGTGCTGCTGTCGGTGCTGTCGAGCGCGCTCAGCGGCATCGCGGAGGAGATGGGCACCCTGCTGGTGCGCGGCGCGTACTCGTCCAACATCAAGGAGCGCCACGACTGCTCGACCGCGCTCTTCGACGCCGAGGGAAGGATGGTGGCGCAGGCCGAGCACATCCCGGTGCACCTCGGCGCCATGCCCGAGGCGGTCGCCGCCGTCATGGCGCGGCACCCCGCGCCTGGCGAGGTCTTCGCCATCAACGACCCCTACAGCGGCGGCACGCATCTGCCGGACGTGACGCTGGTCTCGCCGGTCGACCTCGGCGGCGAGCGGCTGGCGTTCGCGGTCACGCGGGCGCACCACTCCGACGTCGGCGGGATGCGGCCCGGGTCGATGCCGTCCGACTCGCGCGAGATCTGGCAGGAGGGCCTGGTGATCCCGCCGGTGCGCCTGGCCAGCGAGGGTCGCCTGGACGAGGACGTGCTCGCGCTCATCCTGGCCAACTCGCGCACCCCGAGGCTGCGGCGCGGCGACTTCCAGGCGCAGCTCGCCGCCAACCGGCTGGCGCAGCAGCGACTGGCCGAGCTGGTGGCGCGGCGCGGAGCTGAGCTGGTGCGCGCCGCCTTCGGCGAGGTGCTCGCGTACGCGGAGCGCCGCACCCGCGAGGCCCTGGCCGGCCTGCCGGACGGCGTCTACCAGGCGGAGAGCGAGCTGGAGGGCGACGGGGTCAGCGACAAGGACATCCCCATCCGGGTGGCGGTCACGATCTCGGGCGACCGCATGACGGTGGACTTCGACGGCACCGCGCCGCAGGTGGCCGGGAACGTCAACTGCCCGCTGGCGGTGACCCGCTCGGCGTGCTACTTCGCGCTGCGGGTGCTGCTGCCAGGCGACGTGCCAGCCAACGCCGGCACATACGCACCGGTCGAGATCCGCGCACCCCTGGGCAGCCTGGTCAACGCGCGCTGGCCGGCGGCGGTGGTGGCCGGCAACGTCGAGAGCAGCCAGCGCCTCGCCGACACCGTCCTGGCCGCACTGGCGCAGTGCGCCGACCTGCCCGCCGCCGGGCAGGGGACCATGAACAACCTGGTGATCGGCGGCCGGGGCTGGACCTACTACGAGACGATCGCCGGCGGGCAGGGGGCCTCCAGCCGAGGCCCCGGGCCGAGCGGGGTCCACGTCGGCATGAGCAACACGCTCAACACGCCGATCGAGGCGCTGGAGATCGAGTACCCGATGCGGGTCGAGCGCTACGAGCTGGCCTACGGGAGTGGAGGCGCGGGCAGGCAGCGCGGCGGGGACGGCGTGGTCCGCTCGGTGCGAGTCCTGGAGGCGGCGAGCCTGTCGCTGCTGACCGACCGGCGCCGCCACGGCCCAGCGGGCGCACGTGGCGGGTCTCCCGGCAGGCCGGGCCGCAATCTGCTCAACGGCACCCAGCTGCCGCCCAAGACGAGCCGCCAGCTGCGGGCGGGCGACGTCGTCACGGTGGCGACGCCGGGCGGCGGCGGCATGGGCCCGCCCCCGGACCCGGACGCCGCCCCCGGGGAGGCTGGCGGCCCGGCGACCGGGGTCGCGAGCCCCGGCCCCGGGAAGCCCAAGGCCCCCCAGGGTCGCGAGCCCCGGCCCCGGGAAGCCCAAGGCTCGGCACCGGGAAGCCCCGGTGCCGGGAAGCCCGTGGCCCCCGAGGTCCAGGCCTGTGAGGTTCAGGCCCTGCCGGCGGCCTGACGGCCGCGGCGGGCGACGGCGTCCACGGTGGCGGCCAGCAGCAGGACCGCGCCCTCGACCATGAACTTCGTTGAGGACGCCACCCCGAGCAGGTTCATGCCGTTGTCGATGGAGAAGATCACCAAGCCCCCCAGCAGGGCCGAGTAGGCCGAGCCACGGCCGCCGAACAGGCTGGTCCCGCCGATCACGGCCGCGGCGATCGAGTTCAGCAGCGTGTCGCTGGCCCCCGAGGACTGGTTGACCGCGAACAGCCGCGCGGCTGCCAGGATGCCACCGGCCGCGGCCAGCGTGGAGGCGAGCGTGAACACCACCAGGCGCACGTTGTTGACCTGGATACCGGCCCGCCTGGCCGCCTCCGCGTTCCCGCCGACGGCGAGCACGTGACGCCCGAAGCGTGTGCGGCGGATCAGCAGATCGACCAAGACTACGATGCCGCCGAAGATCACCAGGGCCAGCGGTAGCCCCCGGTCGGCGCTCAGCACCGCCGCGGTCGCCAGGGCGGCCACGGCCAGAACCGCGATCCGGGTGGCCAGGAGCTGCACGGGGGGGATGGGCAGACCGGCCGCGGCCCGCCTGCGCCGCTCCCAGAGTTTGGCGGCCGTGTAGACGACGATCACCGCCACCGCCAGCAACCACGCGTCCAAGGGGACGTAGAAGGTGTTGGCCAGCCCGGTGATGGTCGTGTCCGAGAGATTGACCGTGCCCGTGGAGCCCAGCACGAACAGCAGCGCTCCCGTCCAGGCCAGCAGCCCGGCCAGGGTGACCACGAACGCCGGGATGCGGAAGCGGGTCGTCCAGAATCCTTGAAAGGCGCCGATCGCCGCCCCTACGCCCAGTCCAGCCAGGATCGCCAGCCAGCCGGGCACGCCGTGCTTGACGTTGAGCACGGCCATGATCGCCGCGGCGACCCCGCTGACCGCCCCTACCGACAGGTCGATCTCGCCGAGCAGCAGCACCAGCACGACTCCTACCGCGATCGTGCCCGTGGACGCCGTCTGCAGGACCAGGTTGGTGAGGTTCTCCGCGCTGAGAAAGCGGCTGTTGGCGATCCAGAAGATCAGCCAGATGACCGCGAGGCCGAACACGATGGGCACGGCGCCCAGCTCGCCCTGGGCCAGACGGCGACGGAAGCCCGCCCAGGCCCCGGCCAGCCCAGGCTGCTCGGTGACCAGACGCGGGTCGAGGTCGGAGACGGTCACTGCTCGCTCACCTCCGCTGGCTCTGGCTCCTCGGCGGCCCTGGAGCCGGTGATCGCGGCCACGACCTCGTCGGAGTTGGTCTCCTTGGCGTTCAGCACGCCTACCTGGCGGCCGAGGAACAGCACCACAATGGTGTCGGCCACCGTGAACACGTCGGCCAGGTTGTGGCTGATCACCACCACCGCCAGGCCCTGCTCGCGCAGGGTGCGGATCAGGTCGAGGACCTGGGCGGTCTGGGCCACCCCGAGCGCGGCGGTTGGCTCGTCCAGCACCACCATCTTGGGCTCGCCCAGTATCGACCTGGCGATGGCGACCGACTGGCGCTGCCCGCCCGACAGTGACGCGACCTGGGTCCGCACGCTGGGGATGCGCACGGCCAAGCGCTTGAGGACCTTGCTTGCCTCCTGTTCCATGCCGGTCTCGTCGAGCAGCTGGAAACCGCCGAGCTCCTCGTGGCCGAGGAACAGGTTGGCGACCACGTCGAGGTTGTCGGACAGCGCCAGGTCCTGGTAGATGGTCGCGATCCCCAGCGCGGTGGCCGCCTGCGGGGTGTGCACCTGGACCTCTCGGCCCTCGAACCGGTACTCGCCCTCATCGGCCGCGACGATGCCGGCGATGATCTTTACCAGGGTGGACTTCCCCGCGCCGTTGTCACCGACCAGCGCGGTGACCCGGCCCGCTCGGGCCTCGAAGTCCACGTCCGTGAGCGCCTGCACGGCGCCGAATCGCTTGCTCACCCCATGCAGCTCGAGCAGGGGCGTGTTGTCAGGCGCGCTGTCGGGCACGCTGCCTCCCTTGCACCAGGCCGGGCGGCGGCGAGCCCTGGAGAGCCCGCCGCCGCTCGGACGTCATCCGGAGATGCCGATCTGCTGGCAGGCGGAAGCGGCCGTTCCGGAGCAGATGTCGCTGGCCTTGAGGAAGCCGTCCGAGATCATCTGCCCGATGGTCTGCTTGGCGTTGGCCTTGGTGACCGCGACCGGAGTCAGGATGATCGAGGGCACGTCCTTCTGGCCGTTGTTGACCTTGGTGGTGGCCAGTGCGGCGGCGTCGGAGGTCTTGCCGTTGACGATGTCGACCGCCCACTCGGCGGTCTTTTCGGCCTCCGGCTTGATCGCCTTGTACACCGTCATGTACTGCTCGCCGGTAAGGATACGCTGCACCGCCGCCAGCTCGGCGTCCTGCCCGGTCACCGGCGGGAGCGGGCTGATCCCCGCGCCCTTGAGCGCCGCGATGGCGCCGCCCCCGGTGCCGTCATTGGCCGCGTACACACCGACGAACCCGGTCTTGCCGAGCGCGGTGATCGCCTGGTCCATCTCGGTCTGCGCCTTGTCCGGGCTCCAGTCCGGCGTGTCGAACTCCTTGCCGATCTTGAACCCGCTGCTGTCGAGCACGCTGTGCGCGCCCTGCTTGAACAGCTTGGCGTTGTTGTCGGTCGGCGCGCCGTTGATCATCACGACCGAGCCGTGCTTGCCCTGGCTCTTGAGCTTGTCCACCAGCGACGACGCCTGCAGCTTGCCGACCTGCACGTTGTCGAAGGAGATGTAGTAGTCGAGGTCGGAGTTGAGGATCAGCCGGTCGTAGCTGATCACCGGGACGTTGCGCGACCTGGCCTTGGAGACGATCGACGCCGCCGACGCCGAGTCGACCGGGTCGAGCACCAGCACCTTGGCGCCGTTGGTCAGGGCGGCGTCGGCCTGGTTCTGCTGTGTGGTGGCGTCCTGGTTGGCATTGGAGTACAGGATCTGGCAGTCGGAGCACAGCGCCTTCACCTTGGCCTCGAACAACGGCCGGTCCTGGGCTTCGTAGCGGGTCGTCTTGGTCTCTGGCAGCAGCAGGGCGATCTTCTTGGCCCCCCCGCCGGAGGTCCCGCCCTTGTTGTTGTTGCTGGTGGAACAGGCGGCCGCCAGCAGCGCGGCCACCCCGACGACGGCGACGAGCCGGAGGGCTCGGGCCATGCGTACACCCATCAAATTCCCACCTCGCTTCGTGGAACGGTTGGTGCGTTGTCTCGTAGCGCGCTGTCTCGTGGGCTCTTGCCGGCTCTCTCACCTCCTCCGCGGGACCTGGTCCTCCCGCGGTCTGGCCGGCCGCGGTTGGCCACGGCGGTCGGGCTGCCAGCTGTCATCCGCATACCCTGCCGCGAGGCGAAGCCGCGATGAGACGAAGCCGTCCGAACCGCGCAGCAGCGCGAACGCGCCGACGTGCTCGGCGGCTGAGCGGATCGCGCTCCGCCGCACCACCTCTCGTAGCGGCTGCAGGACCACCTCACCGGCCAGGCTCAGGTCGTTACCGACGATGACCCGCTCTGGATTGACCAGGTTACACAGGTAGACCACCTCGGAGCAGCCCTGGCCAGCGCGCGGCGACTCCAGGGAGCCGCCAACCCCCGGCTCCTGTGTCCTCGCCACAGCGCTCCCCAGTCTCGAGCCTTCCACACCAACGACTCTAGGTCCTGTTGACGATCTCGTCGCGTCATCGGACAGCCAATCTGGTCGATGGCGGGTCCGGGGCCGGAGGGGTCCCGGGAATCCCGGAGTCCAGACAGGCTCCACGCCGCCCGTGTCGATGCGCAAATCTGTCACCCCGCCCAGGTATGTCACGATTCCAGCCGAGCTCGTGACTGTCGTGAGGCGCCGCACGAGGCCCGCACGACCAGCTTGGTGGGCACGATCCGCGGGGCGGGCACGACGCCGTCACCGCTGTCGCCCGGTGCGGCGAGGGTGTCCATCAGGGCGGCGACCGCCGCCACGCCGAACGCGCGACGGTCCTGCACGATCGTGCTGAGCGTGGGACGCACCAGCGAAGCCGCCTCGATGTCGTCGAAGCCCACCATGGCGATGTCGTCGGGGACCCGGAGACCGGCGTCGGCGATCGCGTGCATGGCGCCGATCGCCATCTCGTCGCCGGCGGCGAAGATGGCCGTCGGCGGCTCCGCCAGCCTGAGCAGGCGGCTCGCGCACTCGTATCCGCTGGGCAGGAAGAAGTCACCGTTCAGGACGTACTCCCCACGGTACTCGAGCCCGAGCCGGGCAATCTCGTAGCGGTAGCCGGCGAGTCGCTCGGCTGCGGGCAGCATGTGCGGTGGGCCGGTGATGGTGGCGATGCGCCGGTGCCCCAGCGCGTGCAGGTGGCGTACGGCGGCCACCGCTCCCGTGCGGTTGTCCGAGGTGACGTGGGTCGCTCGTGGCCCACGCACCGGCAGGTCGAGACCGACGCAGGCGATCTGGGAGGCGACCAGGGCGGTAATCGCCGGATGGTCCGGGTCGACCGCCATCATCAGGACGCCGTCGAGGCTGTGCTGCTGAGCGGCGCGCACATAGGCGTCGACCCTCGCGCCGGCCTGAGCGATGGAGAGCAGCATCAGGTGGTAGCTGGCGTCGCTCAGCGCGCGCTTGAGCCCGATAAGAAGGTCCTGAAGAAACGGGTGGCGGCTGTCGTGGGCCTCGATTTCAGCGCCAGTGTCCCAGATCAGGCCGACCATGTCAGAGCGGCGGCGGACCAGCGTCCTGGCCGGGTGGTTTGGAGAGTAGCCGAGCTCTCGGGCGAGCTCGATGATGCGTTCGCGGGTGGTCGGGCTCACCTCGGCCCGGTCGTTCAGTGCCCTGGACACGGTGGCAACGGACACACCACTGCGGCGGGCCAGCTCCCGGATGTCCACCATGATGCCCACCCGGCCCCACGGAACGATCTCGATCTTGGGGGCCCGTGATATCCCTTCCGTAAACGTATACAACGTATACGGAGTCAAGCTTCCGACCGCTCCCCTTGTCAAGGTCCACAGCGAACAGGACCCACACGCAAAGGACGACCTGGCCGCGCAGTGCCGAACAAACGTGGGGCCGATCCAGTCTTGACAGTCGCTGGCACCGGGTCCAGACTCCGGTCCGGTCAGAACGAACTAGGTATTCATGGCCTCCGACGCACTGATGCGTAAACGTTTTCGCACGGCGACCAGTCCACCAAGACGGCCCCGAGAGGAACGGAGGGTGCCATGCCCGTTGCCAAGCTCCGCAAGCTGCTGTCCGGCCCCTGGCCACGGCGTCGCCGCGCCAGGGTCGCCGCGGCGGCGATGCTCGCGGCATCATGCGTCGCCGCGAGCATCGCCGTGCCCGCCCTCGCGGGCCCGAGCGGCCAGACGCCGGCTTACCGCAACCCCAAGGTCCCCATCACGGCCAGGGTCAACGACCTGCTCGGGCGGATGACGCTTGAGGAGAAGGTCGGTCAGATGGACCAGATCGTCGTCTTTAAGCTTCGGGCGCCGAGCGCGCCGGCCAACGGCGATTGCAACGGCGGCAGCGACCAGCCGCTGCAGGAGGTCTGCCTGCAGCGTGTGTTCGTCGACAACCACACCGGCTCGATCCTCTCCGGGGGAACCGACAACCCCGCCGACAACAGCGGCAAGGGATGGGCTGACCAGTACAACGCGATCCAGAAGTTCGCGATCGACAACTCACGGCTGGGCATTCCGATCATCTACGGGGTCGACGCCGTCCACGGGTTCGGCCACCCGTTCAAGGCCACGCTCATGCCGCAGTCGATCGGCATGGGGGCCACGTGGGACCCCGCGCTGGCGGAGGCCACCGGGGCCGCCACCCGGCAGCAGTTGCTTGCGACGGGCGGGAACTGGAACTTCGCGCCGGTCCAGGACCTGGCTCGCGACACCCGCTGGGGCCGCTACTACGAGACCTGGGCCGAGGCGCCCGCGCTGGCGGCGGCGATGGGGGCGGCCAACATACGCGGGATGCAGGGTGGCGGCTTCAATTCGCCGCAGGTCGCGGCGACCGTGAAGCACTTCGCCGGCTACTCGCAGTCGCTCACCGGGCATGACCGGACCGAGGCCCAGCTCCCCATCCGCTACCTCCAAGACACGATCCTCCCGTCCTACCAGGGTGGGATCGACGGAGGCGCGGCCACCGTGATGGTCAACTCCGGCTCGGTGAACGGCATCGCGGCCACCGCCTCCCACTACCTGCTCACCGACGTCCTGCGGGGCAAGATGGGCTTCAAGGGCGTGGTCATCAGCGACTACGGGGACGTGGGCGCGCTCCAGAGCGCCTACCACGTCGCCGCTAACTACACTGAGGCCGTGGCCAAGGCGGTGAACGCCGGCGTCGACATGTCCATGACGCCGTTCGACTCGACCGCCTGGCAGAAGGCCATGCTGGACAACGTCCACAACGGGGTCATCTCGAGGGCCAGGGTCGACCAGTCCGTGCGCAGGATCCTCAGGCTGAAGTTCGAGCTCGGGCTGTTCGACCACCCCTTCGTGGACCCCTCCAAGGCGGACGCGGCGGTCGCCGCCAACCGCGACCTGGCCCGCCAGGCGGCGGATGAGTCGATCACCTTGCTGCGCAACCAGAAGAACGCCGCGGGCAACCCGACACTGCCGCTGGGGACCAACCTGAGCAAGATCGTGGTGGCCGGACCGAGCGCGGGGTGCGACGCCCCGGTTCAGGCGCCGACCGCGGACTGCGCTCCGGCGATCGCCAACCAGCTCGGCGGCTGGAGCGTGAGCTGGCAAGGGGCGTTCCAGCCCCTTGACCCGGCCGACCATCGCAACTGCTGCATCGGGCGGCCGGACCAGATCCCGGATGCGACGACGGTGTTCCAGGGGATCAAGGCGGCGGTGCCTTCCACCAACGTCGTCCTGGCGCGGGACCAGCAGACGGCGGTGGACGAGGCGCGCACGGCCGACGCCGTGGTGGTGGCGGTCGGTGAGAAGCCGTATTCGGAGGGTCTCGGCGACAACCCGGCCCCTGCGCTCGCCGCCGACCAGCAGGCGCTGATCGCCGCGCTGCGGGCGACGGGCAAGCCGGTGATCGTCGTGGTCATCGCGGGACGGCCGCTGGCGCTCGGCCCGGGCACGCAGGCGGACGGCCTGCTGATGGCCTACCTGCCTGGGACCGAAGGGGGCTCGGCGGTGGCCGATGTCCTCTTCGGCAGGGTCAACCCGAGCGGCAAGCTGCCGGTCAGCTGGCCGTCGGAGTCGACGCAGAGCCCGCCGCTGTCCCAGTTCAACCAGGGTGCGCCCTCGCTACCGGGTGACCAGCCGAAGTTCCTCGACCTGCTGCCGGGGACCAATTCCGGGCAGGGCTCCGGCTACAACCCGCTGTTCGCCTTCGGTACGGGCCTTTCCTACACGACGTTCCAGAGGAGCGGGCTGTCGGCGTCGGGGACGGTTTCGACGAAGGGCACGGTGACGGTGACGCTTACGGTGGCGAATACGGGCACGCGGGCCGGGACGGACGTGGTGCCGGTGTACGTTCACCAGCCGGTGAGCGACGTGGTGGCGCCGGACAGGCGGCTGGTCGCTTTTACCAGGGTGACGCTGGATCCGGGTGAGAGCAGGACGGTCGAGGTGTCGTTCCCGGTTTCGCGGCTGGCGGTGACGCCGGCGGATATCAACGGGATGGGGACGCCGGCGGTGGAGCCGGGCGCGTACCAGGTGGTGGTGGGCGCACTGACTGCCCCGTTCACGGTGAGGTGAGACGCTGAAGCGCTGAGGGTTCTGCCGCGGGCGGGTCGCGTCGCAGGATGCGGCCCGCCCGCGGCGTCGGCGGGGATCGATCCGGCCCGCCCCGCGGGGTCACGGGGGACCGTTCCGGCCCGCCCCGTGGGTCACGGGGGCCGGTCCAGTCCCCAGCCCGCGTGCGGCGTTTGGGTTCGGCGCTGGCGCTGGGCTTGTTGGGCTGCTGATGTGGTGTGCGCCCCTATCGGGTGGTGCCGTGTCGGTTTGTGCGGCGGGGTGCCTGGGTCCCCGGTGGGTGGTTGCTGTTTGGGGCTGGGCTTGACTGCGCTGTGGCGGGGTGGGGTGGCGGGGGGGGGGGGGGGCCCGCCCGGGGGGCCCCCCAATTACCGCCGGGGGGCGCGCCCCCCCCGCCACCCCGACCACGGTGACCGTCCGGACCCACCGTGATCCCGCGTGGACGCGGCCGGGGCTCGTACCGCGGTGGTCTGACCCTCTGACCCCCTGGGAGGTGGCCGCCGTTGGCCGCTTTCGGCCGGGTGCGGCTTGGACGTGGCCGCGTGGGGTAGGGCGGGAGAGCGAGAGCCGGATTTGTAACACAGGCACGCGTTTGCCTGAATCCGGGCATGTGCCAACACACCCGACGAGGTGCCCCGTGGACGCCTCTCCTGCCATCCTGCATCCTCGAGCCCCTCTGGGACCAGTTCGCCGCCCTCCTACCCACCCGGCAAGACACCCACCCGCTGGGCTGCCACCGCCCCCGCATCCCCGACCGGGCCATCTTCGACAAGCTCATCCAGGTGCTGGTCTTCGGCTGCAGCTACCGCCACATCGAAGACGCCACCTGCTCGGCCACCACCCTCAGACGCCGCCGCGACCAGTGGATCGCCCTGGGCCTGGCCGCGCACCTACACCTGCTGGTCCTGGCCGCGTACGACCGCATGCTCGGCCTGGAGTTGGACGATCTCGCCATCGACGGGTGCATCACCAAGGCCCCCTGCGGCGGCGAGGTTGCCGGACGCAGCCCGGTCGACCGCGGCAAGCAGGGGCTCAAGCGCTCGGTCGCCACTGAGGCCAAGGGCATCCCGCTGGCAGCGGTGCCAGCCACCGCCAACCGCCACGACTCCCCCCTGCTCGGCCCGACCCTGGACCAGACCCTTGCCACCCTCGACAAGCTCGGGCCGCTGCCCGAGGAGCCCACGGTGCACCTGGACGCGGGCTATGACAGTGACAAGACCCGTACCACCCTGGCCGAGCGGGGCCTTGCAGGCCAGATCGCCCACAAAGGCATCCCCGCCCCGATCCAGGCCACCAAGCGGTGGCCGGTGGGGCGCACCCACGCCTGGGGCAACAACTTCGGCAAGCTGCGCTGGTGCACCGAACGCAACACACCGGTCGTCGAGTTCTGGCTTGCCCTCGCCCAGGTGATCATCACCATGGGCCGGCTGATCCGCCAAGCCTGGACCTGCTATCGGTGGAGACCCGCCCCCGGCGCCGGCCCTAAACCCGCCCACCGGCGCAGCCCCAAGGTCAATCCGTTGCCTCAGGCTGCAGGCTCCGAGCCGGCGGATGGCAAGAGACAACCGCCATTCACCGGTGGCGTAGCAGGAGTTGGGAGGGACTGGCGATGGGATCGCCGTCGTCGAGTCCGCATCGTGCTACGATCCAATATCGTGGCACGATGTAACCCACCGCATGGTCGGGGGTAGGAAATGGAAGCCGTCTTCTGGTTCGTGTTCGGGGCGGCCGTCGGCATGGCCGCGCTGCCCCACCTCCAGCACATTGCCGCCCGGGTGCGGCACACGCTGGCCGAGCTCGACCAGCCCAAGCACCCCAGCTCCCGGTCGTAGCTCCTCGAGCACGTCGTGGCAGGCCGGCTGCAGGCCGTCGTGGTCCGCCAGCCACCCGCGGACGACCCGCCCGCCCGAGGGCTCAACGTGGAGGCCAAGGTCGATCGTCCGGCCCGGCCGGGGAGGAGCTTGGCTCGCCTGCGTCAAGGCTCGTGTCGAGCCCGTCCCACAGCGCTTCGAGCTGCGGCGCGAGCCGCCTGAGCTCCTCCAGGTGCGAGGCGGTCAGCCGGGCGAGACGCTCAGCCCCGTCCGCGGTGAGGCGAAGCCGCACCGCCCGCAAGTCGTCTCCATCCTGGCGCCGCTCGACCAGCCCGGCCACCACCGCACGGTCGACCAGCTCGACGGCGCTGTGATGGCGCACCAGCAGGTAGCCGGCCACATCCCGGATGGTCGGGCCGGCCGGGTCGCGGTGGCCGCGGATCGCGAGCAGGAGCTGGTGCTGGGCCGGGGTCACGCCCACCGTGGCGGCCTGCTCAGCGCTCCAGCGCAGGAACCGTCGCAGCCCCGTGCGGAAATCAAGCAGCCGCTCATAGTGCCGTT
>JBKPDO010000204.1:0-21227 GCA_046727955.1 bacterium | reverse complement strand
CGCCGGGGCAGATCCATCCACGTGGGGGGAGCTCGCTCCCCCCACGGCCCCCCAAGAGCGCCTGTGCCATGGTCCGGGCGGTGCTGTAGATGGCCGTGGAGGTGCGGACGGTCGAGGCGGCCGAGGTCGAGGGCAGGCGGGTCCTGGTCCGCGACGACTTCAACGTGCCGCTCGACGACCAGGGGCGCGTCACCGACGACCTGCGCGTGCGGGCGGCGCTGCCGACCCTGCGGTACCTGCTCGAGCGCGGCGCCAAGGTGATCTGCTGCTCGCACCTGGGGCGGCCCAAGGGCAGGCGGGTCGAGAAGTACTCGCTCGCGCCGGTCGCCAAGGTGCTGGCCGAGCGGCTCGGCCTCGGGGTCGCCTTCGTCGACGACGTAGCGGGGGACGAGGCCAGGCGCGCCACGGCCGGTCTCGCCCCTGGCCAGGTCCTGCTGCTGCAGAACCTGCGCTTCGAGCCGGGCGAGGAGGCCAACGACCCCGCCTTCGCTGAGCGCCTCGCCAGCCTTGCCGAGCTGTACGTCGACGACGCCTTCGGCGCGGCGCACCGCGCCCACGCCTCGGTCGTCGGGGTGGCCGAGCGGCTCCCCGCCTACGCGGGCTTCCTGCTGGCCGCCGAGGTGAAGGCGCTCTCCCGCCTGCTGGAGGGGCCGGCCAGGCCCTTCGTGGCGGTGCTCGGCGGCAGCAAGGTCTCGGACAAACTGGCGGTGCTCTCCAACCTGCTCGGCCAGGTCGACACTCTGGTGGTCGGCGGGGGGATGTGCTTCACCTTCCTCGCCGCGCAGGGAAACGGTGTCGGCGACTCGCTGTTCGAGCAGGACCAGGTCGGTCCCGTCCGCGACCTGCTCGCCAGAGCCGGGCGAGAGGGCAAGCGCATCCTGCTGCCGACCGACCTGGTGGTCGCCGACGCCTTCGCCGAGGACGCCAGGCGCCGCGTCGTGCCGGCGAGCGCCATCGAGCCTGGCTGGCGCGGGCTCGACATCGGACCCCAGAGCGCCGCCGCCTTCGCCGCGGCCGTCCGCGACGCCAAGACGGTGTTCTGGAACGGCCCCATGGGCGTGTTCGAGTGGCCGCCGTTCGCCGCTGGCACCAGGGCGGTCGCCGAGGCGATCGCCTCGACCAGCGCGTACACGGTCGTCGGCGGCGGCGACTCGGCCGCCGCCCTGGCCCAGTTCGGCCTCGCCGACAAGGTCGACCACCTGTCCACCGGCGGCGGCGCCAGCCTTGAGCTCCTGGAGGGCAGGACGCTGCCCGGCGTCTCCGTCCTGCAGCGCCAGTGAACCCCTCCCGGTGACCATGGCACAGGCGCTCTTGGGGGGCCGTGGGGGGAGCGAGCTCCCCCCACGTGGATGGATCTGCCCTGGCGCGCGGAGCGCGCGCCGTGGGGGGAGCGAGCTCCCCCCACATGGATCAAGGGCCGCAGGTTGATACGCTGACGGTCACATCGTTATGAACCCAGAGGAGACCCCTTGGCTGCCGCTGCTGCCCGACGTCCGCTGATCGCCGGCAACTGGAAGATGCACAAGAGCCACCTCGAGGCCGTCCAGCTCACCCAGAAGACGGCCTGGGCGCTGTCCAGCGACGACACCGCCGCCGTCGAGGCCGTCGTGTGCCCGCCCTTCACCGCGCTGCGCAGCGTCGGCACCCTGATCGAGGGCGACAGGCTGGCGCTCGGGCTCGGCGCCCAGAACTGCCACCCCGAGCCGGAGGGCCCCTACACCGGTGAGGTCTCCGCCCCCATGCTGGCCAAGCTCGGCTGCGCCTACGTGATCGTCGGGCACTCCGAGCGGCGCCAGTACTTCGGCGAGACCGACGAGCTGGTCAGCCGCAAGGCACGGTCGGTGCTGGCGAACAGCATGACCCCGATCGTCTGCGTGGGCGAGTCGCTCGAGCAGCGTGACGCGGGGCAGACCGCCGAGGTGGTGCAGGGCCAGCTCCGCGGCTCGCTCGCCGGCCTCAGCGTCGAGCAGATGGGCGGCGTAGTCGTCGCCTACGAGCCGATCTGGGCGATCGGCACAGGCCGGGCGGCCACCGCGTACGACGCGCAGGAGACCATCGCCCTCGTCCGTGAGACCCTCGCTGAGCTGGCCGGCGTGGCCGCCGAGACCATTCGCATCCAGTACGGCGGCAGCGTCAAGGCCGCCAACATCGGGGACCTGATGGCCCAGCCGGACGTCGACGGCGCACTGGTCGGCGGGGCGAGCCTCGACGCCGACGAGTTCGCCCTGATCGTCAAGGGCGCCGCCCCTCGCCGCCGCTGACGCCTCGCCGTTGAGACGCCTCGCCGTTGAGACGCCTCGCCGCCGCCACCTCGCCGAGGCCGCCTCGCCGCCGCTGACGCTCGCTCCGGCCGCGCCTCGCCGCTGACGCCGCGCCACGGCCCGCCGACGGCCGCCAGTAGGTCCTGCGGCGTGCTCAGGCCGGTCTCGCGGGACCGGCCTGAGCTGCTAGACTGCGACGAGTCTGATTCCAACCCGCACAAGGATCCCGCCCGATGGTTCCCCTGGTCGTCGCCATTCACATCATCGCGTCGCTGACGCTGGTCCTGTTCATCCTGCTCCACGCCGGGCGGGGTGGCGGCCTGTCCGATATGTTCGGCGGCGGGATGAGCACGACGCTCGGCGGCTCCACTGTGGTGGAGCGCAACCTGGACAGGCTGACGGTCGGGGCAGCGGTCGTGTTCGGCCTGACCAGCGTGATCCTGGCCATCCTGCTGGCCCCTTCCGGGTAGTGCCGCCCGTCGCGCGAGCGCGGCGGCATACTGGCCGGGACGGCCTTCTCGCCTTTGCCCTCGCCGCGGCGCTGACGCTCGCCGGCTGCACCGGCAGCCGGGCGGGACGAACGGGTGATTCCACCGGCTCCGGCGATGGTCAGGGCGGCGCGGATGGTGGTGGCCCGCGCCGGGGCGGCACCCTCTCGATCGCGCTACTGGCGCCCCGGTCCGTCGATCCCGCCTACGCCACCACACCCCAGGAGCAGCTGGTCGTCGGCAACCTATTCGACGGCCTGACCGCCATCGACCCGAGTGGTGCGGTGCGGCCCGCCGTGGCCGCCTCCTGGTCGAGCGACCCGTCGCTGCGCCACTGGCGCTTCCAGCTTCGCGCCGACGCGACGTACTCGAATGGGACTCCGGTGGAGTCGGGGGATTTCAAATCGGCATGGGAGCGCCTGTCGAGCCCGAGGACCAAGCCGCGCCCAGCCTCGCCGGCCGCACTGCTGGAGGCGATCGAGGGCTATCGGGCGTTCGCCACCGGCCATGCCAAGGAGATCGCAGGGCTCCGCGTACCCGACCCGGCCACCCTGCTGGTCGACCTGGGCGAGCCGCTCGCCGATCTCCCGGCGGTGACCGCGAACCCCAGACTGTCGCCCGTGCCCGCGCGGGCGACAGTCCCCGGCTCCGCCGGCGCCGCCTTCAGCGCCAGACCGCTGGGCAACGGTCCCTTCACACTCGCGGCCAGGTACGCGAAGGGCCGGCCGTTCGACCTGGTCCCAAACCCAAGCTACAGCGGTCGCCGGGCGGACCTGGACCGGGTCCGGGTGGTGACGGTGCCCGACGAGCAGACGGCATGGCTCGCTCTGCAGCACAACCAGGTCAGCTTCGCGCCGGTGCCGCTCGACCAGGTGGCCGCGGCCAGGATCCTGGAGGGACTCTCGGCCGACGGCCGCAGCCGGCCCGGTCTGCTCCAGGGCCCGGAGTCTGGCACCTGGTCCCTGGGGTTCGCCCTGGACGCCGGACCGGCCAAGGACCCGCGCTGGCGTCAGGCGGTCTCGCTCGCCATCGACCGGCAGCGTATCGCCGAGGCCCTGGCCGGCGCGCTCAGCCCCTCGAGCGGCATCGTCCCACACGGAGTTCCCGGCGCGGGCCGCGCCACCTGCCCAGCCTGCGGCTACGACCCAGTGCGAGCGCGATCGCTCCTCGCCGAGATCGGCAAGGCTCCCGGGGGTACTGGTGGGGCCGGGGGTGGCGGCGGTACCGGGGGTGCCGGGGGCGGCCGGGGCGGCCGGACCGCCGCCCGTGGGCCAGTGGACCTGGCCGTCCCCGCCACCTTCCGCGACCGGCGCATCGCCGGCCTGATCGCCGCCGACCTCGGCAAGGTCGGCATCGAGGTCCGGGTCGTCGAGGTCGACCCGGCCAAGTACGCCGCCGGCCTGGCGAAGCCGCCCACGATGTTCGTGCTCCTCGAGACCGCCGCCTACCCGCGCATGGACGCATTCCTGACCCGCCAGTTCTCCAGCCTGGGAGGCGCCAACGTGGCCGCCCGGCCCGCCGACGGGGCCGCCGGTTTCACCGACCCTGCCGTCGATGAGCTCCTCGCCCGGGCCCGCGCCACCACCGACGAGCCCGCGCGCACCGGCCTGTACCAGCAGGCCGAAACGGCGATCCTCGCCGGCCTGCCGGTCGCGTCCGTGCTGGAGCAGCGCCACTCGGCGGTCCTGGTCCCAGGGGTCGAGGGTTTCGACCTCACCCCATGGGGCGCACTCGACCTCGCCACCGTCAGACTGACCAGCTCACCCAAGTGACAGGTCACCCAAAGTGACAGGTCACGCAGATGTCCCGCCACCCTCTGCTACAATCCCGCAGCGCCAGGTCCACGGCGCCCACGTCGGAGTGGCGGAATAGGCAGACGCGCTAGGTTGAGGGCCTAGTGCCCGGATAGGGCGTGGGGGTTCAAGTCCCCCCTCCGACACAAGCCCCTGAGCAGGACTTTTGCGCTTCACCTCCTTTCCCATGTCAGTCGGCCAGCGGGCCAGTTGCTAGCGGTTTGTTAGCGGACGGGTCGGCGGACGGCTCGCCATCCCCTAGGATCAGGCGGGCGACCGTGTCGGCGGCCTGCTCGTCAAGGCCTGGGATGACGTGGCTGTAGGTGTCCATCGTGATTGCGATGGTGGCGTGCCCAAGGCGTTGGCTGATCACCTTGGGTGGGACGCCGGCCGCCAGTGCGGCGGTGGCGTAGCTGTGACGGACGTCGTGCAGGCGGATCCTTGGCAGCCCGGCCGCGCGGGTGTGCTGCATAAACCAGGCGGAGATCCGCTGCGGATGGATCGGCGATCCGTCCGGCATGGTGAATACAAGCCCGGAGTCCTGGTAGCCGGTGCCCACGATTGCCCGCTCCTCGGCTTGGCAGGCTTGGTGCGCCTTGAGCGCGGCGAGGGTCGCCGGGTCGAGCGCCAGCGAGCGCCGGCCCTTGGGTGTCTTGGCGTCGGATTCGACGACGGCGTAGTCGACCACGACCCGCGGGCGGCGGGGCGAGACCCGACCGGCGGCAAGGTCAACGTCAACCCAGCGCAGCCCGGCGAGTTCGGCGCGGCGTAGCCCGGTGGTCGCCACGAGCAGCCAGGCAGCGTAGAGGCGGTCGTCGCGGACATGGGTGAGGAACGCGCGGAGCTGCTCGGGCGTCCACACCTGCCGTTCGGCTGGCAGGCCCTTTGGCGGGTCGACGGCGTCGGCGACGTTGCGAGCCACGTATCCCCAGCGCATGGCGTCCTTGAGGGCGCGATGGAGGATGGCGTGGACATTCTGGACGGTCTTCGGCGCCATCCCATGGCCGTCTCGAAGCCGGCCCTCGGTGAGGAGTGCCTGGTACAAGGCGTTGAGGTGGGTGGGGGACAGCTGCTGGAGCGGGATCTGGCCAAGCGCCGGAAGCACGCAGGTGCGGATGTGGGTGCGGTAGTTCGAGAAGGTCGACGGCCGGAGGTTGCGCAGAGCTGGCAACCACTCGCTCACTAGGAAGCTCTCGAGGGTGCGCTTGGACGGCGTGACGAGCGTGCCAGCCCGTAGGGCGGCCAGCACGTCATTGAGGGCCGCCTGGCACTCCCGCTTGGTCCTGAACCCGCCCTTGGTCTGCTGCTTGCGCTTGCCGGTGACCGGGTCGACGCCAATGTCGACATGCCAGGTCCAGGTAGACCCACGCTTGTAGACGCTTCCTCTCATCGACCCAGCATCCGCAGCAGAGGGGCGGTCGGGACGAGCAGCCTGCGGCCCACTCGGAAGGTCACCAGTTGCCCCGCCCTCGCCGCCCGGTAGGCCGCCGAGCGGCTCACACCGAGCAGCTGCGCGGCGTGCTCCACGCTGATGGTGGGAGGAAGGTCGTTCAAGGCCAGCGAAACCTCATACAACTTATGTGACATATTGCTATGAGCCACCTTGGCAGTTAGAGGATGCCGCGTCAAGGGACTTCCGAGCCGCACGAGCTGGCTGCTGGCGGACCTCTTCGACGTCGACGGCGCCCCACGCGGTCGGTCCTTCGATGGATCACCTCTCATGAGCAGCACTGTAGGCGAGGATTAGCCGAACCAACCGGACGGGTGTGCGGTAGTACAAAAATCCGGGTTACTGTGACGAGCGTCCCGTAAGCTGCACTCGCAAGCCGACTCCAAGGAATCGGCGAAAGGGTCGACCGGCTATGAGACCAGACATGCCGATTGGTGAGCGCATCGCCATCTACCGCCGACGGCGCGGCCTGACCCAGCTAGTGCTGGCTGGGCTGATCGGGCGATCCGAGAGCTGGTTGTCGCAGGTCGAGCGTGGCATCCGCCCGATCGACCGCCTGTCGGTGCTCATCGACATCGCCCACGTTCTCAAGGTCAGCGTGACCGACCTAACGGGGCAACCATACTCGTTGGCGCCGAACGGCAGCCTCGAGACCGAGGCTGTTCGGGCCATCCGTGAGGCGCTCACGCGCTATGACGTGATCCCGGCAGTCCTCGACCCCGGCCACGGCAAGGACGCTGCCCTGCCTGACCTCGCGAGCTTGCGGCGTGACCTCCAGCGAGCCTGGCGGCTGCGCCAAGCTGCCCGCTACTCGGAGCTGGGCGCCGTGCTCCCTCGGCTCATGGTGGATACCGAGCGTGCTACGAGGGAGCTTCAGGGGGCCGATTCCCTAGCGGCCTTCGCCGTGCTGACCGAGACCTACCACGTCACGGCGATGGCGCTGAAGAAGTTCGGCGAGAACGAATTGGCGTGGATCGCGGCCGATCGTGGCGTCCTGGCGGCCGAGCGGACCGAGGCGCCGCTCCTCATGGCCGTCAGCGCTCGCGCTGTGGGCCAAGTGTTCATGTCGGCCGGGCGGCTCGACGAGGCGGAGAGCGTATCGACGGCTGCGCTTACAGCACTTGAGCCAGGGCTCGGCACGCCCTCGTCCCAGTACCTCTCGGTCTGGGGTGCGTTGCTGTTGACCAGGGCCATCATCGCTGCCCGCAAGAACGACCGGGCGGCCGCGGAGGACTTCATCAGGGAAGCACGGGCCACCGCGCACCGGTTGGGCGAGGACAGGAACGATTTCTGGACGGTCTTTGGGCCGACCAACGTGGCAATCCATGCCGTGTCGGTCGACGTCGAGCTTGGCGATCCCGCCGCCGGACTGCGCAGGGCACCGAGCGTCGACCCGTCTCGGCTCTCGCCGGAGTTGGTCGAGCGGCGCGTCTACCACACAATCGACCTTGCGCGGGGCTATGCCCAGCAACGCAACGATGCCGCGACGGTGCTTACGTTGCTGGAGGCCGAGCGGGTAGCTCCCGAAGAGGTCAAGTACCACGTGATCGTCCCCGAGATGCTTCGTGAGCTGCTCAAGCGTGAGCGTCGGGCCGCCACACCTGGACTTCGCCCCCTCGCTGCGCGCATGGGGGTGGTGTCCTGACTGGGGTCGGGTCAGTCCACGGGGAAGCGATACGACAGGGTGTACTGGTCTGCGGCCATCACCAAGTCGCTGACAATGACCGGCGTGTCACCAGCGAACATGGTGCGGGCGAGCACCAGGACGGGCGTGCCCATCTTCAACTCGAGGTCTCGAGCCTCCGCTGGCAGGGGAAGCCGGGCGGTCACCTCCTCCAGAATCGTGGTCACCCGAACCCCGACCATCTCAAGTTGCGCGATGGTGCCCCCAGGCCACGGTTCCCGACTTGGGTTCTCGACCGGACTTCCCTGAACAAGGCTGTAGGGCAGGTACGAGGTCGAGACCTGCACTGGCTGGCCGTCGACATGGAAGCGGAAGTGGCGCGCGAGAACCTGCACACCCTCGGAGAGGCCAAGTCGAGCAGCGACTTCCGCCGAAGCCGTCGTCGGCGCGAACTGCCGGACCTCAAGCCGTGCGGCTCGATCCGCCCCTACATCGACAGTGAAGGGGGTCTTGCCAGCTTGCCGGTGCCTACGCGCGAAGCGGTCGGGCGCAAGCCGGCGTAGGCGGGGATGCGACGTACGCACGAAGGCCCCGCGACCTTGACGAGTTTCGATGAGGCCTTCGTTCTTGAGGACTTCGATCGAGTGACGAACGGTCGACCGTGAGGCGCCGAACTCCTTGAGCAACCCGGTTTCCGACGGCAGCAGCTCACCGGGTCGCAGCTCTCCGCTTTGGATGCGGTCGCGCAGATGATCGGCGATCTGCCGGAAGGCGGGCCGTGGATCAGCGGGATCGACCTGTGCCACGCGGAACGCTCCTCTCGCTTATTGCAACAAGCGTGATCGTACCTTGGCGGCTTCCGAGCGAGACGCCCTCTATCGACGCTCACCTCAACCGCGTTCGTGATCGAGGCCAGCCGCCTCTGGGCGCGCGAAGGTTGTCCAGCGCATAACCGCAACGGCTGCCGCGAGAGCCAAGCTGGCGGCTGCGGCGAGCAGGGCCATCCGCGGACCGCGTGCGTCGACCAGTATGCCCGCAAGACTCGCCCCGACCGATTGGCCGCTCAGGAAGCCAGTCAGCACCCAGGTGAACGCCTCGGTCACCGTGCCGACCGGCGTAAGCCGGTCGACCAGCAGGTAGGTACAGGAGAGCCAGGGCGCGATCGGCAGGCCGGCGAGCACGATGAGTGTGCCCATCTGCAGGTTCGTTCCGGGAAGAACCAGCAGGGCGAAGGCGGCGGCGAGCAGCAATAGAAGCCCGACATAACGGCGCTCCACGGAAGCAGCCCACTGCCGGCCGCCAGCGACCAATCCGCCGACCAAGCTGCCAGAGGTCCAGGTCGCGAGCAGGACACCGGCGGCGCCGAGTGCGCCATTGTCAGCAGCGAACGCGGCGATCGCCACCTGCAGGAGCCCGAACGCGACGGCGAGCAGCACCATGACCGCCACCAGCGTGCGTATCCCCCGATCCCGCAACGGTCCGGCCCAGTCCCGTGCGCGCGGCTGCCCCCGCCACGCGCGCGAGGACGGCGAGGTCGCGAAGCTCACGGTGCCCACGAAGGCCAGCCCGGCCGCGGCAAGGACGGCGGCCGCCGGCGAGATGGTCGTGACCAGGAGCGCCACCAGCAGCGGCCCGGTGATGAAGATGACCTCCTGCATCGTGGATTCCAGCGCGTACGCCGTCTGCAAGGTCCGACCATTGAGCTTGTGTGACCACAGCGTCCGCATGGCTGGCGCAAGTGGCGGGTTGGCCAGTCCAGCCACGGCGACACAGCCGAGCACGAGCACCATGTTCGCCCCATGCTTAGCCGTCAGCGCGAGGGTTGCGAACGCCGCGGCGAAGACACTCCCACACGAGATCAACACCCAGGTTTGGCCGATGCGGTCGATCAGGCGACCCAGCAGCGGCGACGCTACGGCGGTGGTGATCGCAAACACTCCCGCGGCCGAGCCGGCGCGCACGTAGGAACCGGTCACCGACCGGACGAGGAGCACCACCGAAAGCGGTCCCATGCTGGCCGGGACGCGGCCGACCAGGGAGGACGCGACAAGCCGGGGTAGGCCTGGTAGGCGAAGCAGGGATAGGAAGGGCGCCAGGCTGAACAAGGCCATAGGATGAGGCTACCCATAGCCCTTGCCGGCCGTCCCCATCTCTCGGAGCCGCGCAGATGCCCCTGTCAGACCAGTCAACAGCCCGTGGTGTGCTCTACCTTGTCGTCTGCGCCGCGCCCCCCGCCCGTGATGTTCATGTCCTGGTCGACATGGCGCAGAAGGCAGGATGGGACACCTGTGTGGTCGCAACGCCCCGCGCCTTCCAGTGGATCGACGCACCGGGCCTCTCCGAGCGGACCGGCCACCCAGTGCGCTACGACTACAAGCTGCCAGGTGAACCAGACCTGCTGCCGCCCCCGGACGCCATCGTCGTCGCCCCGGCCACCTCGAACACGATCAACAAGTGGGCGGCCGGCATCTCCGACACGCTCGCGCTCGGGCTCCTTTGCGAGGCGATCGGCATGGAGTTGCCGGTTGTGGTCCTGCCGTACCTGAACGCCGCGCAGGGCAAGCATCCCGCGCTGGCGGAGAGCATCAAGCGGCTACGCGACTCCGGGGTCCGGGTGCTCTTCGGCCCCGATGTGCTGCCCCTGCATCGTCCTCGTGAGGGTCGACGCGAGCAATTCCCGTGGCATCTAACCCTGGCGGCGCTGGATTCAGCCGGCTGAACCGCATCGAAGCGTAGTTCGCTGAGCTACGCTGCCTTTGACGGGGCAGCCCATGACTGGGCTGCGTCTATCGCGTGAGGAGCCGCGCGAGCAAGCGTTCGACAATGGCGTCAAGCTCCGCTGGTTGGTTCAGGTCTTCAACCATGATCCGTTCGATGAGGGTGACGCCGCCGTCTTGGAGTTGTCGGTCCCGGGACTGGTCGGCGGCGGCGCGGCCGCGGTGGTGGGGCCCGTCCACCTCGATCACGCCGACGCGACCGCGGTGGGTGATGACGAAGTCGGACCAGAAGGTGCGCTGGGTGGTGCGAAACCCCGCGCCGGGCAAGATCCCGACCGTGGCTTCTTGGGGACGGCGCTGCTGGGCGCGGACCAGCGCCTCGTATATCCGCAGTTCGCCGATGTTGTGGAACCAGCCGGTCTCTGCGTCGATGGGGTCGAGGAACGCGGTGACAGCGGTGGCCAGCTCGCCGCGGCACGGCGGGACCCGGTCGACAGCGAGATGACGCCAGCCATAGCGTTTCCGCGTGGTCGTGGCAGCAAATGCGGGCTCTTCGAGGGTCGCATGCGCCTGGGACAGTCCTGGTCGCGGAGCCAGCGGACCTGAGTTGTGGCAGCAAATCGGCGCTTTGCCGCCGCAGCCGCGGAGGCCGGTGGAGGGCTCAGCGATTGACGCGGCCGCGGCGGGCCGGCAGTGCCAGGCCGAGCAGCACCGGGCCGGTGAGGCGCAGCAGTGCCTGCAGCAGCTTGCCCCAGGTGGTCAGCTTGACCTCGTCGGTGATCGACAGGGTGGCTCCGGAACGCGTACGGTAGATTGGTTCAGCTGGGAGGTCGGCTGCGGTGGGGGGCGACGCCGGTTAGATGGAAGGTGAGCGCGAACACAGACGGTATCGCGGCCAGCTAGGCCAGCGCCATGCCGCGTTCCACCCGGCTTCGGGACGATTCCCACGCGCCTTTCGATATTGCTGTCGGCGCTGCTCTTGGTGGAGCCGCGGTCGTGGCGGCGCATTTCCATCTCGCCGTAATAGAAGGTGGCCGTGGCTGGCTCGTCCCTTGACATCCTCCTGGCCCTCGCGCAGTGCCCGGTGCTCAGCACCAGGCTGTGATCGACGGCATGCGCCGACGGTGACCTGCGACACATACTTCTCTGTACGGCAGGCGCTCCGTGTTCACAGGTCGAGTGCATCATGCCTTCGCCGGGGTCGAGGCATGAGTTACCCGGTAGCCCACCATACCGATGGGCGGTGCCATGAGCACAAGGGACGAGGACCAGGAGCAGGGTGCCCCGACAGCACCTGCGCTACATCACCCACTGAATAATCTAACTACTTACGTTCGCCTCAATAATCCAAAGGGCGTAGTGCCGAAGAGTACATTCCGGTCAGGTTCGGATGCCTATTCCGCCGCTCATCTTGAGGAGGTCTGGATTGTGGCCGACGGCGAGGTCATCAAGCCGTACCAGGTGAAGCGCGTCTGCGAGCCAAAGCTAGACGTCGCTCAGCTCACATTCAAGGCCGTGGACATCACGGAGAGCGTCTACACGCGCACCCTCATCCATCTACAAGGAGCCTCCCTTCCTGCCGGCATCTTCGTGCCCACGCGGTCACGGCCGGGGTTACCGGATACGGCGTGGCGCGCCGTTGCGCTCGTCGTCGCCCGGCAGAAGGAGGGGGAAGTGCCGCACGGGGAGCCGAACGAGCCGCAGCCCCACCCGACTCCGCAGCCGCAGCCGCAGCCGGAAACGGAAGCCGAAGAAGAGCCCGCGATCCTCCCGTGGGACCTCTTCGTCACGCTGAAGTATCGTCAGGACTGGAAGAGCACGGGGTACGGCATTGGGGAACTGCTCTTCACCACTTCCCTCATGCCCGACGAGGAGTTGGTTTTGGAAGTCAAGACGTGGGAGACGTCGCGCATTCAGCAGGACCGTGAAAACACGACGGACCAGCGGAACGTAAGTGACATCAAGAGCACGATGTCGAGCGCCACAGAGGCCGCGAACGAGAACCAGACCAAGACGCATGAGTACGTGGACGCGAAGGCGAGCTACAGCGGCTTTGGCGCCTCAGCTTCGGTCGAGGGTGGGTGGTCCCAGGACGTCTCCGACCTTCAAAAGAATATGGAGAAGACGGCGCAGGAGCAGTCCAAGCAGACCACGAGCGAACTCCGCTCTACGCAGAAGGTGCGCGTTGCCGTCTCGCGCGAGGCTGGCTCTGAGTCCAAGACCACGCGTCGCATCAGGAACATCAACCAGGCGCATACCCTGAACGTGAACTACTACGAGGTGCTCCGCGAGTACGGCGTCACGCTGACGCCGTATGAGGCTAACCTCGTCCTCTTGGGCGGGGAGCCGAACCTCGCCGAGCCGAGCGGGTACTTCACGTGGGGCGACGAGCCGCGGGCCATCTCGGTCGGGCAGCTTATGCGCCTGAGTCAGTCGGCTGCATGGGTACAGGAATTCATCGACGTCTATGGCGTGAGCCCCATCAAGCTCCTGCGTGAGCGCTGGGCTGCACCGCTTTACGACGCAGCGCTCGTTCGCCTCCAGTGGTGGGGCAATGGCGGTGTACAGATCCGGCCGGAGGACAGGGAAGACTTCCAGCGCACCGTCCTCCGATACGTCCACCCGACTCTCGGATGGATCGAGCCCGACGAGAAGGGGGCACTTCGATGGGGGTACGAGGTGATCCCGGACAAAGAGAAGGAGCTCCTCGCCTACCTCTACGAGTTCCTCCCCTACAGCCCTCAGCAGCTACTCGGGCGTGCGGTCGCCGCCCGCATGCAGCCCGGGGCGGCCGTCACCGCAATGACGGCGCGCTTCGCGCGCGCGGTGGTCCCACCGTATGAGCGCCTCGCGACCTTCCACGCCTCGCGCGCCATGGCGCTGCTCACGGGTGAGACCCCCCACCTCGAACTCAAAGAGTCGAGCAAGCTCCTGATTGCGGGGCCCTTCCGGAATAGGGACGTCGCGGACGCGGCGAAATGGCGCAAGTTCGCCGAGGAGTGGACGCAGAAGAACGTAGTCGACCAGCTCGCCAAGCTTCGGCAGAACCTGGGCAAGCCCACGACGACGTGGACCACTACCCTGCCAACCCAGGGCGTCTACGCGGACCTCGCACTAGGCGTCTGCTCCGGCGCAGAGGACTACCTGGAGATCACGCGGCAGTTCGACCTGGAACTCAAGCGCATGGAAATCAGCCGCCTCCAACTCGAGGCCGAAAAGCTGCGGCTCGAGAACAACGCGCTGGAACAGGGCAGGCCGCAAGTTCTGGTCGAGAGCGACGCCGACAACACGTCCCTGAAGCTTGACCTGACCGTGCCGGAACCACCATCGACGATCGAGATCAAGAAGACGGGGAACTGAGTAGTGGATCTGAGAGACTTCATCAAGAGCACGGGGTGGAAGCCCCTTCAGCTCACCGAGAGCGAGGTCGCAGAGCTCGCGTGCCGGGCCCAAATCGGAACTCCACTGGAGCAAGTGCTCTCCGACCTGCGGGAGGAACTACGGGCGGTTGTACCCGTCGCGCCGCCCACCGGCATTCCCTACCGCCACGAGGGCGCGCAGCCCCGGCGGGAGGTCGAGGTCGAGAAGGCTCGCCCAGTAGACGCCATTCGGGCCGAACTCGGACAGATCGCGCGATCCCAGGAGGACAAAGCGAAAGAGATCCAGAAGCTGTACGAGTTCTATAACCAGCTCTGCGAGGAGGAGTATAACTCGCCCGGGAAGACATGGACGCAGCTAAAAGAGACCGAGTTTGAAAACAAAGGCGGCCTTAACCACTACAAGTACATGAGGCCTTTCTACTACGCGCGGGGTGTCCTCGATCCGCCGAGGTTCCTGAACGACATCGTGCTAGACGTGAAGTTCCTCGACGAGGTAGGCGTCACAGGCGGAGCACACCAAGCGCTCGTCGACGTCTTTGAGGGAGCGAATAAGGGACTCCTCAAGATTCCGCTCATCGGGAAGCTCCTCAAGAAGGGCGTCATCGAGTCGATCCCCTTCACAGTGACGAAGCAGGGGAAGAAGATCCGGGTAATCGGCGGCTGGAACCCACGGCCACGCACGGACAACGAGGGTAAGCCCGAGGCCCTGAGCCCGCACGCCCTCGGTTTCGCGACGGATATCAAGCCCGCGACGAACGAGCACTTGAAGGGCAAGCGGGCAGAGGCCATCGACGCCGTCCTCAACTACCTCCAGTCCGCGGGAAAGTTCCCATACGATTACCGCGTCACGAAGCCTTTCATCGACTACGACGCGATTGAAAAGAATCCGGACAAGGCAGAAGAAATCGCATCGCAGATGTGGGAAAAGCTCATGAGGATCTCCGCCGCGTTCCAAGGTTTCATTAGGGAGAACCTACCAAAGCACCAGAAGAAACAGCCCCTGGGCCCAGCCGTCGAGAAGCTCTTGGCGGAGTGCATCAAGCAGTTCGGCCTGGGGAAGCTTGAGTCTATCGCGAAGAATGGGCTATACGACGAGCACCTCGCGCTCGTCGTGGCCATGGTCGGCGCAGGGGCACGGTACGGGGGAGAGTTCAAGTCCAAGGACCAGCACCACTTCGAGGTCCGCAACTGGCAGCGGCGATTCCAGCGTCCGAAGTGCATCGAAGATGTGACGAAGCGGAAGTCCAAGAGAAGGCGGCCGAGCTAGTCGCCGTGACAGTGACGAAGTCGTGAACGCTAATGACGCCACAGTGAGAAGATCTCGGATCAGCGTTCACAGCCTCCGACGGATGGCCTAGCTGCCGCCCTCTCGACCGGTCCGGCTTTGCCGAGCAGCCCACGCGCCGCCGGCGATCTACATCGTCGCCGCCTGAGTCCAGGGCCGCCCCAGCCGGCCGTGACCAGGGGCTGCCCCGCGCCCGCGGCGGGCGGGTCATTGTGGCGGCAAATTCGCCATTTGCTGCCACGACGGCTCTCTGTTGCCCCTACTCCAGGGTGGCCGCGGTTGCGAGCGCTGTCCGCAGTCCCTGCTCGGCGTGGTTGCCGCTCAGAAGGCGGGCGCGATTCGGCTGCCAGCAAGCAGGACGGCCGCGGTGCGCTCGGCCGCAGTGGCCGATCGGGTCGCCCGGGATCCGGACCAGATCGGTGTCGCGGAGCTTAGCCATCGCGGCGGCTGTGGCTTGGTAGTCTCCGCGGTCAACTCGAACGGCGCATCGGGGCTATCGAAGAGAACGGGCCCACGGCGTGACCGGTGAGCGCCATGCGGATGGTCCGGCGGAGTTGAAAATGGGACTCCTATTCCTCTGAAGAACCGGAGCCGCTGAGGACTGGTTGAGATTCAAAAACCCCTGTCGGTTCTTCGACGGACATCCCACGATCCACCTGCACTTCTACCAGGACTTTCCGTCCGGTTATCTCGTTCAAGCTCAGCCATCGCCAACTCTAACTTGGCACTCTGCGCCGTTTTCATTGCGGCACCGCGTACTCTCTGATCACCGGACCTCAAAGCACAATACGGCTGCACCAACGGTGCCAGCCCGAGGCCCGGAGCCATTGAGGAGGGTGCGGATTGGTGCTGGCGGCGGCCGGGCTGAAGGCGGGCCAGGAGGACTATTGGATCAGGCAGATCGCCGAGTCCCGGTGCGAGTACCTGTCGGGCCACGGCGAGACGCCGGGCCAGTGGTACGGCGCCCGGGCGGCGACCTTGGGCTTGGCTGGGGTCGCACGCGATGAGCAGTGCCACGCGATGTTTGCGGGCAAAGACCCGATCACGGGCGAGCAGGTCGCACAGCCCAAGTGGGTTGCTGACCCGCGGTCGAAGCTCCCCGCGGGACCGTTGGCGGAACGGCTGCGGGCGCTCGCGGCTGAGCGAAGCATCCCGGTGGAGGCGCTGGCGGGAAGCCAGGCGCTCGCGGGCGACGTCCGTGCGGTCCTTGGCCGCCGGGAGGTCAAGGCCGAGACCGTCGAACGCGTCGCACGCCATGTCCTGAATACCGATCCGCAGGACATCTACGGCGACGCCTACCACGAGGCAGCAAGGCATGCAGGACGGCGGGTGGACGACCGGGACGCCTGCTTTGACCTGTGCTTCTCGGACGTGAAGTCGGGCAGCCTGTTCTACGCAGGTGCCGATGAGGCCACCCGCCGCGAGTACGTCGCGGCGCGCCAGGCGGCCATCCGGGGCGCGCTGGGGTGGCTAGAACAGCACGCGGTCGGGGTTCGGCGCGGCCACGGTGGCGCTGAGCACCTGGCCGGCCGCGGGCTGCTGGCGATCGGCTACGACCATCGCACCAGCCGGGAAGGCGACCCGCAGCTGCACACGCACCTGCTGGTGCAAAACCTCACCGAGGGGCCAGACGGCCGCGCCACGGCGCTGGACTCCAAGCGCCTGTGGGCGCACCTGATGACCGCCGAACGGGTCTACCAGCAGCTGTGGCGCGCGGAGCTGTCGCGCCGGTTGGGGCTGGAGTTTGTCGAGGTGCCCGACCATGAGCAACGGGAGATCGCCGGGTGGCATGACAAGGCGCTGCGGGATGGGTTCTCCAAGCGCGCCGCGCAGGTGCGGGCGCAGTGTGACGCCTGGGGCACCACCGACACGCGCACGGCGCGGGAGGCGGCCAGGGCCACCCGCCGGGCCAAAGACCACTCCGAGACTGAAGAGGTGATCTACGACCGGTGGCGCGCGGAGCTGGCCGAGCATGGCATCAGCGAGCAGACCTATGCCGAACGCCTTGGCCGCGCCACTGGCCACCTACTGACCGACGCCGAGCAGGTGGCGCTGCTGGAGGAACTGGCCGCGCCGGACGGGCTGACGGCGCAGGCGTCCACGTTCGCGCGCCGCGATGTGGTCGACCAGCTCGCGCGCCGCCTGCCGGTCGGCACCTCGGCCACAATGACGCTGCGTGAGCTTGAGGCGCTGGCCGATCGGTTCCTGGCCGAGCGCTCGGTGGTGGTGGCGCGCGACGAGCAGCTTGCTGAGGTGCGCTACTCCACGCCGGAGCTGGTGGCGCTGGAACAGCGCATGCTGGACGGCGCCACCGCCCGAGCCGCCGCCGGCTGCGCGGTGGTGGTGCCAGAGCACCTGCGCGCCACTCTCGAAGCCTTCCCCATGATCGGGCAGGACCAGGCCGACGCACTCGCCGACCTGATCCGCTCTGGCGCTGGGGTGTCGCTGCTGGTCGGCAAGGCCGGCTACGGCAAGACCTTTGTCGCTGGCGTGGTCGCGCACGCCTACGGCCTGCAAGGGCACCGACTGATCGGCACGGCACCGACCGGCCTTGCGACTACCGGGCTTGGCAGTGAGGGGTACGCGGACGCGCGCACGGTTGATCGGCTGTTGGCCGACCTGGAGCAGCGCCGCGACCGGCTCGACTCGAACACGGTCCTGCTGGTGGACGAGGCCGGCATGGTCGGCACGCGCAAGCTCGCCCGTCTGCTCGACCACGCCAACCGGGCCGAGGCCAAGGTGATCCTGGTTGGCGACGATCGGCAGCTCTCCTCCATTGACGCGGGCGGGGGGTTCCGGGGCCTGCGGCTTCGGCTGGGGGCGAGCGAGCTGACCCAGAACCGCCGCCAGCAGGCCGAATGGGAGCAGCAGGCGCTTGAGCTGGTCAGGCGCTTCCAGGTCGAGCAGGCCGTGAGCCTGTACCGCGAGCATGACCGGGTGGTGTTGGCCGAGACCCGAGACGAGCTGACCCGGGGCCTGCTGGAGGACTGGCGGCAGGCGTTCCAGCAGGGGCAGGACGTGGTGATCCTGGCCCACCGCCGCGAGGACGTTGGCCGGTTCAACCTGGCCTGCCAGCAGGTCCGCACCGAGGCCGGGGACCTCGACCTGGAGGCGCGCCTCCAGGTCGCCGACCGCAGTCTTGCGGTTGGTGATCGGGTGGTGTGCGGCAAGAACGCCCTCAAGCGGCTGGGGGTCGCCAACGGCACGCGCGGGACCGTGGTCGCCATTGACCGTGAGGCCCGCTCGTTGACGATCCAGATTGGCGACAACGCCGACGCAGCAGGCCGCGGCGCCGCCGAGGGAGAAACCGTGACCTTGCCCGCGAGTTACCTGGACGGCAAGAGCCGACCGGGCGCGCCGCGCCGGGTAGACCTGGCGTATGCGACCACCGGGCACAAGTCGCAGGGGCTCACCAAGTGGACCTCGCTGCCGTTCGTGTCGGGCCGGGAGGACGCGCAGTGGCTGTATGTGGTGCTCAGCCGCGCCAAGCACCTGACCCGCATCTACACCGTGACCGGCCCGGAGGAACGCCCCGCCGAGCTACAGGAGGTGCCCGACAACCGCCGGGCACCAGACGGCTACGAGCGGCTTGCCGCCGCGATGGGCCGCGACCGCGCCGAGCGGTTGGCCAGCGACGCGCGCCGGCTGGTGGACCTGCGGGCGATGCCAACGCGAAAGCTTCGGGCCGAGCGTGACCGCCTGGACGCCGCGCTCGACAAGGCGCCACGCGACCGCCGCCACGAGGCCGACCGTGCCGCCAAGCGGCATGCCGAACGTGAACAGCGCGTACGCGAGCTGCAGGCCGCCGGGACTGGTGGGCCGGAGCTTACGACGGCGATCAAGCTGGCGGACCAGGCGGGCGAGCAGGCCCGGCAGCTTCGCCAGCATCAGCAGCAACGTGCCGCGTGGCTGGAGACGCATGCCGACCTTGTAGCCGAGCAACGGGCCGTGCTGCGGGAGCTGGGCTGGCGGCGCCGCGCGGACGCCTGCGCGATCGAGCTGGACCCGCCGGCCGACCTGGTGGCAGCGTTCGGGCCGATGCCGACGGAGCGTAGGGCGCAGGCGGCATGGCGCGCGGCGGTTGGCCAGGTGGACGGCTACCGGCGCGCCTGGCGCATCGACAGGCCTGGGCTGGCGAAGCATGAAGGGCAGACCGAGCGAGAGGAGGTGTCGCAGGAACCGGGTGGTAGGCCGGTCGAGGACCGCGAGGCCAGGCCGACCAGCGAGCGGACCCAGCCGGAGCGGCGGTCGGCTCGCCACGAGCGCCGGGCTGGACGCGCTGAGGAGCTGTTGGGGCCGCAGCCGACCGAGGATCTTCGCCAGCGGGGCGCGTGGCAGGCAGCCCGGACCACGATCGAGCGGTTCCGCGAGCGGACCCACGGCCGCGATGACCGCGAACGGGAGGCCGGCTGAGGCTTGCCCGGATTTGACGCTTAAGCGTCAACGGGCAGGTTGCGCGGAACTGTCCACATGCACGGTTAGACTACTGGCAGTGTTGGCCCTCAGCCGGACGGCCAGGGCGAAGCAGGGGGAACAGCAGATGGAGCTAGACCAGACGCCCCGCCAGCTTGGCGAGGATGACGAGCTGCCCGACGACTTCGGCAGCCGGATCGGTGACACGCTCACCTTCGGCGGCTCGGGGTCCTACATTCGCACCATCAGCGCCGACGAGGCCCGCCGCCGATTCTCACCGCGCAAGCTCACCGAGCTTGACGCTGGGGCGATCGATCGGGCGCTGGCGTTCGCTGACGGGTACATGACCGCGACCGGGGAACGGCAGCCCGAGCCCGGCAGCGTGCTCGACAGCCAGCCCAGGCGGCGCGGGCTGAACCGCCTGATCCCCACCGGCAGCCGCCGCGCTGCCCGCATGGGCACGCCCGCGCCAGCGCCGCCACCTCGGCTGCCGGTGGTGGTGCCGCCGGCGCGGCTGACGATCGAGCTGGTGCCCAAGACGAGCTGGTACCACAACGTCCGCGCGCTGGTCGATGAGCTGGGCTGGGATCGCATCCGCCGGCAGGCCTACCGGCAGGCCGACTACCGCTGCGAGATCTGCGGCGGCAAAGGCCCGGAGCATCCGGTGGAGTGCCACGAGGTGTGGCGCTACGACGACCGGACCCGCGTGCAGATGCTGGTGCGGATGATCGCGCTGTGCCCAGCCTGCCATCAGGTCAAGCATCTGGGGTTGGCCAACGTCCAGGGCAAGGGCGCGCAGGCCCGGGCGCACCTGGCCCGGGTCAACGGCTGGACGCTTGCGCAGGCCGACGCCTACATCACCGAGGCGTTCCAGGTGTGGGCGCAGCGCAGCCAAGGACCGTGGACGCTGGACCTGGAGGGGCTTCGCCCGTACGTGCTGGGCGACGAGTACACCCGCATCGTCCGTCAGGCCATGATCCCACCCGAGCGGCGCCGCACGCTCGGGCTGTAGCGGCACCGCACACCATAGCGTCAGGGGTCGCCGTCTCTTTGCAGGAAGGCGATCAGATAGTCGACATGGGAATGCTCAATTACGCGACGTAGGTCGAGGAGATCGGCGACGGTCTCTCGGACCTCGTACTGAGTCGCACCGGCCTGTAACGCCTCCCGGCAGAGCGCCTCGGCCTGGCGGTGCGCGCCAGACGCAAGCTCATACACGGCAAGGTTGAGCGTCACCCGCCGGTCCTCTGGATCCCGCTCGTGCGCTTCCCTTCCCAGCGCGCGCGCCCGCTTGAGATCGCCTTCAGCCCTGTCCGCTCGAGATTGCTCAAGAGCGACAAGGGCTCGGCTGTAGTAATACCAGTCAGTCTTGGGGTCGAGGTCGATGGCGCTGGTGAAGTCGGCCAGCGCCTCCTCGTAGCGTCCCATCAGCCGGTACGTCTCTCCGCGGCTGGCGAACGTAGCAGCGTCTTCGGGGTCGAGGTTGATGGCGCGGGTGAGGTCGGCCAGCGCCTCCTCATAGCGCCCCATCAGCCGGTACGTCTGCCCTCGATCTGCAAGGATCCAATCGCGCTCAGGGTCGAGGTCGATGGCCTTCGTGAAGTCGGCCAGCGCTTCCTCGTAGCGCCCCATCGTCCCGTACGTCCGTCCGCGATTCACAAGCGGCCAGGCGTACTTGGGGTCGAGGTTGATGGCGCGGGTGAGGTCGGCCAGCGCCTCCTCATAGCGCCCCATCAGCCGGTACGTCTGCCCTCGATCTGCAAGGATCCAATCGCGCTCAGGGTCGAGGTCGATGGCCTTCGTGAAGTCGGCCAGC
>JBKPDO010000203.1:0-14937 GCA_046727955.1 bacterium | reverse complement strand
CCCCAGGGCCCTGGGGTTTTTGGGGGGGGGGGGGGGGGGGGTTGGCCGCGTCGCGCCCCCCCACACAGCCTGCCTGGGGCGTTGTGGGGGGGGGGGGGGGGCGCCCCCCCCCCCCACATGGATAGATTCGCGCCGACAGCGTGGTCTTACCCGCCCGGAGCCTGTCGCCTTATGAACGGCGCGACGTTGCTGCGCGAGGACAGCGAGCGGGCGCGCTCGCCCGGCATCCGCACCCTGAAGGTGGTGCCCCGGCCCGCCGACGACTCCACCTCGATCGTGCCGCCGAGCGCGTTGACGAGGGCCTTGGTGATATAGAGCCCGAGTCCCATGCCGGCGCGGTGCGCGCTCGATGAGCCAGCCTGCCGGAAGCGCTCGAACACGTACGGCAGCTCCTCCGGGGCGATGCCGGGTCCCTGGTCCTTCACCTCGATGACCAGCTCGCCGACGGACCGCCTGGCGCTCACGCGGATGGGGCTGCCGCCGCCGTAGCGCTGCGCGTTGTCGACCAGGTTGCGCATCACCTGCGCCAGCCGGTCCGGGTCCGTGCGGATGTTGGGCAGGTCGTGCCCCATCTCCAGGAACACCGTCGCGGGATCCTCCGGCCACTCCTCGCGGTAATCGCTGAGCAGCTCGACGGGGTCGTGGACGGCCAGCGAGACGTCCAGCATGCCCGCCTGCATGCGGGACACCAGCAGCAGGTCCTCGACCAGGCGGGCCAGCCGCGCGGTCTGGCGGTCGATCACCTGGACGAAGTGGCGCTGCTCGTCGGGGTCCAGGGTCACGCCAGGGCGCAGCAGGGTGGCGGTGAAGCCCCGGATGACGGTCAGCGGCGTGCGCAGCTCGTGGGTGGTCATCGCCACGAAGTCATCGCGCATCTGGTCGAGCTGGCGCAGGCGGGCGGTGGTCTGGGCCTCGCCCTCGGCCAGCCGCGCCCGCTCGATCACCATGGCGAGCTGGTCGGCGATGCGCGACAGCCGCGCCATGTCCTCCTCGTTGAAGGCCTCCTGCCGGCTCGACCTGGCCGTCAGCACGCCCAGCATCTTGCCCTCGAGCCGTACCGGCACCGCCAGCTCCGAGGCGGTGCCCACGCGCCCGTCGCGGGTCAGCCACAGGCTGCCGCTCTCGGCCTTGCCGCTGCGCATGGGCCGTTCGCTGGCGAACACCCGTCCGGTGATGCCCGCGTCGCCGACCAGCGGCTGGCGCTCGACCACCTCGGCCGGGAAGCCGGCGGCGCCGCGGATGCGCAGGCGGCCGTTGCCGTCGGGCGCCGCGAAGCAGAGCGCCTCGTAGCCGAGGACCTCGGCCACCTCGGCCAGCATGTGGTCGAGGGCCGCCTGGTAGCTGCCCACCTTCACGCCGGCCACCACCGCGCGGCTGACCGCCTCGATCTCCCGCTTCGCGGCGCTCTCCCGGTCGGCCAGGGCGCGCTCGCGGTCGAGCAGGCGGCCGTTGTCCACCACCACCGCCATCTGGTCCGCCAGGCGCTGCAGCCGCTCGACGTCTTCGACGGTGTAGGCGTCGGGCCTCGGCGACTCGACGTTGACCACGCCGAGGATGCTGTCGCCGAAGCGCAGCGGGACGCACATCTCCGACTTGGTGTCGGGCGCGGCGGCGAAGTAGTCGGGGTGCCGCGCCGGCTCGTCCACCAGGACCGCCGCGCCGGTCGCGGCCACCCGCCCGACGATGCTGCCCGGCCCCAGCGGCAGGCTGAACGACGGCGAGTCGGGCCAGTCGCCGAACCAGGAGTGACAGCGCAGCCGGGCGCCCTCGAGCAGGAACACGGCCATCCGCTCGTAGTCGAGGTGGCTGGCAACCGCCCTGGTCATCGACTGGACCGTGCCGTCGAGGTCACCTTGGTTGGCCACCCCGGCCAGCACGATGGTCGACAGCGCCTCCACCTCCGTGCGGGCCTGGCGCTCGCGGTCGACCAGCCCGCTCAGCTCCTTGGCCTTATCGGTCATGGCGCGCTCGCCCTTGGACAGCGAATGCTCCAGTCCGATCATCGCCGCGGTGATGCCCATCAGGTCCACCATCCGCACGAGCAGCCCGCCCGAAGGCGCGAACGAGGGAATCCCCTTGCGCTGCACGGCGTCGTAGGCGATCACCCCGAGCACCGACAGGGCGCCGCTGACGACGGCGGTGACGGCCCCCTCCGCGATCGCCCCCTCGACCGGCAGCCAGCCGAGCAGCGCCCAGTAGCCGCCGTTCGGATCCTTCGCCAGCGTCAGCACCGCCAGGATGATCAGCGCGGCGTCGAGCACAAGCAGGACCCGGCCCGTGTTGCGGATGCGCCTGACCAGGTTGGCGGTGGCCCTGACCGCTGCCCTGGAGAGATCGTTCGAGCTCACCTGCAGCGCCGTCAGCAGGCGGCGCTGGTAGAGGTTGACCGCGAGCACCAAGGCGCAGGTGGCGAGCGCCCACGTCGCCCACATGCGCGGACCGACGGCGAGCCGGTAGGCGAGCGGGAGGGTGATCACGGCAACGCCAAACCAGCGACCGATCACGAGAGCGTTCGCCCGCCGCGTGGTTGCTGTTGGCAAGCCGGCCGTCGCCGCCATCAAAGGCTCCCTCATCCTGCCGCTTCTTGGGGGCATGTGCGAAGGACAGGCTATGCTTGACTGCGTTCACAGATGCTATCCCGCCTGGACCACAAGAAGGAATCCGAGCGTTCACGTGTTCGACACCCTATCCGACCGCCTACAAGACGTCTTCACCCGGCTCCGAGGCCACGGCCGTCTCTCGGAGGCCCAGGTGGACGCGGCCCTGCGCGAGGTCCGGCTCGCGCTGCTCGAAGCCGACGTCAATTTCAGGGTGGTCAAGGACTTCATCGCACGCGTGCGCGAGCGCGCCGTCGGCGAGGAGGTGACCCGCAGCCTCACGCCAGCGCAGCAGGTCATCAAGATCGTGCACGAGGAGCTGATCGTCACCCTCGGCGAGCGCAACGTGCCGCTGGCGATGGCGCCGCACCCGCCCACCGTGATTATGCTGGCCGGCCTGCAGGGCTCAGGGAAGACCACCACCGCCGCCAAGCTCGCGCGGTACCTCTCGAGCAAGGGCCGCAAGCCCCTGCTGGTCGCCGGCGACCTGCAGCGCCCGGCGGCGGTCAAGCAGCTCCAGGTTCTCGGCGCTCAGGCTAAGGTGCCCGTGTTCGCCCCAACCGACGGCTCGGCCCCGGCGGGGGAGGCAGACCCGGTCGCGGTCGCCGGCGCGGCGCTCGAGGAGGCTGCCCGCACCGGACGGGACGTGGTGATCGTGGACACGGCCGGGCGCCTGGCCATCGACACCGAGATGATGGCGCAGGCGGCCGCTATCGCCGAGCGCATCGACCCGACCGAGGTCCTGCTGGTGGTCGACGCCATGACCGGCCAGGACGCGGTGCAGACGGCGGTCGCGTTCAAGCAGGGCGTTGACGTCACCGGGGTGATCCTCTCCAAGCTGGACGGCGATGCCCGCGGCGGCGCCGCGCTGTCGATCCGCTCGGTGACCGGGGTTCCGATCAAGTTCGCCACCACCGGCGAGAAGCTGTCCGAATTCGAGCCGTTCCACCCCGATCGCCTCGCCGGGCGGATCCTCGGCATGGGGGACGTGCTCACGCTGATCGAGCGGGCCGAGGAGCTGGTCGACCGGCAGCAAGCCGAGCAGATGGAGCGCAAGCTCCGCGAGGCGTCCTTCACGCTCGAGGATTTCCTGCAGCAGCTCCAGCAGGTCAAGAAGATGGGGCCGCTGACCCAGGTTCTCGGCATGCTCCCCGGCATGAGCCGTGAGCTCAAGGGGGTCGAGGTCGACGACCGCGACCTGGCCCGGGTGGAGGCGATCATCCACTCGATGACTCCGCGCGAGCGCAGCAACCCAAAGATTCTCAACGGCTCCCGCCGGGCGCGCATCGCCCGCGGCTCCGGCACCACCACGCAGCAGGTGAACGCGGTCCTCAAGCAGTTCGACGAGGCGCGCCGCATGATGAAGCAGCTCGCCGGCATGAGCCCCAAGCGCCTGCGCAACCTGGGGATCTCCAGGTAGGGGGGTATTTGCATTCGGGGGAGCCCGAGACAGCTCCCCTCCACAACGAGTGTCGCCTGACGGGTACACTCTCGGCACATCCCGGAGCCTACAGGCACGACGGGGACGGCAGACCCACCGGGACGGGCGGGCCACCCCGACGAGGAGCGAACGAGCAATATGGCTGTCAGAATCCGCTTGATGCGCATGGGCATGAAGAAGGCGCCCTACTACCGCGTGGTCGTGGCCGACTCGCGCAGCCCGCGCGACGGGCGGTTCATCGAGAACATCGGCATCTACCACCCGCGCACGGAGCCCTCGCGGGTCGAGATCGACGTCGACAAGGCGCGCGACTGGCTCGCCAAGGGGGCCCAGCCGACCGAGGCGGTGGCCAACCTGCTGGCGATCGCCGGCGTCGAGGAGCTGGGCCAGCGCAGGCAGGCCCGCAAGGAGCTGCGCGCCAAGCAGGCCGCCGGCAGGCAGCAGGGCGGCAGAGCGAAGCGCGAGAAGGGCTGAGCACCGTATGCGCGAGGTGGTCGCCTACCTGGCCCGGGCGCTGGTCGACGAGCCCGACCGGGTCACGGTGGCCGAGTACCGCGGGCACCGCGGCCTGACCTACGAGGTCCGGGCCGCGCCCGACGACGTCGGCAAGCTGGTCGGCCGCGGCGGCAGGACAGTCAAGGCGCTGCGCCGGCTGGTCAAAGCGGCCGCCCCGCAGGGGCGCCGGATCGAGGTCGAGGTCCTCGCCGAGGACGAGTAGCGTGGCCGCTCCAGCTCGGCTGGTGGTCGGGCGCGTGCTCCGTCCTCACGGCGTGCGCGGCGAGGTGGCGGTCGAGGTCCTCTCGGACGCGGCCGAGCGCTTCTCGCCCGGCGCGAAGCTGGCCGCGGGCGACCCGGAAGCGCCTGACGCCCTGCGCGACCTCGAGGTGACGGCCGCCCGCCTCCACCAGGGCAGGATGCTGCTGCGTCTCGCCGGTCTCTCGAGCCGCGACGCGGTGGAGCCGCTGCGCGGCCAGCTGCTCTCCATCCCCGTCGAGGATGCCCGCGGCCTGGGGTCCGACGAATACTGGGCGCACCAGCTCGTGGGGCTCCGGGTGGTCGACTCGGACGGGCGCGAGCGCGGCGTGGTCGCCGACGTCCTGCCGGGCGCCGCGCACGACCTGCTGGAGGTGCGCCGGCTGGACGGCGGGGCCGCCCTGGTGCCCGCGGTAGCCGCTCTGGTGACGGTCGAGCTGGAGGCCGGCCGAGTGGTGGTGCAGGCGCTGCCGGGCCTGCTCGAGGAGGATGCGTAGGCCCGCTCGGCGGCGATCGGAGGCTTGAGTGCGCTTCGACATCGTGAGCATTTTTCCCGACTTCTTCGCCTCGCCGCTGGCCACCGGCCTGCTCGGCAAGGCGGGGGAGCGCGGGCTGGTCGAGGTACGCCGCCACGACCTGCGCCGCTGGACCCGCGACCGCCACCGGACGGTGGACGACGCTCCCTTCGGCGGCGGCGCGGGCATGGTGATGCGCCCGGAGCCCTGGTTCGAGGCGCTGGACGAGCTGCTCGCCGAGGGCCCCGCGCGGGTGGTGCTGCTCGCCCCGGACGGGTACCGGTTCGACCAGGCCACCGCCGTCCGGCTGGCGGGCGAGCGGCGGCTGGTCCTCTGCTGCGGCCGCTACGAGGGCGTTGACGAGCGCGTGCGCACCCGCGTCGACGAGGTGGTCTCCATCGGTGACTTCGTACTGGCTGGCGGGGAGACGGCCGCGCTGGTGGTGCTCGACGCGGTCACCCGCCTGCTGCCAGGGGTGATGGGCAATGCCTCCTCCGCCGCTGACGAGTCGTTCGCGCACGGCCTGCTCGAGTACCCGCAGTACACCCGCCCGGCCTCCTACCGCGGCCTGGAGGTTCCAGAGGTGCTGCGCTCCGGCGATCACGGCGTGATCGCCCGCTGGCGGCGCGAGCAGGCGATCGAGCGCACTCGCCGGCTGCGCCCTGACCTGCTCGCCTCGGCGGATCTCACCCCCGAGGAACAGCGCCGCTACGGACTCGATTAGTTAGGGCGACCATGGCACAGGCGCTCTTGGGGGGCCGTGGGGGGAGCTCGCTCCCCCCACATGGATCGATCCCTGCGAGCTCCGCTGGCTGGGGCTCGAGTAGGGGGTTACCCAGGCACAGGCCGGTCTTGGGGGGCTCGTGGGGGAGTGAGCTCCCCCCAAATGGGTAGATCTTGGCCGCGAAGCGGCTTGGGTAGAGGGACTCGCGGGGCCGTGTTACTCTCGATCGTTGCCGCGCCGCAACGCTGGTTGCTCTGCGCGCCTCAATCCCGGCTTTCTCTCAAGGCCCCGAAGGAGCTTCACCCGATGCAGATCACTGATGCGGTCGAGCGCGCACAGTTGCGCAACGACCTCCCGGACTTCCGGCCTGGCGACACCGTCAAGGTCCACGTGCGGGTGGTCGAGGGCGGCCGGGAGCGTATCCAGGTCTTCCAGGGCGCCGTGATCCGTCGCCAGGGCGGTGGCCTGCGCGAGACCTTCACCGTCCGGAAGGTGTCATTCGGCGTGGGGGTCGAGCGCACCTTCCCGGTCCACTCGCCGAGCATCGCCAAGGTCGAGCTGGTGACCAGGGGCGATGTCCGCCGCGCCAAGCTCTACTACCTGCGCGACCGGATCGGCAAGGCGGCCAAGATCAAGGAGAAGCGCACCCCCACGCGGGCATGAGCCCTCTGGACGAGCCCTCCCGCTCCGATCGCGGGGCCGACACCGAGACGGCGCGGGCGCGGGAATCCGGTGACGGGCGCCAGCCCGCCAGCGAGGCGCACCCTGCCGACGGGCGCCAGCCCGCGGATGGGCGCCAGCCCGCGGATGGGCGCCAGCCCGCGGATGGAGCGCACCCCGCCGACGGGGCGCACCCCGCCGACGGGGCGCACCCCCCCGACGCTCCGGCCGACGCGCGCAATGACGGCAAGGCGCCCAGGCAGCCGCAGACCCTGCTCTCGGTGGTCCGCGAGACGGCCGTGCTCGTCGTGCTCGCGATCCTGCTGGCGGTGCTGTTCAAGACGTTCCTGGTGCAGGCCTTCTACATCCCGTCCGGCTCGATGGAGCCGACCCTGAACGTCTCCGACCGCGTGCTCGTCGAGAAGGTCTCCTACCGCTTCGGCAACGTGAGGGACGGCGACGTGATCGTGTTCGTGCACGACCTGCCCGGGGTCGAGCCGGAGTCGGGCAACGTGGTCACGCGCTTCTTCTCGGACCTCGGCCAGGCAGTGGGGATCGCCCCGCCCTCCAGCCGTGACTTCATCAAGCGGGTGGTGGGCACGCCCGGCGACCGCATCTCCTGCCAGCAGGGCAAGCTCTACCGGAACGATCGGCCGGTGAGCGAGCCGTACCTGGCCCCGAGCACGACCACCGAGAACTGCACCCCCGTGACGGTGTCGGCGGGCAAGCTCTACGTGATGGGGGACAACCGCAACAACTCCGAGGACTCGCGCACCTTCGGGCCGATCGACCGCTCCTCGGTGGTGGGCCGCGCCTTCGTTCGCATCTGGCCGTTCAGCCATACCGGCTGGCTGCGGCGCGATAGGTGACAGGCAGATCTTGGCGAGTCCGGCACAAGAGCTCCGCCCACATGGATCAGAGCCCTCGGCCAGCCGTAGACTCGCTTGCGTGTTCGCTACCCCGGTGCTCGAAAACCGGCTGAGGGCAGTCGGCTTTCACCGCGTGGCCGGCTGCGACGAGGCAGGCCGGGGCGCGCTCGCCGGCCCGCTGGTCGCCGCCGCGGTCATCCTGCCCCCGGACTGCCCCATCGAGGGCCTGGCCGACTCCAAGCTGCTCACCCCGGAGCGGCGGACCGAGCTTGCCAGGCAGATCCACGAGGTCGCCCTCGCTGTGGCCGTGGTGCGCGCCGGCCCAGACACCATCGACCGGGTGGGCCTGCAGCGGACCAACCTCGTGCTGCTCGCCCGGGCCCTCCGCGACCTGCCCGGCGGCTACGATTACGCGCTCGCCGACGGCTTCCCGCTGCCCGACAGCCCGGCGCCCGTCCTCGGCGTGCGCAAGGGCGACCAGGTGATCTCCTGTGTGGCGGCCGCGTCGATCGTTGCCAAAGTGGCCAGGGACCGGATCATGGTGGGCGCGGCCCGGCGCTTCCCAGGCTATGGTTTCCAGCGGCACAAAGGGTACGGAACGGACGAGCACTGGGCTGCGCTGCGCGAGCTCGGCCCCTCGGCCTACCATCGCTACTCGTTCGCGGGCGTCGCCGCCCGCGGGACTGTGGGACTCACGCTGGACGCCGATCCGGTCCCGAGCCTCGCGGATCCCCAGTGGGCGGTGAGCAGCGGCGCAGTACTGAACCACCAGGCACTACAGGAGGAGCGATGAGCGCCGAGGACCTCGAGCGGTACGAGGCGGACATGGAGCTGCAGCTCTACCAGGAGTATCGCGACGTGCTCAGCATGTTCCAGTACGTCGTCGAGACCGAGCGTCGCTTTTACCTGGCCAATAAGGTCGACCTGCAGGTCCGCAACCAGGACAGCGAGACCTATTTCGACCTCACCCTCCACGATGCCTGGGTGTGGGACATGTACCGCACGGCCCGCTTCGTCAACAAGGTCCGCGTCGTCACCTTCAAGGACGTGAACATCGAGGAGCTCATCCGCAAGGAGGAGTTGTAGGACGCGACGCCCCCCGCGACTAGCCGCGGCCCTCGATCCATGTGGGGGGCTCGCTCCCCCCACGCCCCCCAAGAGCGCCTGTGCCATGGAACCGTGAGAAGGCGGCTTGCCGGGACGGACTCACCGCTAACTGGCCACGCCCCCAAGAGCGCGTGTGCCATGGTTGCCTGGGATAACCTGCTCAGGGATAGCCTGCTTCAGAGGGGACCTAGAGATTGGGCTTCAACGCCACCCGGCGCTACCGGGGCAAGAAGGCGGTCGACCTCGCGATCCTGCTCGCGGCGATCGTGATCATCAGCGGGCTGCTCGGCTGGGTCTTCGCCGCCGGCGGACGATAAAGATCGCATTTCGCCGCCAAAGGGAGGCATGATAGCTTGCCTTTCCTATGATGGACACCACGTCTCGCGCCCTGCGCAGCCGTGCCATACGGGAGCGCATGCGGCACCGCAAGCGGCGGCGGCTGTTCGTCAGCCTCAGCGTGGCGGTGCTGCTGGTAATGGTGGTCAGTAGCGTCGGTTACGCGCGCTGGCGCTTCAGTCAGATCGCCTCGGTCGAGGTGCCCGGGCTGCACAGCGAGGAGGCCGGCAAGCCGTTCAACGTCCTCGTGGTCGGCTCCGACTCCCGCGCGGGGCCCAACAGCCAGTACGGCAACGTCGTCGGGCAGCGCAACGACGTGACCATGGTAGTGCGGGTCGATCCCGGCAGGCGCCGGGTCTCCCTGGTCTCGATCCCGCGCGACCTGCTCGTCCCGATCGCCGACACCGGCGCGACGGACAAGATCAACGCCGCCTTCACCGGCGGCCCGGGCCGGGTGGCCAAGACCATCGAGCAGGACTTCGGCGTCCCCATCCACCACTTCGTCCTGATCGACTTCAACGGCTTCAAGAGCATCGTCGACGCGCTCGGGGGTATCAAGGTCTTCTTCCCCTACCCGTCTCAGGACATGGACAACCAGGGGCGCAACATGTCCGGCTTGAACGTCCGCCAGGCGGGCTGCCAGCTCCTCAACGGCCCCCAGGCGCTCGCGCTGGCCCGCAGCCGCGACTTCTCCTACGTGCGCAACGGTGTGCGCCGCTGGGACCCGAACGGAGACCTCGGCCGCATCCGCCGCCAGCAGGCGTTCCTCGAGGGCGTCCTGAAGAGGGGCCTCGCCTCGGGGCTCACCAACCCGATCAGGGCCAACGCCTTCATCGGCGCCGTCGTCCACGACCTGACCAAGGACAAGGGCCTCGACATCGGCGACGCGGTGCGCCTGGGCACGCGCTTCCGCTCCTTCAAGCCGTCGGACCTTCAGACCTTCACCATCCCCACACAGCCGCTGGTGCAGAGCGGCAGCTACCGGGGCGAGGTAGTGAAGCAGCCCGCGACCCAGCAGGTGATCGCCAAGTTCCTCGGGCTGCGCGACCTGACGACGACCCGGCCCGGAAGCTCCGCCGGCGCGCCCTCCGGGGTCGCGGCGGCCACGGTGGTGCACGTCCGCAACACCATCGCGGTGCAGGGCCTCGCCGCCCGTACCCGCGACCAGCTCACCAGGGCGGGCTTCCGCGTCGCCGACGTCGGCAACGCCAGCATCAGAGGTCTCGCGGTGACCCGCATCGCCTATTCTCCGGGCGAGCTTGCCAAGGCCCAGGCCCTACAGGCCGCCGTGCTCGGCACGGTGGAGCTGCACGAGGACCCGACCCTTCCCGCGGGCGAGGTGACGCTCCTACTCGGCGGCAATTTCCGCGGCGTCCAGGTCTCCGGCCAGGCGGCCGCCGCTCCCAATAGCACCACCCGGTCGACCCAGCCCCCTGCCTCGGGCACGAAGAAGCCCTCCGCCAGCAAGCCGACCCTCGAGCTGCGCGACTACGATCCGCGCCCCTGCTGAGGTCCGGCCGATTGTGGTCCGGCCGATCAAGTTATCCACATTCTTTGCCGCCGGCCCCCGCGGCAGCCGCGGGCCGGATAGGTTCCGGCCATGTCAAGCGATCCACGCAACCACGACCCTGGCGCGACCGCGCGCCGCCACGCCGGACCCGACCGGCGGGGCGAGCTCGGCCATCGAGGGGAGGACCTCGCCTGTGCCCGGCTCGTCGAGTCGGGCCTGCGAGTGGTTGCCCGCAACTGGCGCTGCCGTCTGGGAGAGATCGACATCATCGCCACCGGCCGCGGGCTGCTGGTCTTCTGCGAGGTCAAGGCCAGACGCGGCGACGCCTACGGCACGGCGGCCGCCGCCGTCACCCCGGCCAAGCAGGCCCGCCTCCGCCGCCTCGCGGCCGCCTATCTGAGCAGCGTCGACCAGGGACCCTGCAGGGTCCGCTTCGACGTGGTGACCGTCACCTGGCCGCACGGCGCCACCTGGTCGCACGACGCTACCGGGTCGCGCGGCGCTACCGGGCCGCACGACGCTACCGGATCGCGCGGCACCACCGGGCCCCCAAGCGCCTCTCCCACTGTGGAGCATCTGGAGAGGGTCGCGAACTGCTGGCCGACGGGTAGGCGAACATGGGTGAACGTGTGTGCTAGTGTCGGCGGCGTGAAGCTTTCCGAGTGGGCGCGACGCGAGGGCATCCACTACACGACGGCGTGGCGATGGTGGCGGGCCGGCAAGCTTCCCGTGCCCGCGCGGCAGACCTCGACGGGAACGATCCTGGTGGACGTCGAGCCAAGCCGTGCCGGCCGTTTGGTCGTCTACGCGCGGGTGTCCTCCCACGACCAGCGTGTTGATCTGGACCGCCAGGCCTGCCGGGTGACCCAGTGGGCCGCCGGGCAGGGCTTGGCGGTCAACGAGGTGATCTGTGAGGTCGGCTCCGGCCTTGACGGCAAGCGGCCGAGGCTGCGGCGGCTGCTCGCCGAGCCGCAGGCGACCACGATCGTGGTGGAGCATCGCGACCGGCTGGCCCGCTTCGGGGTCGAGCAGTTGGAGGCGGCGCTGGCCGCGCAGGGCCGCAAGCTGGTGGTGGTCGACCCCGGCGAAACCGACGACGACCTCGTGCGTGACATGGTCGAGGTGCTGACCAGCTTCTGCGCCCGGCTGTATGGTCGCCGTGGCGCCCGCAACCGCGCCATGCGGGCGCTGACCTGCGCCAAGCAGCCTGCCCGCCCCGATCCCACCGGTCACCGGGACCGCTGATGGGCGCGCGCCAGCAGTTCGAGATCCCCCAGGGCTGGGTTGCCCGCGGCTTTCGGTTCGAGGTGGAGGTGACCACCGCCGCGCAGCAGGAGCTGATCCGGCAGCATTTCGGCGCCCGGCGGTTCGCCCACAATTGGGCACTGGCCCAGGTCAAAGCCAACCTCGACGCGCGGGCGGTCGACCCTGCGGTGCCGGCGCTTGGGTGGAGCCTACCCACGCTCCGCAAGGCGTGGAACCAGGCCAAGCAGCAGGTCGCGCCGTGGTGGCCCCAGTGCTCCAAGGAGGCCTACGCGTCGGGGATCGCCGACCTGGTCGCCGCCCTGCACAACTGGTCGGACAGCAAGGCAGGCCGGCGGGCGGGCCGGCGGGTCGGGTTCCCCCGCTTCAAGGCACGCCGCCGGGATCGTGGCCGGGTCCGCTTCACCACCGGGGCGATGCGCCTGGAGGCCGACCGCCGCCACCTCACCCTGCCGGTGATCGGGCGGCTGCGGTCCAAGGAAAACACCCGGCGGCTGCAACGCCCCCTTGCCAAGGGCCAGGCGCGGATCCTGTCGATGACCCTCGCCGAGCATGGCGGGCGGCTGGTTGTGTCGGTCGCCACGATCGTCTGCCACAGCCCCCGCACCCCAGCGCAGCCCGACGCGCGGTGCGGGATCGACCTGGGGATCGGGCACCAATGGGCGGTCATCGCCCACGACGACGACACCATCCAGCGGGTCGCCCATCCCGCCCCGTGGGTCCAGACCCACATGAAGCGCCGCCGGGTCGCCCGGCAGCGGTCCCGCCGCATCGTCGGCTCCCGAGGCCACCGCCAGGCGAGCGCCAAGCTGGCGGCCCTGGACCGGCAAGCGGCCAACCTCCGCACCAACCAGGTCCACCTGCTGACCACCACCCTGGCGCGCCGCTACGCCACCATCGTCGTGGAGGATCTCGACGTCGCCGCGATGGGCCGCGGGATGGGCCGGCGGGCGTTTCGGCGCAGCGTCGCCCAGGCCGGGATCGGCAGGGTGCGCCCGATCCTGGCCTACAAGACTGCCCAGCAGGGCGGTCGGCTGCTGGTGGCCGACCGGTGGTTCGCGTCGTCCAAGACCCACTGCGGCTGCGGCGGCTACCTGGCCGATCTCAAGCTCAGCCAGCGGGCATGGGCGTGCCCGGCGTGTGGGACGATCGTGGACCGCAACGCCAACGCGGCCCGTAACCTCCGTGACTGGACCGGACCGGTCGCCGTCAATGGCGACCGGGGTGTCCAGCGGGGTGGAGTTGCCGCCCCGGTGCCGTGCGTGGGTGACCACGGCGGGCAGGCTCACGTTCTGCGCGGGCGTGCGAGGCCCCAGAAGACCACCCATGGTGGCGGGGGCCGATGACACCAGAACCAAGCCCCAGCAGCACGGGGCGAGGAACCCCGAACAGGGGTGCCGGTCAGCATGCAAGTCACAGATGCTTACTGATTCGGCAACGGTGTTCTGAGCCGTGCTGGCTGGGGGGGCCCAGCGCGCTCGCCGCCCGGGCGGCGTCTGCGCGCCTGCTGCCGGTGCCGGAGGGCAACCTGGGCGAGGCGGCCCTGGGACCCTGCTGAAGATGCCTGGTCCGGTCAGAACGGTTCCTCTGTATGTCGAGTGCGAAGTGGCGGCGGCCGTGTCGATCTACTCGAGATTCATACGGATGTGGGGACCGTAGAGCTGGTTGCGGGCAGACCTGCAGGTGGTCGGTACTGTCTGATGCATGACCGCGAGTCACGCAGGCAACACTGAGCCGGTCCCCGAGCGGATCGTGCTGGTCGGCTGTGCCGGCGCCGGCAAGACGACGCTCGCCCGCGTGCTCGCCGCCCGGCTGGGCGCCCGGCATATCGAACGCGACGCGTTGGGCGACGACGAATCCTCTGGCTTCGCCGCGCGGGTTGCGGCCGCCGTTGCCGCTGCGGGCCAGCGCTGGGTGTTCGACGGGGCGCCGTACAACGCCGAGGCGCTGGTCTACCCGCACGCCGACACGGTTGTCGCGCTGGACTACAGGCGCCTCGTCGTTCTCCGCCGAGTCGTTACCCGTTCGGTCCGGCTCTGGCTAACCGCCCGCGCCGACGGCGCTCACATCTGCGTGCCGCCGTGGCGCTGGTGGACGCCGACGCACCCGGTGCGCTGGGCCGCGCAGACGCACGCCGCCCGACACGCCCAGATCGCCGAGCTGCTTGCCCGGCCCGAGCTCGCCCACACCCGCCGCCTGCGGTTCACCGCACCTCGCCAGGCCGCCGCCTGGCTGGCCCGTCTCGGCAGCTGACGAGGTGGGCGCTGTCGTCAAAGCGGCGGGTAAGCCAGCGCCCCGGCGGCGAGCCGAGGGCGCCGACAGCGTCCAGGGATGCTCAGAAGGGTTCCTCTGTACGTCAAGGAGCCGGCGGTCGCCTGGCGGGGCTTGAGAACGCTACGGTCAGGTCATGGATGACGCCGACGGCGGCCGCCGGGGGTTGCGGGCTCGGCCTGGCCCCGGCCTGCTGCAAGCGCTGCGGGACCATTGGGGGCTGGGCTGGTTCGCCGAGAGGATCGACCTGGGTGGGTCTTCCAGCCTGAACCTGCTGGTTGGCGAAACCCACCGCAGGTACGTGGTTCGGGTCCATCGACCCCACGTCACGCCGGAGCGACTGGGCGCGATCCACCAGGCCCGAGGCGTCCTGCTGGCCGGGGGCGTGCCATGCGCCCCGCTGGTGCAGACCCTCCGGGGCGCGCCATGGATCAGCCTCCAGGGCCGGCTGGTCGAGGTGGAGGCCTACGTGGACCACGATGCCGTCATGGACTGCTGGGGGCGCCTCGAGGTCGGGATGGCGCTGCTGGCCCAGACCCACAACCTGCTGCGTCATGTCGAGGTCGGCGAGGAGGGACGCCGGCCGCGGTTCGCCAACCACCTCGAACCCGCCGACGTCCAGACACAGACCCGCCGGGGAACCGCGCGGATCCGAGGCTGGAGGCCCACGCCTGCTGAGCGCAGCCTGGCTGACGTGGCCGAGGAGCTCGCCGACCTGGTCACCCATGCCGAGGCGGGACTGGCCTCCCGGCTGCCCAGGCAGTTGGTCCACGGCGACTTCTGGGACAACAACGTGCTGTTTCGCCATGGGCGTGCGGTGCTGCTGGCCGACTTCGACTTCATGGGGGAACGGGCCCGCGTCGACGACCTGGCGCTCACGCTGCATTGCGC
>JBKPDO010000202.1:0-3796 GCA_046727955.1 bacterium | reverse complement strand
TGGTTCGAGCTTGACCTGCCAGGCGGCTCGCCAAGGCCGCCCCGCTGAGTGAAGCGGCTTGACCCGCGCAAGCAGGATGGCCGCCACAGGGCCAAGGCACTCCCACTCTGCACGAGCGCGCCCTTCACATCCGCGAGGCCCACCTGGGCGCCGACCACCCCGACACCGCCCAAAGCCTCAGCAACCTCGCCCTCGTCCTGCACAACCAAGGCGACCTCCAAGGCGTCAGCACCCTGCACCATCGCGCTCTGACCATCCGCGAGGCCTGCCTGGGCGCCGACCACCCCGACACCGTGCGGAGCCGTGAGCAGCTTGCGGCGGTGGTGGCAGCGCTGGAGAATCGCCGGTAGCCGTTTAACGCTTTCCGGCATGGTTGCCACGTTCTAGGGTCATTCGTGGACCCTCGCGTGCTCCAGCGCGACCTGCTCGGACCACTCGCCCTCGGTGTGCGTGGCCACGTTCCTGATCCCAGCAAAGGCGCCCTGCGCCAGGAGGTGGAGTCCTTCCTGGCGCGACCTCCACGTCTTGCTCGACTTGTCGCCCCGCAGATGGAGCCGCGCCTGGTTCGGGCCGGGCTGACTGGGCGAGAACACATGGGCGACCAGCTCGCGCTCTGTGAGGGACGAGCCCGCCTTCTTTTGGATGTGCGCCGACAGCGAGACCGTCGCCTGTCCCACGGCAACTCGGTACTGGCCCGTGTCCCATAGGGCCGACGCGGCCGGCCAGACGTGCGGGTGGAACTGGTCGGCGATGAGCGAGGGTGCGTCCGGGGTGAGGTTGGCTGCCCACTCGTCCTGGTCGCGCAGGATGCCGAGCCCCTGCTGGACAGCCCGTAGCGAGTCGGATGCTCCGCTGAGGTACTGGGGCGCCGCTACCTCCTGGGCGAGCGTCGGGTCCAGGCGCTTGAGGATCGCCCGGACCGTGGGCATCTGGTAGGCCATCTGGTCGCTGATGGCCCGCATGGTGTCCGTGTAGTCCGCCGTCCGGCGGCCCTCGTCCTGGTAGTTCTCGCAGAGGGCTTTGAAGGACTCCAGCCGCTCGCGCATCCACTGCCGGTTCATGGCCATATGCTACTGGCGAGCTCCGACGCCAGCGCGACCGCGAGCCGCTGCTCGGTCGCAGCCACCACGCGCGCCGCCTGCCAGCCGTCGCTACCCGGCCCAAAGCAGGTCGAGGATCAGCACGGCGGCGGTGCGCTCGCCGATCACGTACACAACGGTCCCCCAGCCGCCGAACGCCAGTATGCGGTACTCGGGCGGGTAGCCGGGCCGGTAGCGCTCGCCCTGCCAGGGGTCACCGGCAAGCTGCGCGACCGCATCGGCGAGGGCACTCCGGCCTTCGGGCGGGAGGCTGGCGGCGACGGCCCGCGCCTCCGGCTGAACTCGACCTGGTATGGGCCCTGGCCCTGGCTCACCGCCGCGGCGACTCGGCTACTGCGTCCGGCGCAGCGCGTCGAGGTCGACCGGGAACGTCTCGACCGGCTCGCCGGCGAGGAAGCGGCGGCCGGTCTCCATGGCCTGCGCGTGGCGGGGGCTACGCCGCGCCCAGCCGCTCAGCCACCACGCCTGGATGACCTCGTTCAGCCGGTCAAGCCGGAAGGTGCTCCGCGCCTCCTCCAGCGCGGCGAGGTACTCGGCGTCGAACTCGGCGCGCACGGCCTCGGGCAGCTCGGCGCGGATCGCGGCGGGGCTGCGCTCAGGCGGCTCAACGCGCCAAGGTTCGCGGGGCTGTGCGCTGGTCGTGCTCATGCAAGGCAGTTTACCCAGTGGCGGACTGTAGGTCTCCCCAAGGTCGCCGGTCGTCACGCTGCGCGGAGCGTGCCAAAGCCGAGGAGCCCGGGCTGCTCGACCTGCCCGCCGCTGTGGGTAGCTGACCGTATGATCCCTTCGTTATCCGCTCGCTCGTCCGGGGGGCTTGTCCGGCCGCTGGCGGGTTCCCCTGGTGTTGGTCTGGGCCGCCGACCCGGATGTGCTGATGCGGTCGGCTACACTGTGGTTCGTTTTTGCTTTGGCTGATTGCCCTTTCCCCCAAGTCGGCGACCAGCATGAACCACTGGTCGAGGAGTGATTGGCGTGTCCGAACGGACGTGCCGCGACCAGGCGAACCGGCTGCGCGGCGAGATCGCCAAGCTGGAGCAGCGCAAGGCGAACGAGGCCCAGCGCCTGGCGAGGCTGCGCCAGGAGATCGGCCGGATCAAGAACAGCATTACCAAGTCGACGAGCGCGAGCACCCTCCGCTCCAAGGAGGGGCGGATCGCGGGCAAGGAGCGGCAGGCCGCCGACCTGGAGAGGAAGATCGCGGGCTACGCCACCGACCTGGCCACCAAGCACCACCACCTCACCACCGCCGACGAGAACGCGAACAAGGCGGCCGAGCAGGCCCGCAAGAAGCAGGAGGCCGCCGACAAGAACCGTCGGAGCACCGAGCTCGCCCACGCCAAGCAGCTCACCCGGGAAGCCGAGCGCCAGGCCCGCGCGCCCGGGTGGCGGCAGCCGGTCCCGTTCCTGCGCCGGCTGCCGCAGAAGCTCAAGGTCCTGGTGCTCGCCGCCAACCCCCTCGATCAGGACCAGCTCCGGCTGGACGAGGAGGTCCGTACCATCACCGAGAAGATCCGCATGTCCAAGTACCGGGACCGGGTCGAGCTGGTCTCCGCCTGGGCCGTGCGGACCACCGACCTGTTCCAGGCCCTCAACGACCACGAGCCGCACGTCGTCCACTTCTGCGGCCACGGCTCGGACACCGACGAGATCGTGTTCCAGGACGAGGTGGGCAACTCCAAGTTCGTGTCCAAGGAAGCACTGACCGAGCTGATCGCCGCGACCGGGGGGCACATCCGGCTGATCGTGTTCAACACCTGCTTTTCTCGGAACCAGGCCGAGGCGGTCGTCCAGCATGTGGAAGCGGCCATCGGCGTCGGCACCTCGATGGGGGACGACGCGGCCCGGTTCTTCGCCGCCGCCTTCTACGGTGCGATCGGCTTCGGGCTCTCGGTAGAACAGGCGTTCAAGCAGGGGCTTGCCCAGCTCGCGGTCGAGGGCATCCCCCACGACCAGCGGCCCGACCTGTTCACTCGGCAGGGGCTGGACGCCAGCACGCTGGTGCTCGTCCAGCCCCCGTCATCTGGGTTCACTGGCGACGTGGCGTGAACAAGGTATGAATCCCGTGAGCCTCGGCGCTGCCCGGCTGGGCACACTCAGGCCGCTGGGCGCAGGGCTGCTCCACGCGGTGGTGGCGAGCACCGTCACATCCGCGTCCGACAGCACCCGCTCTTGCAGCGGGCGAAGCTGTTGACCGGGTAGTCCATCACGTCGTCGTAGGTGCTGGGGCTCTCGACCGGGTTGCGCCTGTGCAGGGCACTGAAGACCCGCGAGGCACGATGCAGATGGGCCGCAGGGCGACCACCAGCCTGCCCGCATCCAGCACGTGAGCGCAGTTCAGGGGAATACCTGACGTGAGCGCCCACGGGCAGGCTGGACTGCGAGACTCAGCTGGCGCCGGACAGCCCCAGACCGTGGTGGCGAACTGCGCCGTTAGGTCAGGGCGCGAGAACTGCCATATCGAATGCAGCCCGGTCGCAGCGCTGATGGTGATCTGCCCGTAGCGAAGAATCGGGAGTTGACGGTTGTCCCGAGGCACCCGAGGACGGCCTTGCCCCGGTGGTCGTCCAGGCCGTCTTGTGTTCTCAGGACCTCTACCATGTCGTCGCGATGGACAACGCCTCCGCTCGGATGAAGGAAGCGATCAAGTGGATGTGGTCGCTCGGCGACTACCGCGAGGTGGCTTTGTACCTGTTGCC
>JBKPDO010000201.1:0-5286 GCA_046727955.1 bacterium | reverse complement strand
CGGCCGGGGGGCCCCCCCCCCCCGTCCCCCCCCCCCCGGGGCCCCCCCCCCCGGGGGCGCTGGCTGGGGGGGGGGGGGGGGGGGGGCCCCCCCCCCCCCCCACGTGGATGGATTTGCCCCGGCGCGCGGAGCGCGCGCTGTGGGGGGAGCGAGCTCCCCCCACATGGATCGGCCCTCAGCCGAGTGGGTCGCGCCGAGACGCTCGGAGGCTCGGCGAGGGGGGTGTGGATAGCCTTCGGCGGGCAGTCGGGAATACGGGCATGCTATCTGGGCCTTGACAGGGCGACGGGGTCGTCGGCGACACTACGCCGTCTGCCCGGCGGCCCTGGGGGGTGGGTCGGTCCGCCGCCGGCCCGCTTACGACGGAGGTCTCGAGGGCACCCTTAAGATCTGCAAACCTGACCCTGAGCAAGAGGATGCTGGATTGGCACGCAACCTGGTCGTGGTCGAGTCGCCCGCCAAGGCGAAGACCATCGGAAAATACCTGGGTAGGGACTATGAGGTCGTTGCCTCGATGGGGCACGTCCGTGACCTGCCCAAATCGGACTTCGCCGTGGAGTTCAACGGCGGTGTCTCGGTCACCTATGAAGTAACGCCGCGGGGCAAAAAGGTCGTCTCCGACATCCGAAAGGCGGCCAAGTCGGTCGAGCGGGTCTTCCTCGCAACCGACCCCGACCGCGAGGGCGAGGCCATCGCCTGGCACATCGCCGAGGCGGCCAAGCTGGCGGCGGACACGATCCGCCGCGTGAGCTTCACCGAGATCACCGCCGACGCGGTCCGGCGCGCCTTTGCCGACCCGCGGCAGATCGACGCCCACCTGGTCGACGCCCAGCAGGCGCGGCGGGTGGTCGACCGTATCGTGGGCTACAAGCTCTCCCCGGTCCTGTGGCGCAAGGTGCGCGCCGGCCTATCGGCCGGGCGCGTGCAGTCGGCGGCGCTCAAGATGATCGTCGACCGCGAGCGCGAGATCCAGGCGTTCCGGCCACAGGAGTACTGGAGCCTCGAGGCCGACCTGCTCACCGAGGCCGAGGAGGGCGTGCATGCCCGCTACCCGGTCGGCGAGAAGCAGAAGTTCGTCCTGGGCGATCAGGGCGCCGCGGAGGCCGCCGCCGGGCGCTCGGGCGGCGCCACCTGGGTGGTCAAGGACGTCACCAAGAGCGAGCGCAAGCGCAGCGCCACACCGCCCTTCACCACCTCCACCCTCCAGCAGGAGGCCGCGCGCAAGCTGAGCTTCTCCTCCAAGAAGACGATGGCGCTCGCGCAGCAGCTCTATGAAGGAGTAGACCTGCCGGGTGAGGGGTCTGTGGGCCTGATCACCTATATGCGTACCGACTCGGTCGCGATGGCGCAGGGCGCGCTCGACGAGATCGCCGCGTTGGTCCGCGAGCGCTACGGCGACCGCTACGTGCGGACCACGCAATACCGGACCAAGGCCAAGTCCGCGCAGGAAGCGCACGAGGCGGTCCGGCCCACCGAGATCCGCCGCACCCCTGAGTCGATCAACGGCCACCTGGACCGCGACCAGCAACGCCTCTACGAGCTGATCTGGAAGCGCGCCGTCGCCTCGCAGATGGCCCAGGCCATCTACGACCAGACGACGGTCGACGTGCAGGCGCGCGGGTCCGCGGATCCGGCCGTCAAGGACGCCCAGGACCTCGTGTTCCGCGCCTCCGGCTCGGTAATGCGCTTCGACGGGTTCGTACGCGTCTACCTCGAGGACCGCGACGACGCCGCCGAAGAGGAGGCCGGCAGCCTGCCAGAGCTCCAGGTGGACCAGGTCCTCGAACTGCTCGAGCTGCGGCCTGAGCAGCACTTCACCGAGCCGCCGCCGCGCTTCAGCGAGGCGAGCCTGGTCAAGGCGCTCGAGGAGCACGGCATCGGGCGGCCGTCTACCTACTCGCCGACCATCTCGACCCTGCTCGAGCGCAAATACGTGCGGCTGGACAGCAGGCGCTTCCATCCCGAGGACGTCGGCATCGTCGTGACCGACCTGCTGGCCGACGTCTTCCCCAAGGTGATCGACCTCGGCTTCACCGCCGAGATGGAAGAGGACCTCGACCACATCGCCAGCGGTGCCAAGGCGTGGGAGCCCGTGGTCAAGACCTTCTTCGTCGAGGTCGAGGACACCATCGCCGAGCGCCAGGACAAGGTCTCCCGCCCGGAGGAGCCGACCGACGAGGTGTGCCCAGAGTGCGGCGCGGACACCGGTGCCACGCTGGTGCGCAGGTGGGGTCGCTACGGCTGGTTCCTGTCGTGCAGCCGCTATCCGGACTGCAAGTACCGGCGCAACGCCAAGCAGCCGGCCGAGCAGGCCGACCGGCCGGAGCCCGAGCTGACCGACGTGCCCTGCCCCAAGTGCGGCAAGCCGATGGTGAAGCGCAGCGGTCGCTTCGGGCCGTTCCTTGGCTGCTCGGACTACCCGAAGTGCAGGGGCATCAAGAATCTCGGTGAGCAGGAGTTCGGCACCTGCCCAAAGTGCGGAGAGGGTCAGGTCGTGTCCAAGCGGACCAAGCGCGGCAAGACCTTCTACAGCTGCAACCGGTACCCGGACTGCGACTTCGCCGTGTGGCAGGCGCCGCTCGAGACACCCTGCCCGCAGTGCGGCGGCCTGCTGGTCCCGGACAAGAACCCCGACACCGCAACCTGCGCCAAATGCGGTACCAGGGTCACGGTCGCGGCGCTGGCCAGCGCCTGAGCCCCGCCCGCCTGTGTCCACCCAGCGCCGCGGCTCGCTGATCGCCTTCGAGGGCGTGGAGGGTGCCGGCAAGTCCACGCAGCTCGAGCTGCTGCGGCAGGCGCTCGAGGAGCAGGGCCACAAGGTGGTGACCACCCGCGAGCCCGGTGGGACTCCGGTCGGGGAGCGGGTACGTTCGCTCCTGCTCGACCCGTCGTCCACCATGCACCCGCGGGCGGAGGCGCTGCTGTTCGCCGCCGCCCGGGCCGAGCTCGTGGAGCAGGTGATCCGTCCGGCGCTCGAGCGCGGCGAGGTGGTCCTGTCCGACCGCTATCTCGATTCATCCCTCGCGTACCAGGGCGCGGCCCGCGGCCTGGGGCTCGACGAGGTTGCCGCGATCAACAGCTTCGCCATCGCCGGGCTCCTTCCCGACGTGGTGATCTTGCTCAAACTCGACCCGGCCGAAGGCCTCGCCCGCAGGCGCGGCGACCGCGACCGCATCGAGTGCCAGGACCTGGACTTCCACCGGCGGGTGGCGGAGGCTTTCCTCGACCTGGCCAGCGCCGAGCCCGAACGGTTTGCTGTGGTCGACGCGGCCCAACCACCTGAGCGTGTCGCGGCCGAGGTCCGCGCCGCTGTCTTCGCGCGCATTGGAGGAGGTCGCTGATGGCTTCCATCTGGGACCAGGTCGTCGGCCACGCCGAAGCGGTCGCCGTCCTGCGGGACGCCGTCTCCTCCGGCCGGGTGGCTCACGCCTGGCTGTTCGCCGGCCCGCCAGGTGTGGGCAAGCTGCACGTGGCGAGGGTGTTCGCGGCGGCGCTCAACTGCCCGGCGGGCGGTGACGGCAGCTGTGACGTCTGCCGGCGGGTGCTCCGCGGCGTCCACCCGGACGTGCACCTGATCGTGCCGGAGGGCGACAACCTGCTGGTCGACGACGTCCGCGCTGTCCGCGAGGAGGCCTCCCTGTCGCACCACGAGGCGCCCGTCGCGGTGTTCGTGCTCGACGAGGCCGACCGCATGACTGACGCGGCCGCCAACGCGCTGCTCAAGGTGCTCGAGGAGCCGCCGGCCGGGGTGGTGTTCGTGCTGGTGGCGCGCAGCGCCGGCGCGTTGGTGGGCACGATCCCGTCGCGGGCGCGCACGCTCAGCTTCGCCAGCCTGCCGGCGGCCACCATGGCGGCAGCACTGGCGGAGGAGTTCGGGATCGCCCCGGAGCAGGCCGAGTGGGCGGCCGCCGCCAGCCACGGCCGTCTGGCCAAGGCGCGCTCGCTCCTGGACGACGAGGCCGCGCGCCTGCGCCGCGCCAAGGCGCTCGACCTGGCGGAGGAGCTTGCGGGCGGCCGTGCTTCGGGCGCCCTGGACGCCGCCGCCACGGTGCTCGGCCTGGCGGATGAGGTGATGGCGGCATGCAGGCAGCGGCAGGCGGGTGAGCTGGCCGAGTTCGAGGAGACCTACGGCAAGGGCCGCGGCAGCGGCACCCTGCGCAAGCGGATCGAGACTCGCCACCGCCGCGAGCTGCGACGAGTCCGCTTCGACGCGATCCGCGAGGCGGTCTCGGACCTGCTCGGCGTCTACCGCGACATGGCCGCGCTCCGCGGAGCCCCACCCGAGGAAGCCGGGTCGTCCGAGGGACTCCCGCTGGTGCACCCGGACCGCGCCACGACCACCGCTCGGCTGGCGGCCACGATCGACCCGGCGGCCGCGATTCGCGCCGCCGGTGCCTTGGAGGAGGCGGACCGCCGCCTGTCCATCGGCTCCGCCCCCCAGCTCACCCTCGAGGCGGCGTTCCTCTCGGTCCAGGCCGCCCCGCGCGGCGCGACCATACCCATCTCCCGCCTCGCCATCCGCTGAGGCCTGGTGGGGAGTGGGCTCGGCCGAGGCCCGGTGTGGCAGGTGTGGTAGAGGTCCACCAGCGAGGCCGCCCACGCTGATGCCCGCGGGTCCGCCGCGGCGCCCGGCCCGCCGCCGCGCTGATTCGCTGGAACGCCTCGATCGGCCTTCGATACACTCGCGTCCGCCAGGGAGCGACCCTCCCCCGGCATCCGGCCCGAGTGGCGTAGTGGTAGCGCAGCCGACTCGTAAAGGGCTGCAAGTAGGGCTGGTTACGCCTGGGCCACCGCATTGGTCTCCTGGTTGCTGCCCGCGGGCTGGCCGGGTGCTGAGGCCGGGCGGGATCGCGCCGGGTCTGGCGAATGCCAGTCCGCGACGCTGTCGATGACCCCGGCTAGCAGCCTGTCGGGGACCGCCGCGGCTTGCAGGGTGGTCCGGTAGACCAGCGGGCCGATCAGGTGCGCGGCGGCCAGGGCCGCGTCGGGCGCGGTGTCGAGTTCGCCGGCGTCAACGGCGAGCGCGAACGCGGCGGCGAGCCGCTCGGTGATGGCGGTGACGTGCCGGTGCGGTCGGGCGCCGGCGCCGCCCGACCGGGTCTGCTCCATCAGCGCGATGGCGAGCGATGCGACCGCCGGGAGGGTGAGCTCGTCGGCGAGCTGGCGCAGCTCGGCGTGCAGCCAGGGCCGCAGGGGCAGGGCGGGGGTGGCGAAGAATGGCAGCTCGGCTGAGAAGAGCACGTCGCGGAGCAGGTCCTCGGGGGCCGCCCAGTGCCGGTAGACCGT
>JBKPDO010000200.1:0-7107 GCA_046727955.1 bacterium | reverse complement strand
GCTGGAGCAGGCGCGGCTGGCGTTCGAGAAGATGTTCACCTACGCCAACCACCTGGGCCTGTACGCCGAGGAGATCGGGCTGACCGGCGAGCAGCTGGGCAACTTCCCGCAGGCGTTCACCCACCTGTCGCTGATCAACGCGGCCATCAACCTGGACTACCAGCTCGACCACGGCGCCGATCTGGACCCCGTCCGCCGCGCGAGTGGGTAGCGCTCAGGCTCAGCCGTGGCGGCGCTCGACTGAACGCCAAGCGCCGCGCGGCAAGGTGCTAGCTGCGGGGCGCCCAGGCCCCCCGCATACCCCCCAAAGCGGTGAGGGCTCCGCCCTCGAAACTTGACTCGTTTGTTGACCGCTAGCCCGCCTCGGCGGGCTAGCGGTGCGGGACGGCGGCGGCGGGAGCGGCCGGCAGCCGCACCACGAAGGTGGCTCCGGGGCCGTGCGGCGGGCCGCCGTCGGGAGCCGCGCCGTCGGGGGCCGCGCCGTCGCGCGTCGCGGGGTTGGGGGTGGCGGGGTCCTCGATCGTGACCTCGCCCTGGTGGGCGCGCACGATCTCGCGGACGATCGCGAGCCCGAGGCCGGTGCCGCCGGCGTCACGGCTGCGGGCATCGTCCAGCCGCGCGTAGCGCTCGAACACCCGCTGCCGGTCCGCCACCGGGATGCCCGGCCCGTCGTCGCGGACCACCAGCACGACCAGGGCGGCCTCGCGGCGCACCGACACCTCGACCCGGCTGGCCGCGTGGCGCAGCGCGTTGTCGAGCAGGTTCTGGACCACGCGGTCAAGGGCGACCGCGTCGCCGCGCACTTGCGCGTCCCCGCTGACGTCCAGCCGCAGCTCGACCCGGGCCTCGGGCTGGCGCCCGACCACCTGGCCGGCGACCTCGCCCAGGTCCACCACGGCGGCCGGCCGCGCCCCCCGCCCGTCGTCCAGCCGCGCCAGCACCAGCAGGTCCTCCACCATGCGGCCGAGCCGCAGCGTGTCCTCCAGGACGCTCCCGGCCACCGCTTGCCAGCTGGCAGGGTCCGGGTGCTGCAGGGCCACCTCGAGCTGCGCGCGCATGCCGGCCAGCGGGCTGCGCAGCTCGTGGGCGGCGTCGGCGACGAACGCGCGCTGCCGGCCGCCGGCCTGCTCCAGGCGGTCGAGCATGCGGTTCAAGGTCTCGGCCAGGCGGCGGATCTCGTCCTGGGCCGCCGGCAGCGGCAGCCGCCGCGTGGCGCCCGTCCCGGTGATCTCCTCGGCGCCCTGGCGCAGCGCGCCGACCGGCCGCAGAGTCGAGCCGGCGGTCGCCCAGGCGGTGCCGACGACCAGCGCGAGCAGCAGCGGCACCCCGATCAGGAGCGCAACCTGCACGATGCGGAGACTGTCGGTGACGCTGCCGAAGGAGGCGGCGGCGATCACCGTAACCGGGTCGCCGGGCGGTCCGGCCTGCCGGGTGATCACCCGCAGCGGCGCGCGCTCCCCGATGCGGGCGCCGTCCAGGAAGCGGGGCCGCCCGTCGCGCGCCTCGGCGAGCTGCGAGGGCGACAGCAGCGGCACGGCGCGGTCGCTGCCGAGCGAGGAGGCCAGCACCCGGCCCTTGGCGTCCACCACCTGGACGAGCACGGTGCCGGCGCTCGCGGCCGGGATCGGGTCGGGCAGGCGGTCCTCGTCGACCAGCGCCGCCACGGACTCGGCCTGCTGCCTCGCGGCGGCGTCGACGGTGGCCAGCAGCGAGTTCTCCAGGGTGACCAGCAGCAGGACAGAGCCGGCCAGCAGCCCCGCGGCAACCACCAGGGTTGCCAGCATGGTGAGCCGGGCCCGCAGGGTGCGCCGCCGCCACCACCCGCGCAGCCGCCCTGTTGAGACCGGGGGACTAACGCTCGGCTCTGCTTCGGGTCCTGGTGCCGTGGCCCCGGCCTCGCCAGCGAGCCCCCCGGACCCCCCGGGGCCGCGCGGGCGCCGACCGGGGCCACGCGGGCCCGGCCGGGACTCGCTGCCCTCAGCCACCTGTGCCGACCAGCCGGTAGCCAGCCCCGCGCACGGTCTGCAGGGCGCGCCGGTCGAACGGCACGTCGATCTTCCGTCGCAGATAGCCGACGTAGACCTCGACCACATTGGGGTCGCCGTCGTAGTGCGCGTCCCAGACGTGCTCGAGGATCTCCTGCTTGGGCACGACCTCGTCGCGGCGCCGCAGCAGGTACTCGAGCAGCGCGAACTCGCGCGGCGTCAGGTCGATCTCCAGGCCCTCGCGGCGCACCTGGCGCGTGGCCGGGTCGAGGCTCAGGTCACCGGCCCGCAGCACCGTCGGCCGCTGCCGCGAGCCACGGCGCGCCAGGGCGCGCAGCCGCGCCACCAGCACCACGTACGAGAACGGCTTGACCAGGTAGTCGTCGGCGCCTACGTCGAGCCCCTCCGCCTGGTCGTACTCGCCGTCCTTGGCGCTCAGCATCAGCACGGGAACCCAGTTGCCGGCGGCGCGCAGGCGCTGGCAGACCCGGTAGCCGTTGAGCTTTGGCAGCATCACGTCCAGGACCACCAGGTCGTAGTCGCGCTCGGTGGCCAGGTGGAGCCCCTGCTCGCCGTCGTGGGCCACGTCCACGGCGAAGCCCTCTGCCTGCAGCCCGCGCTGCAGCGCGGCCGCCAGCCGGACCTCGTCGTCCACCACCAGCACGCGCACTTCCGCCTCCGTGGATCGTCCGGTCGCTCACCTCAAGAGTGCACTATCCGCGCTGTGGCGCGCCCCCCCGGCAGCCGTTCCTGAGAGCGGTCTCAGCTTCTCTCAGCAAGGACTCAGCGCGGCCGGGGCAAGCTCGCTGCATCACGATCATGGAAGGAAGGTTGCGATGAGAATTCTGCGCTGGGCCGCTCCGCTCGTGGTGACGGCGGCGGTGATCGCCGGCGGCATCGGGCTGGCGTCGCGCTCCGACAGCGCCTCGCCCTCGCTGCCGCCCCGGACCGCCGAGCAGCTCCTCGCCGCCGTGAGCCAGGCAAACGTGCCCGGCTTCTCCGGCACGGTGGTCGAGACGGCCCGCCTCGGCCTGCCGGCACTGCCGTCGCTGGGCAGTGGCAACGGCAGCGCCTCGCTGAGCGGCCTCGCCTCCGGCTCCCACACCGTGCGGGTCTGGTACGCCGGCAAGGACCACGCCCGGCTGGCGATCACCGGCACGCTCGCCGAGTCGGACGTGATCCGCAACGGCCAGGACCTCTGGGTCTACTCGAGCGACGGCAACACCGTCACCCACCTGCGCCTGGCCCACCAGGCCGGAGCGGAGCAGCCGCGCGCGAAGGCCGGCCCGGCCGGCGCGCTGACGCCCCAGGAGGCGGCCAATCAGGCCGTGGCCGCGATCACCCCGACGACCACCGTCACGGTCGACCGCACCGCCCGGGTGGCAGGCCGGGACGTGTACCAGCTACGCCTGCGGCCAAAGGACCCCCGCTCGCTGATCGACTCGGTCGTGCTGGCGGTGGACGGCCAGACCCACGTCCCGCTGCAGGTGCAGGTGCTCGCCAAGGGCAAGTCCACGCCGGCCTTCGAGACTGGCTTCACCGACGTGCAATTCCGCGTCCCGGCCGCCAGCGTCTTCGCGTTCACCCCGCCCCCCGGCGCCAAGGTGACCGAGCGCTCGGAGCAGAACGGGGCCTCGGAGCAGCAGCGGAAGAACGCGGCGCGCGACCGCGGCGCCGTGGCCGCCGACCAGCCGGCTGTGCTCGGCTCGGGCTGGACCTCGGTGCTGGTGCTGCGCAACGTCGACACCAGTGCCGATGGCTCTGCCAAGGGCAGCGGCGGGGCGCTGAGCGACCTGCTGCGGATCGCCACTCCCGTGCACGGCGCCTTCGGCAGCGGGCGGATCGTGCGCACGACGCTCCTCACCGGCCTGCTGACCGATGACGGCCGCCTCTACGTCGGCGCGGTGACGCCGGAGGCGCTGCAGGCCGCGGCGGCACAGCCGCTGTCGGCCGCCAAGCCGCTGACCGGCGCGGGAGCGACCCGGTGACCCAGGCGGCTCCCGCGCTTGCCTGCCGCGGGCTCAGCAAGCGCTTCCGCGGCGGTCAGCTGGCGGTGGCCGATCTCGACCTCGCCGTGCCGCAGGGGAGCGTGTTCGGGTTCCTCGGGCCCAACGGGTCGGGCAAGACCACCACGATCCGCGTGCTGCTCGGGCTGATCGCCCCCACCAGGGGGACCTGGGAGGTGCTCGGCGCGCCCATGCCCGCCGGCGCGACCCGGGTGCTGCGCCGGGTCGGCGCCCTGATCGAGGGTCCCGCGTTCCATCCCTACCTCAGCGGCTGGGCCAACCTCGCGCGCCTCGACGCGGCCGACAGCCTGGCCGACCCGCGCACCTCGCGTGCCCGCATCGGCCAGGCGCTCGAGCGGGTCGGGCTCGCGGCGGCGGCGGGCAAGCGCTACCGCAACTACTCCATGGGCATGCGCCAGCGGCTCGGGCTCGCCGCCGCGTTGCTGCAGCCGCGCGAGCTGCTGATGCTGGACGAGCCCACCAACGGGCTCGATCCGCAGGGCACTCGCGAGGTGCGCGCCCTGATCCGCGAGCTGGCCCGCGACGGCACGACGGTGTTCCTCTCGTCGCACCTGCTGGGTGAGGTGGAGCAGCTCTGCTCGCACGCGGGGATCATGTCCGCCGGCCACCTCGTTGCCCAGGGCAGCCTGGCGGAGCTGGGCGCGGGCGCCGAGCCGCGCCTGCACGTGGACACCGCCGACCCCGACCTGGCGGTGCGGGTGCTGACCGAGCTGGGCTGCCGCGACGCGGAGCCGCGCGGCGACGCGGCAGAGGCCGTCCTCGACGGCGTGCCGCCCGAGCGCGTTACCGCCGCGCTGGTCGGCGCCGGCGTGCGCGTGCGGGGCCTGGCGGTGCAGCGCCCGTCGCTGGAGGACACCTACGTGTCGCTTACCGGGGAGGGATTCGATGTCAACGAGTAGCCCACCGCTCGACGCGGCGCCGGCGGCGCGGCCCGCGCCGCCGGCGCCGAGCGGCTCGCTGACCCGGCCGACCGTGGGCCGCTTCCTCCGCTCCGAGCTGGCCCTGGTCTTCCGCCGCCGCCGCAACCTGGTACTGCTGGCCGTGCTCGCCGCGGTGCCGGTGCTGATCGGCATCGCCGTCAAGCTCTCGTCGACCTCGCCGAGCGCCGGCGAGGGGCCGCAGTTCATCGACCGCATCACCGGCAACGGGCTGTTCCTGTCGCTCACCGCGCTGGTGGCCGTGCTGCCGCTGTTCCTGCCGCTGGCGGTCTCGGTTGTCTCCGGCGACGCGGTCGCGGGCGAGGCCAGTCTGGGGACGCTGCGCTCGCTGCTGGTGGTACCGGTGCGCCGTGTCCGCCTGCTGGCGGTCAAGTACACCGCCGTGGTCGCGTTCTGCCTCGCCGCGGTGCTGGTGGTCGCCGTCGCCGGGGCGCTCACCGGCTTTGCGCTGTTCCCGATCGGCCGGGTCACGCTGCTGTCGGGCAGCACCATCCCGCTGGCCGAGGCGATCCTCAGGATCCTGCTGATCGCGCTGTACGTGGGCGTGTCAATGGCCGGGCTGGCGGCCATCGGGCTATTCGTCTCGACCCTGACCGAGGTGCCGGTGGGTGCCATGGCCGCCACGCTGACCCTGAGCATCGTCAGCCAGGTGCTCGACGCGATCCCGCAGGTGTCGGCCATCCACCCGTACCTGTTCAGCGACCGCTGGCTGGCCTTCGGCGACCTGCTGCGGCAGCCGGTGCCCAGCCACGACCTGCTCGTCGGCCTCGGCACTCAGGCGGCCTACATAGCGCTGTTCCTGGCGCTCGCCTGGGCCCGCTTCGATACCAAGGACGTCTCGTCCTGACCGGAGCCGGGGGGAGGAAGGCGGGCCCGCCCAGTCGGGGAAGGAGGCGGGCCCGCCCGGCCGGGGAAGGAGGCGGGCCCGCCCATTCCCCCGATATGGGCGGGCCCGCAGGCTAGGCGCTTTCCGAGCCCCTGGGCCCGGTCTCGCTGCAGATACCTTCCTGGTGGCCCCCCAGGCAGTCATGGATGAAGAGCACGAGGTCGCGCTCCCCTTCGAACGGCCGGCTGCTTTTGGACCCGACGTGCTCAACCACGCCATGGATCGCCGCCGGCGCCGCCCCGCCCTCGCTCGCCGCGGGCGTCCAGACGCGCACCAGGAAGGTCTGCATGGCGGCGATCTTCCACGGCAGTCTTCGACCAGTCTTAAAGCAGGCTGAAACCGGCGGGTCGTTCCGCGGTATTTGCCGGGAACGGTGCCGCCTCCACGCCGATTTCCGTCATCCGCTCCGTATAGAGCCGGTAGCGGCGCCTCGCCTCGCCGTGCCTGCCCGCCCTGGCCAGCGCCAGCACCAGACCGATGTGCGCCTCCTCGTCGTACGGATCGCGCTCGAGCAGCCGCAGATGGTAGCGCACGGCGAGGTCGTCGTCACCAGCGCCGGCCGCGATCCTCGCAAGCGTCCTGGTCACCGCGAGGTACGCCGCTCTGGCCTCCTCGCGCAGCGGGACCGCCCAGTCCTCGTAGCGGTCCTCCTCCAGGAAGTCGCCGGCGTAGGTGACCTCGGCCGAGGTCAGCAGCGCGAGTGCCTGGTCCTGCTCACCCTTGGCGTAGGCGGCCAGCCCGTCGCGCCCGGCGGCGAGGAACTCCTCGACGTCGACCTCCAGGTCGGCCAGCCAGGCCGCGTGCCGGTCCGCCGCGACGAACCGGTCGGGCTCGAAGCGCCGCTCGGGATCGAGCACGCCGCGGACGGTCGACAGCGCCACCGACAGCCGGTTCGACAGCGGCGCCGGGTCCTCCTCCGGCCACAGCGTCTCCATCAGCAGCTCGCGCGGCACCGGCCGGCCCCGCCTGGCGATGAGCACCTTGAGCAGGTCGCGGGCCTTCTGCGAGCGCCAGCGGTCCGCCCCGACGGGCTCGTTGCCGCGCAGCACCCGGAAGCCGCCGAGGGCCTGGACGCGCACCGCGGCGGGCTCCGACCCGACCACCGCCTGCAGCAGGCCGGCTCCGGCGGGGGCCTGCAGCTTGACGCCGAGCGCCCGCAGCCGCTGCTCGGCCCGCGCGCTGGCGCCCGGCGCGGCCGCCGCTCCCTGCAGGCGCGCGATCGCCAGGTCGTTGCGAGCCTCGGCCAGCGGGTTGCCGATGCTGGCCCAGAT
>JBKPDO010000199.1:0-10666 GCA_046727955.1 bacterium | reverse complement strand
CAAGGCGGGCAGCGGTGTCACGGCCTCGCTGCTGGGCACGATCAAGCGCGGTGACGGCTCGACGCAGGCCACCTACAACCGTCACCCGCTGTACCACTACTCTGGTGACAACGGGGCTGGCCAGCAAAACGGGCAGGGCCTTACCGCCTTCGGCGCGCTGTGGTACGTCGTGTCCCCGGCCGGCGCGGCGGTCACGGGCACCAACTCCTGACCGGGCGAGCCGAGTGACCACGGCGACCGTGCCGCTTCGTCGTAGAGTGGCACGGTCGCCATTCCGATCGGGAGGATGAAATGGCCGCGTTGGTAACCGTCATCGTGGTGCTGGCGGTGCTGGCCCTGATCGGGCTGGCCCTGTCGATCCGGATCGTCCAGCAATACGAGAAGGGCGTGCTGTTTCGCCTCGGCCGGGTCATCGGCGTCCGCGAGCCCGGCCTGACCTTCATCGTGCCGGTGATCGACACCCTGCGGCGGGTGTCGCTGCGGATCGTCACCATGCCCATCCAGTCCCAGGGCATCATCACCCGCGACAACGTCAGCATCGGCGTCTCCGCCGTCGCCTACTACCGCGTGGTCGACGCGACCAGGTCGGTCGTCGCGATCGAAAACGTCGCCGCCGCCATCAACCAGATCGCCCAGACGACCCTGCGCAAGGTCGTCGGCCAGAACACCCTGGACGAGACCCTGGCGGAGACCGACCGTATCAACGGCTCCATCCGCGAGATCCTGGACGTGCAAACCGAGGCCTGGGGTGTGGTGGTGAGCCTGGTCGAGCTCAAGGACATCCAGCTGCCCGACAGCATGCAGCGGGCGATGGCCCGCCAGGCCGAGGCGGAGCGTGAGAAGCGCGCCAAGATCATCGCCGCCGAGGGCGAGTCGCTGGCCGCCGACCAGCTGGGCGCGGCCTCCGACGTGATGATGGCCCACCCGCTGGCGTTGCAGCTGCGCAACCTGCAGAGCCTGGTGGAGATCGGGGTCGACAAGAACACCACGGTGGTGTTCCCAGCGCCGCTGATGAGTACCATCGAGGAGCTGGGCGGCTTCCTGGCCAGAGAGACCGCCGCCGCCACCCCGACCCCTTCACCGGCGCCGCCACCGACCCCGCCACCGGCGCCGTCCACAGTCCCATCACCGGCGCCGTCCACAGTCCCAGCCGCCGAAGTGCCGGCGGCGGCGGACCAAGGCGCCAACGGAGCGACCGCCGCCGGCCGTGAGTAGAACACTGCTGAGCAACGTGTCTCGGTGGAGTGAGGGCAGTCGCCGGCCTTGAGTTCGGCGGCCCGGAAGATCAGCATAGAGGCCCGTGCCGCTGGGTCGAGCGCGGCGGAGGGGGCTCATGCGTACCAGCGGGGAGGAGCAGCCGCTACTCGTTGCTCAGCACGTCCACAAGGTCTACCGGACCGGGGAGATCCGAGTCCAGGCGCTTGTGGACCTCGATCTCACGGTCGGCCGCGGTGAGATGGTCGCGGTCATGGGCCCTTCGGGGTCGGGCAAGACCACCCTGCTCAACTGCCTGTCCGGCCTGGACGACATCGACGGCGGGCGCGTGCTGCTGGAAGGCCAGGACCTGTTCAAGATGTCCGACGCCGCCCGGACCACCCATCGCGCAAAGGCGATGGGCTTCATTTTCCAGTCGTTCAATCTGATCCCCGTTTTCACGGCGGTCGAGAACGTGGAGCTTCCCTTGCTGCTCGCCGGCACGCCGGCTAGCCAGGCACGGAAGCGGGCGACCGAGATGCTCGGGCGTGTCGGGCTCGGCGGCCGCACCGGGCACCGACCGAACGAGCTGTCCGGCGGCGAGCAGCAGCGGGTCACGATCGCCAGGGCGCTGGCCTCCAGGCCGGTGATCGTGTGGGCGGACGAGCCGACCGGCAACCTCGACAGCCGCATGGCGGACCAGGTCGTCGAGCTGCTCCACGAGCTGAACCACGTCGACGGGCAGACGATCGTGCTCGTGACCCACGATGCCAGCATCGGCGCGTCGGTCCAGCGACTGATCCACATGCGTGACGGCCGGCTCGTCAAAGACGACCGGCGCGTTGGCGACGGACAGTTCGAGCCAGGCGCCCAGCGCGGCATCATCTCCGGCCCCGAGGACGTCGTCCCTGGTCCCGAGGTCTGAGCCATGTACCCGGAGCGCACGCCCCTCCTGGTCACCCTGCTGGTCATCTGCGCGGCGGTGGCGGCGTACATCGCGGTGCGGCGGCCGTTCCTGCGCAAGCTCGCGTTGCGCCAGGTGGCCCGCCGCCGTGGGGAGGCCACCCTCGTCGTGGCCGGTTCGGTGCTGGGCACGGCGATCATCATCGGCAGCCTGATCGTCGGCGACACCCTCAACTTCTCGGTCAAGCAGAGGGCCTACACCAACCTCGGGCCGATCGACGAGATCGTCGCGTCGCCAACGATCGCCCAGGGCGACGACGCCGCCGGCCGCCTCGAGCGCCTGCGCGGCGACCCGCAGGTGGACGGCCTGCTAACGGTGCGTGGCGATCGGGCGGCCGCGACCACCGGCAGCGGCGCCGCGCGCAAGGCTGACCCGAGAGTCAGCGTCTGGGAGGTCGACTTCGCCCGGGCCGCGGCCTTCGGCGGCCAAAAGGGCGGCGGCTCCGGCCTGAGCGGGCCCGCGCCAGGGGCAGGGGAGACGGTCGTCAACGCCGACCTCGCCTCGGCGCTGAATATCCGGGCCGGTGACGTGCTGACCGTCTACCTGTACGGCCGGCCGAGCCAGTATCGCGTCGCGCGGGTCGTGCCGACCAAGGGGGTCGCCGGCGCCGGAACCGGCGTGGTCACCCGCAACGCGTTCTTTGCGCCCGGCACGCTTGTCGAGGCGTCCCGGGCTGCCGGTGGCAAGGTGCAGCCTCAGACGTTCACCTTCGTCTCCAACGCGGGCGGCGTCGAGGCTGGGAACGCCTCCAGCAACGCGGTCGAGGGCAAGATCAGGGAGGCGCTCGGCCCGCTGACGACACAGGGCACGTCGGTCGAAAAGGCCAAGCAGCAACTGCTGGACGCCGCCAAGGCGTCGGGCGACAGCCTGGGCTCGTTCTTCCTGTTCATCGGCAGCTTCTCGATCATCGCCGGCGTCCTGTTACTGGTGAACATCTTCGTGATGCTTGCCGAGGAGCGGAAGTCCGAGCTCGGCATGCTGCGCGCGATCGGGATGAAGCGCAGCCGCCTGGTGCGCAGCTTCATCATCGAGGGCACCGTGTACGCGCTGCTGGCGTCGCTGGTCGGCATCGTGGTCGGCATCGGCGTCGGTCGGGCGGTCGTGGTCGTGGCCGCCCGGATCTTCAACAGCTTCTCGGCGGAGGAGGGCGGGCTCTCCCTGGCCTTCCACGTCACGCGGATCAGCATCATCAACGGCTTCGCCCTCGGCTTCCTCATCGCCTTTCTCACCGTGGCGATCACCAGCATTCGCATCAGCCGGATCAATGTCATCGCGGCCATCCGCGACCTGCCGACCGAGGGCGGGCGTCGCCTGCGGCGGCGCTGGGTGATCGCCTCGACGATCGTGGCGGTGGTGTCCGCGGCGGCCGCGGTGCCAGCCATCGCCGATAGCCAGGGGGTCGGGACCTACCTGTACCCGGCGCTCGCAGTGCTGTTCCTGTGCCCGCTGCTGGCGCGGTTCGCGCCCAAGCGCTGGGTTTACACGGGGGCGGCGCTGGCGGTGCTAGCCTGGGGGCTGCTCGCCAACACCGTGCGCCCCCAGGTGCTCGAGGGCGGCTCGACGGTCACCTTCGTCATCTTAGGGACGATGCTCACGTTCTCGGCGGTGTTCCTGGTGAGCCAGAACCAGGACGTCATCACCCGTCCCCTGCGGCCGTTCATCCTCCGCCCGACACCCGGCGGCCTGGCCTCGCGTCTTGCGATCGCCTACCCGGTCGCGCGGCGCTTCCGGACGGGCGCGATCCTGATCATGTACAGCCTGGTCGTGTTCACGCTGGTGCTCATCACCGTGCTCGGCGGCCTCATCAACGCCACCGTGGACAACGAGGTCGCCAACGCCTCCGGCGGCTTCGCGATCCGGGCCGACTTCAACCCCGCCAACCCGGTGCCCGACCCCGCGCGCACGCTCACCTCCGGCCGGTTCGCGGGCAGGATCGACGCCACCGTGCCGCTGCTGGTCAGCGGGGGCAAGGTCACCAACCTCACCAGCCTGACCAAGCCGGTGGACACCATGGTGATCGGCGCCGACCCCGCGATCGCCGAGGCCGGCCTGTATCCCCTGACCAAGCGGCTCGCGGGCCTGGGCGACGACCGCGCGACCTGGAAGGCGGTCATGGCCGACCGCCGCTACGTGATCTTGGACCAGGTCCTGGGCTCGACCGGTGGCGGCCCCCCGCAGGTCACGTACAAGCCGGGTGACACCCTGACCCTGACCGACCCGGCGACCGGCAAGGCCGAGCAGAAGACGATCGCGGGCATCCTCAAGTCCGGCGGCGGCTTCTACGGCATCGCCGGCACCAACTTCACCAGCCCCACCATCATGTCGGAGACAGCGGCGCGGCAGCAGTTCGGCGGCCAGGCCAAGCTCGCTTCGGTGCTCCTCAAGCCGGCGGCCGGGGTGTCCGATGCCTCGCTCGCCGCCGACCTGCAGGGCCAGTTCCTCCCCCAGAGTCTGGTCGCCACCCAAGTCCGCCAGACGGTGGAGAAGAATTTCGTCGCCACACGCAGCTTCTTCCAGTTGATGCAGGGCTTCCTGGCGCTCGGGCTGCTGGTCGGGATCGCCGGTCTCGGCGTGGTGATGGTGCGTGCGGTACGCGAGCGCCGGCGCAACATTGGCGTGCTCCGTGCGCTCGGCTTTCCGGCCACGACCGTCCAGCGGGCGTTCCTCACCGAGAGCTCCTTTGTGGCTCTCGAGGGAATCGTGCTCGGCACCGCGCTATCGATCGTTACCAGCTACCTGCTGTTCAAGAATGACCCGAGCTTTGAGGGCACGGGCGTCGGTTTCCCGATCCCGTGGTTGACGATCACGATCCTGGTCGGCGCAGCGGCGATCGCCTCGCTCCTGGCGACCTTCTGGCCGGCCCGCCAGGCGTCGCACATCCGCCCCGCGGTGGCCCTGCGCATCGCCGACTGAGCTGCTCCTCATCGCTGGGAGGCCCGCCTCAGGCGGATTCGCCTCCACAAAGGGGATGCGTGTAGCTCACGGTGCGGCGTCGAGGTATTCGGCGGCCAGACGCTTGGGTGCGCGGCAAAGCCACGCCTCGACCAGCAGTTCCTCGATCTCGGGCAGCATGATCCGGTCCAGGCGCACCAGGATCGCCGGGGTCGCGCACGCCACCTCCTCCTGCCTGCTGTTCGAGACCGGCGCTGACTGATCAGGCGCTGGCACCCTCTCCGTGCTTGCGCCTTGGGCTACGACGCGGAGCCGTCCCGGTGCCGGTGACGAGACCATCCGGCGGCGCCGAGGCGGGTTCGCCGGACTCGGGCTCGACTTCCAAGGTCGAGTCGGGCTCCGCTGCATCATCTGAAGCAGCGAGCTCTGGGTCGGCGCTCGCCATAGCCTCCGCGCCGTCGGGGACGTCCCGCACGACAACATCCGGCTCCCACGTCAGTTCCGGGTCCGGCTCCTCCTCTGGAAGTGGAACGTACAGCGAGGAGTTGAGCTCGGTCCGTACATGGCTGAGGTACTCCATCGTCTCGTCGCGGAGCTTCTGCAGCCGCGCGGTCTCGGCCTGCATGGCGGTGCACTCAGCCCGGGCCTTCTGCCACATGCGCTGGCTCGCCGACTCCGCTTCCTCCAGCGTGGCCCGGGCGTCGTCTTCGGCGAGCGTACGGATTTGCGTGGCCCCCTCACTGGCCTCGGCCAGGATCCGGTCGCGGTCGTCAGCGGCTTCTCTGAGCGTGCCACGGGCGGCCGCGTGCAGCCGGTCCGCCTGCTGCTTGGCCTCTTCGAGCAGGTCGGCTGCCTGGCTCTCCGCCTCTTGAACGATTACCTCGCCGCGTTCCTTTGCCTGTTCGATCAGCGCTTCCCCCGACTGGCTCGCCAGCTCGAGCGCCTTGATCGCCTTGGCGCCCAGCTGCTCGAACATGGTTGCCTGGTCGTTGGCGGCCGCCTGCTCGGCCTGGGTGGCTCGGTCGTGCTCGGCTGCGAGTCGCGAGACGAGGCTCTGGAGGTAGGCGTTGACTCGCTGGCGGTCGTACCCCCGCACTACTACCGGGAAGTCTGGTGGGTCAAGCTCGATTCCCGCGGCGGACGCAGCCGTGGTTTGCGGCTCGAACACGCTCATAGGGTCTCCGCTCATAGGGTCTCCTTGGAGAACGGCAGGCCGTGGCGACAGGTCTGGTAATCCCTGCACTGGCCACCCAGGCAGTTCGGCGGCGAAGAGCCGGGCGCACCTCGCCATAGAGACCGTCGTCGCCCCAAGCCGCGTTACGGTCCTGTCCTACTATCGTTGGATCCAGAGGCATGGGTGGTGAGAGCGGGATGGACAAGGCGCCGCTCGACAGGACTGTCGCCGAGCTGGCGCGCAGGAGGCGTGGCGGGTCGGGCTGAGAAACCGGATGAGGTACCGCACGATGAGTGCTCGATGACCTCGCTGGCTGCGCTGCTGAGCGATGTCCGCGCCGCGACCGCGTTCCGCTACGACGCGAGAGATTCGCTTGGCAACCGGATGGACACGGCCAAGGTGATCCAGAGCCCCGGTGGCGGTTACCTGGCCGCCTACCACAGCGGCCGGGTGTGCCACCTTGCCTCCTCCACCGACCTGCTGACGTGGGCGCACCGCGCGGTGATCGACGAGCCAGCCACCCAGCCGACGATCGCCATCGCCCCGGACGGCGGCCTGCTGACGGCGGCCGAATTCAACGACGGCAACGGCGGCCGGCTCCGAGTGCGTTACTGGGCGACCCTTGAGGCGCTGCTGGAAGGACGCCCGGCACGAGAGTTCCTGGCCGTCCGGACGCTGAGCGCCTGCAACGAGGGCACCCCGAGCATCCGCCGGATCGTCTTCGACCCTGACGTGGACGCCTCCACCATCGATATCGGCTTCCACTATCACCGCGACTGCCGGGTCGACCGGCAAGCCCGAGGCACGCTGGCCGGCTTCAGGCAGTGGACCGCCGCTACCGACCCAGCGTTGGACGCCGCCGTCCAGCGGGCGGCCACGGCGGCCGGTGAGCGGGTCGGCGGCAATATCGGCGACCGCGATCACCTGCGCTACCAGCAGCGGGACTACGACCTGGTCGAGGCGCAAGGACGCGAAGGCGACTTCGGGAGCTGGCGGGTATACCTGTACGACCGCTCGGCCGGGACCGCGCAGCGGCTTGAGGTCGTGACCCACCGGGCCAGCAGGGCGTTCGCCAACCCCACCGCGGCCACCCTGCGCGACCCGTCGGGCCGCAACGCGATCATGGTCAGCCTGTTCCTGCCCGTGGAGGGTGCCGCGCCGGGCGAGGCCGGCTCGCTGCTCTACTACGTCCCAGTCGACGACGAGAGCTCCCAAGAAGAGAGCTCCCAAGAGGAATATCGATCAGTGTCGATGAGTTCCGCGGTCTTGAACGGTCTCTAAGTCGAGACACCCAAACGACAGGGAGACAGACGTGACGACCGCGGCCACCCCATCTGAGCGCGCGCCGACACCCCGCACCGTCCAGCGCACCTACCTACTGCTGCTGCTCGGGAACACGCTGGCGGCGTCACTGATCTGGGGGATCAATACGATCTTCCTCCTCGACGCCGGGCTGTCCAACCTGGAGGCGTTCGCGGTCAACGCTTTCTTCACCGCCGGGATGGTGCTGTTCGAGGTGCCGACCGGCATCGTCGCCGACACCCTGGGACGCCGGATGTCGTATCTGCTCGGCACGGTGACGCTGAGCGCGTCGACGTTGCTGTACGTCCTGCTCTGGCAGACCGGAGCACCGTTCTGGCAGTGGGCGGTCGTCTCGATCCTGCTCGGTCTGGGGTTCACGTTCTTCTCCGGCGCGGTGGAGGCGTGGCTGGTCGATGCGCTCACGGCGACCGGCTTCACCGGCGCGATGGAAAAGGTATTCGGGCGCGGCCAGGTCGTCACCGGAGCGGCGATGCTCAGCGGCTCGGTTGCGGGAGGGTTCATCGCCGAGCAGACCAATCTTGGGGTGCCGTTCGTGCTCAGGGGCATCATCCTGATGGTGATGTTCGTGGTCGCCTTCAGGCTCATGCACGACATCGGGTTCACCCCGGAAAAGGGTGGTCGGCCCCTGGCCGAGATGCGAAAGGTCGCCGCCGCCTCGATCGACTACGGCTGGCGGGTACCTGCCGTCAAGTGGCTGATGGTCGAGGCCCTGTTCACCGGCGGCGTCGGCATCTACGCCTTCTACGCCCTGCAGCCGTACCTGCTCGAGCTGTACGGCGACCCGCACGCCTACCAGATCGCCGGCCTGGTGGCGGCGATCGTCGCCGGCGCACAAATCCTCGGCGGGGTCGCCGCGCCTTGGATCCGCCGGCGCTTCCGCCGCCGCACCTCGGCGCTGATCGCGACGGCGGGACTTACCGTGACAACCCTTGGCCTGATCGGGATCGTCGAGAGCTTCTGGGCGGTGATCGTGCTGGTCGTCGTCTGGGGGCTGCTGTTTGCAGCCACGATGCCGATCCGGCAAACCTACCTCAACGGCCTGATCCCGTCGCATCAGCGTGCGACGGTCCTCTCGTTCGACTCGCTCATGAGCTCCAGCGGCGGGGTCTGGGCCCAGCCGGTACTCGGTCGGGCAGCCGACGTGTGGGGGTACGCGCCGTCCTATCTGCTGGGAGCAGGGATCTCGATCCTGGCGCTGCCATTCCTGGTCCTTTCCAGACGCCAGAACGCCGCCGCGGACACGGTCGAGGTCGCCGAAGTGCAAAGCGCCCCCCAGGCGGCCTGAGCCAAGGTAACTCCGCAGCGCGTCCCCGACGTAGTCAGTCCTTGACGCCGATCCCACACAGGTGCCAGGCGACTCCGCGATCATCCTCGGGCCGCTCGGGAGACCTGCGCTGGAGCACGAGTTCGCCCTCCTCGTCCTCCTGTCCACGAATGCGGAGCGGATTGTGCAGGTCGGGTCGCCACTGCGCGGGAGCCACCAGCCCAGGCTCCACCAGCGTGAACCCGTCGAAGAGCCGCGCGATGTCCGCCCGGTTACGCATGATGAGCGGCGTGCTCCAGTGCAGCTCTTGGGTCATCTGGAAGAGCCGTTCGGCGGCCTGCGGACGGGTCTCGTTGGTCATGTGGCTGATGGCCAGATGGCTGCCCGGCGCCGCCGCGTCCCGGAACTGCCGCACGACCCCCCACGGGTCTTCCTCATCCCACAGGCAGTGCAGCATGCAGATGAACATGATCCCGACCGGCTGGTCGAAGTCGAGCAGGTCGTGCACCCGCTTGTCGCCGAGCACCTGCTCCGGCTCGCGCAGGTCCGCTCTGAGCGTGACCACGTTGGGGCCGGCCATCAGCGCGGCCGCATGGGTCGACACGATCGGATCGAGGTCGACGTAGACGACGCGCGCTTCCGGGTCGACACGGTGGGCGATCTGGTGGGTGTTGGCCATGTTCGGGAAGCCGGAGCCGAGGTCGAGGAACTGGCGGATGCCTTGCCCGAGCATGTAGTCCACCATCCGCTGGAGCAGGTGGCGGCCCTCCTGGGCGGCGTCCTCGCCGGTTGGCGCGCCGAGGCCCCGCAGCATCGCACTGGACGCTTTGGATGCCTCCCGGTCGACCGGGTAGTTGTCCTTGCCGCCGAGGTGGTAGTTCCACATGCGGGCGGTGTTGGGATGGCTGACGCCTAGCGGGTCGTCGGGGCTCAGCTCGGGGGATGCTGGTGGTTGGGCTGACATCGCGCGTTCCTCCTCCGTGCGTAGAAGGCGTCCAGATGATAGCTGTGATCGGGGGCCTACCGGGAGTGAGGGCCGAGACTCCGCCGTCCAAGCCGACCAGAAGAGGGCGTCCCCGACCGTTAGCCTCCGCCGTGCCTCGGGCGTCGGCACCCCTCGCAGACCCTCCGCAAGATGGCGACCAGCTCGACCGTGCGGGTCCCCTTGGCAACGCCGGCATGTGCCCCGGACTTGCGGATGGCGCTGGCAAGCTCCGCGTCGTTCTCCCCAGTCCACAGCACCACGCGGATCTCTGGCTGCTGCTCCCGCAGGGCCAGGGCGGCCTGGATGCCGTCCATTCCGGGCATACGCAGATCCATCAGCACCACGTCAGGGTCTCGTATGCCTGCCTGGGCAAGAGCGTGAGCGCCATCAGCGGCCTCACCAACCACCATCAGCCCGGCGTCCTCGAGCGCCACGCGCACGTGGTCGCGCAGCACGGCATTGTCGTCGACGACCAGTACTCGGAGCGTGGTCGCGGCGTCGCTGCTCGCCCCTAGCATCATGATTCCTCGCGTGGTATGCGTGGCTTGGCCGTCCTTATGATCACTTACGCCAAGTGCGGATGCAAGTGCGAATGCCAAGTGTCAGATGCTAAGTGCAGACGCGGAATGCGAGTGGTTGGTCGTCCCCAGGGACAGTGTCAGACTATGCGCTGACCCATCCACAGGAGCCGGGAGGCAAGACGTGACCACGGTGCAGCCAGGAGGCGGGCCGACCGTCCGCCGGATGCTGGTCGGCGCCCAGCTCCGCCGGCTTCGGACCGAGCAGGGCCTGTCGCGCGAGCAGGCTGGCGAGGCGATCCGTGCGTCGGAGTGGAAGATCCACCGGCTGGAGAACGGCCAGGTCGGCGTC
>JBKPDO010000198.1:0-1062 GCA_046727955.1 bacterium | reverse complement strand
CTGAGGATCTGCGGGCCGGCGACCATCACGAACGCCAGCGGGAGGATGGTCAGAAGGTTCACGATCAGGATCTTTCGGTCGAACTGTCGGGACCTACCTCCGCCACCGGATGCTCGCAATTGGCGGTTCGGGAACAGCTGGTCCTCGCCGAGCTTCTCCAGGACGCCTCGTTCTCCGGTTCCTTCGTCGGCACTCGTGCGGGATCACGCTAAAACTTGAGCCGGGGAGCAGGCATCACCCACGGGGAGTGATTCCCGTTGCTCCACGAGCTTCCGACGTGCGGTCAGTGCAGCAACACCTCAAGGCGGTAGCGCCGCCCGCCCAGCGCTGCTTGGTCGCCCACTGTGGGGCCAGGGTCTTCCCCCGTCGTCCATGACCCGCCCTCCTCCCCACGCACACGGGCTCGCAGCCGCTCGACGACCTCGACCAGCCGCAGCAGCCCCTCACGTCCGAGTATCGGCGTTTGCCCTACCTGGTCAGCATTCATGAGTGCATTCTGCATGGCAGATTGAACAGGGCTACAAGCAGGTCAAGAACGAGCTTGGCTGGGCCGACTTCCAGGTCCGCTCCGATCGGGCGATACGGCGGCACTGGACGCTGGTGTGCTGCACGTTCAGCTTCTGCTGGCCGCCGGCCACGAGGTCGCGCCGGCCGCCGGCCTGGCGCTGCCGGCTGCCGCGCCAGCATCTGCACCGTCGGCGCCGGCGGCCGCGGGGTCCGCGGGTTGGTGCGCCTCACCTATTCCAGTTCCAGGTGATTTCGCTGCTGGACCGGGTCCACGCCGGCGCCGTGGTCGAGCTGGTAGTCGAGGTTGACGGCGGCGTTGATCAGCGACAGGTGGGTGAACGCCTGCGGGAAGTTGCCCAGCTGCTCGCCGGTCAGCCCGATCTCCTCGGCGTACAGGCCCAGGTGGTTGGCGTACCGGATCTCATAGTTGTCTGCCACACGCGCCCTCTTCCTCGGTCCCGCTCCACGATCCGGGTCGCGACGCGCGGGGTCATCACCTGGACTGGGTGATCTGCGATTCAAGGAGCTGGAGCTCGCGAGCGCTGCGCACCGCCT
>JBKPDO010000197.1:0-8308 GCA_046727955.1 bacterium | reverse complement strand
ACCCCTACCTGATGCTGGACGCCACCTTCGAGAAGGTGCGTGAGAACGGGCGCGTGATCTCGATGGCGGTGCTGATCGCGGTCGGCGTCAAGCAGAGTGGCGGGACAAACCAGACATATCGAGAGAACGCCGGAGCCCTGGGGCGTGCCCTGGTGATCTGGATCGCGCCGCTGCTTTTCGAGGATGCGAGCTCGACACCACGCGTGCTCGAAGAGATCAATGATCACTATCGACTGTTTCAGTTGGTCCATGTGGTGGGCCTTGGACTAGTTATTGCCTTCTTAGCTTCGTCGCTTGCGTAGAGGAGGACGGTGGAGATGTCTGCAGAAGAACTCGTGCAGCGTGTTGGCGAGGCCACGAGTCGAAGAAAGTTTCTGGCGAAGGTCAGCGCGGGGACCTTGGCCTTCGGCTTCACGCTCCTCGGTCTACCCCGGCCAGCCGAGGCCCTCGTCACCTACAAATGTTGCCACCTTTGCCATAATCCTTCATCTTCATGCTCGGGCGCTTGTGTCTGGTGCTGGCTCTGCTGTTACGCCGGGTCGCACTATAACTGCTGCGAATACCACAGCAATAAAAGCTACTGTGGTAGCGGGTGCACTAACGTCCCCTGCTCCAGGGCGATTCTGGTGACGCCATGCTACAAGGGGTGTGGCTGCGGTGCACCAACGTCCCCTCTCCAAGGTGATTCTGGTGACGCCATGCTACAAGGGGTGTAGCTGCGGCCCTTGAGCTTCGTAGTGCTAGATGAGGGCTGCTCGCTAGAGGTAACAGAGCGTCAGGAACAGTGAAGGTGAGACGGGATAGGTTCGTTTTGTGGCCGCTCGCATAAAACGGAGCCGAGTATAGTCGACCGGCGCTCCATCGCCTTTCAGCCTGCGAATGGTGCGCGCCAGGCACTTCAGGGAGTCGTTGCTGGCGGAACGATTGGAGGCTCCACGGTGTACATGAGTGATAGACACGTGGGCCGGAGATTGGGAGATTGGACGTGGACACGCGCGTGCGGTGGTTGCCAGGACTGGTCGTGGCCGGGCTTCTCCTGCTTGCCGGTTGCACAGGTGGTGGGGCACGGCACAAGGCGAGCGGATCGCAGGCGCTGCCCTCGGGAGCGGTCGACGCGACCACAAGTCAGGTGGGCAGGGTTCGCTCGTCGTGTCACATGACCAAGCCGACCACGGCCAAGCCGCCCGACCCGAACACCGCCGCCTGGTCGCGCGCCTGGTACCGGAGCAGCGACGGTGCCATCTGGGCCAGCCAGGAACAGTTCTACGCGGGGGACAACAAGGTGCTGTGGGCCAAGCCCGCCACGGCCGGGCTGCGCGTCAGCGGCCGGCGGCTGGACGGGCCAGCGCCACCGCTGGTCGTGGATCTCCCTGACGGCTACGAAGGCCTTCCCTACCAGGCCAGCGGGCTCGACTTCCCGACCGCTGGCTGCTGGCAGGTCGAGGCGACTGCCGGTGCCAGCAGCCTCCGCTTCGTCACCCTGGTCTACCCGAGGATCTACCAGCCCCCTCCGGAGAGCTGCCCTGATTTCGCTTCCACGGTGCGGCAGGCCGACGGCGTCTTCGTCGGCAAGGTCGAGGGGGCCTTCCCGGACCGGCCCGGGTTCTGGTGGGCGACGGTCCACGTCGAGCAGGTGCTCACCGCGCATGCGCAGGGCCTGTTGAGGGACGACCGCATCCCCGGCCGGCGGCTGGACATCCTGATTGGGCCGGACACGCCGACAGGGACTTTGCGGGTTGGTGGGCGCTACCTACTGTTCGTCGTGGCGGACCCTGGGCTGGCCCCGCGGTTGCTCTGCGGCACCTTCGCCAAAGTGGCCGGCGACCAAGTCGTTGTCGCCTTCCCTGGGCAGCAGCTAGGGTGGTCAGGCAAGACCGTCCGCGCTGTGGAGCGCGAGGTCAAGGCCGCCGATGGCTAGCGTGAGTTTCCCCCTTAGGGGTTCCGGTAGTTCTCGCCGAAGAATCAACGGAAATGCTGGTCAGCGCCCCGGCAGAGGCCTTCCAAAACAGGTCTGCCGAGAGCCGTTGACCTGCGATAGCGTTGCTTCTTCGGCGAGAACTACCGGAACCCCCAGATCCCCGCGAGTTCAGGCGAACTGAAGGTTGTTCAGCGGGAACCCAAGGATCGATTGGGCTTGGGAGCCGGATGGATCCTTGGGTTCGGTCGGGTGCGGGGTGTGTCAAGTCGTCCCCAAGCCGGCCGGGCCGTTCTCCGCCCGCTCAGGCGAGCTCCGGCCCGGCCGACCACTCGGCAGATAACCTCTCCTAATACTCCAGCCGGAGTTCGTGATCTTCATGGTCCGTTGGCTTGCCGGGCGGTGGCGGCAGGTGCGGGCGCGGGTCTGCTGTCGGCGCCGCCACAGTGACCCGTCGCCGCTACGAGTTGGTTCCCGATGCAGGGAGGAAGGCGGGGAGGTCGAAGTTGCGGAAGGCGTCTGGGGTAAGGAAGGCGGTGATCTGCTGGATCTGCGCGCCGCGCAGGGTGAGCACGTCGACGGCGCGCGGCAGAAAGGTCTGTGTCGTGTCGTTCCAGGCGTAGAGGCCGAAGGCGAGCTGCCCGTTCGCGCGGGTGGGGACCAGGCGCCAGCGCGTCGCCCCTGCCAGCGGCCCGCCGCTGAGGAAGAGGGCGACCTGTTCGCGGCCGCGGTACCAGGTTGGCAGGGGTGGCATCGCCAGCTTGGCGTCTTCGGCGAGCATGGCGACGATCGCGTCGACGTCGTTGCGCTCCCAGGCGGTGACGTAGCGCTGCACGACCTGTCGCAGCGCGTCGTCGCTCAGTGAGCGCAGCGTCGCCTGCTGGCTTTGTTCCGGCAGTCGCTGGTCGATTGTCTTGTGGGCGCGCTGCAGGGCGCTGTCGACCGAGACGGGCGTGGTTTGCAGCGCCGTGGCGGTTTCGCGGGCCGAGAAGCCGAGCACGTCGCGGAGGAGCAGCACGGCGCGCTGTCGCGCGGGCAGGTGCTGCAGTGCCGCGATGAAGGCGAGCTCGACGCCCTCGCGCTGCTCGTAACGGGCCTCCGGGCTGGCCAGGCCGCTGCCGAGCCCCAGCCGCTCATCCGGGTAGGGTTCCAGCCACACCGCCTCGGTCACTGGCTCGGCGGGGCCGTCGTGGGGGTCGGCGGCGGGCCCGTAGTCGACCGGAAGCACCCGCCCGGGCCGCCGCTCGATCGCCCTGAGGCAGGCATTCGTCGCGATCTTGTACAGCCAGGAGCGGACCGAGCTGCGGCCCTCGAACCGCGGCAGGCCGCGCCAGGCGCGCAGCAGCGTCTCCTGCAGCGCATCCTCTGCGTCCGCTGCCGAGCCGAGCATCCGGTAGCAGTGGGCGTGCAGCTCGCCGCGGTAGGGTCCGGCGAGTCGGCCGAAGGCATCGTCGTCGCCCCGCCGGGCGGCCTCCAGCAGCTCGCGCTCGCTCGCGGTCGACACCGTGCCAGCCGCGCTCGTCCCGCGTTCCGGCCCGGTCGTCATCGTTTCGGCTGCCAGAGAGCGAGCTCGCCGCACTGTGGCGCCGAGATGACGCTGCGCCATCCGGCCGGCCCCTCGCGCGGCGCCAGCAGCACCGAGGCGCCGAGCTGGCGCGCGTGTTCGGTGGACGCTTGGATCTGGTCGACCTCGACGTAGGGCAGCCACAGCGGGCGCGCGGTGCCGCATTCGACGATGCCGCTGCCGAAACCCCCTCCCAGGTCGAGGGCGAGGTAGGCGCCGCGCCCGGCCTGGATCAGCTGCCGGCGCCAGCCAAGGAGGTTGGCGTAGAACGCGCTCGCCCGTGCCTGATCACCGGTGTGGAGCTCCAGGTGAACGACGGGCCTGGGACTGTACAGCTGCATGGTCATCTGCATTGTGATCCGCGCTCCGGCCGCAATCCATCGCCGCCCACATGGCCCCTCTCCAAGCCTGGGCAGGGGTGGAGCCTGCGCCGGGTGCAGCTTTCGTGGCGGGCGATGGATTGCGGTCGTTCGCCGGATCACCACCTCCAGAAGCGGCGAATGGGCTCGCCGGGCACACGGGAGGCGGAAATGACAATCGCAGACAGAGCAGTTCTGGTAACCGGGGCCAATCGCGGCATCGGGCAGGCGCTGGTCGAGGAAGCCTTGAGGAGAGGCGCCAAGCGGGTGTATGCCGGCACACGCCAGCCCCTGGCCCACCCCGATGGGCGCGTCACGCCGCTGAGGCTGGACGTAACCAACCCGGCGCAGATCCAGGCAGCCGCCGAGCAGGTCGAAGCGCTCGATCTCCTCATCAACAACGCCGGCGTGTTCCTTTACGATGACCTGAGCGATCGTGCCGCGCTGGAACGGCACCTGGCCGTCAACCTCTTTGGCACCTACGGCGTGACCCGGGCCTTCCTGCCGTTGCTGGCCCGTTCTCGGGGGGCCATCGTCAACAACGTGTCGCTGATGGCCCTCGCCCCCCTGCCGCTCACGCCGGCCTACTCGATCTCCAAGGCGGCCGCCTTCTCCCTGACCCAATCGCTGCGTGCCCTGCTGGCGGGGCGGGGCGTGCGGGTCCATGCCGTCCTCACCGGCCCCACCGACACCGATATGGTCCGAGACCTCGACATCCCCAAGGCCTCCCCAGAGTCGGTCGCGCGAGCCATCTTCGACGGACTGGAGAACGGGGAGGAGGACATCTTCCCCGATCCCACGTCACAGACCATGGCCGACAGCTGGCGCAGCGGTGCGGCCAAGGCGCTCGAGCGCCAGAACGCGGCGTTTGTAGCAGCGGCCGCCGCGCCCTAAGCAAAGGGACGGACGCTGATTCCCTGCAGCAGCCAGACGTGCCGGCTCAGGCAATCACCGGGCCACCACTGGCGCCTGGAACACACGCGGACAAGGAGACAAGACGCCATGACGGATCACAAGATTGTCGGCCGTGAGGAGTGGCAGGCCGCTCGTGAGGAGTTGCTTCAGCGCGAGAAGCAGCACACCCGGATGGGCGACGAGCTGGCGCGCCAGCGCCGCGAGCTGCCCTGGGTCGCCATCGAGAAGCAGTACCGGTTCGACACCGACGACGGAACGCGGACCCTGGCCGAGCTCTTCGACGGCCGCTCCCAGCTGCTGGTCTACCACTTCATGTTCGGACCCAGCTACCAGGCGGGGGACCCGGTCAACTCCTCGATCGCCGATAGCCTGGACGGCCTGCTGCCGCACCTGCAGGCCCGCGACGTGACCATGCTGCTGGTGTCGCGGGCGCCGCTGGCCAAGCTGCAGGCGTACAAGCGGCGGATGGGCTGGCGCCTTCCCTGGGTCTCGTCGGCGAACACCGACTTCAACTTCGACTTCGGCGCCTCCTCCACCAGCAGGATCACCCCGCCGATGGAGGGCGGGCTGCCGCCGATCGTGGGTCAGAACGCGGCCGCGACCGGGACCGACGTCCTCGGCTACCTCTCGGAATCACCGGTGATGAGCACCTTCACGCTCCAGGACGGCGCCGTCTACCAGACCTATGCGACCACCTGGCGCGGGGTCGAGTTCCTGATGGGCTACTACCCGATCCTGGACCGGGCGCCCAAGGGGCGCGACGAGGGCGACGCGTGGCAGGTCTGGATCCGCCGCCACGACGAGTACAACAGCCCGTGACGCCTGCGGAAGGCTGCGCCACCGAAACCATGGCCGCGCAACGGAAGAGGACGATGATGAGTGACTTGTCGGGCAGGACCACGATCGTGGTTGGTGCCAGCCGCGGCCTGGGCCGCGGGATCGCCACCGCCTTCGCCGAGGCCGGCGCCCCGGTGGTGGCCGTGTCCCGCACCGCGGCGGCGTTCCCTGAGCCTGCCAACCCCACCGGCACCATCCAACCGGGCACCATCCAGCCGGAGGTCGCCGACGCCGGCGACCCGACGGTGGCAGCCAGCCTCCTGGACCGCTATGCGCCGCAGGCCGTCATCCTGGTGGCCGGCGCAAGCCCGCACATGCGCCCGCTGCAGCACCAAACCTGGGAGACGTTCTCGGTCAACTGGCACACCGACGTCCGGATCACCTTCCACTGGCTGCGCGAGGCGCTGCTCACGCCGCTGCGCCCCGGCAGCAGGGTGGTGGTGTTCAGCAGCGGCGCCGCGCTCAACCCCAACGGGTCACCGCTCAGCGGCGGCTACGCCGGCGCCAAGGCCACCCAGCGTTTCCTCACGCTGTATGCCCAGGAGGAGGCAGACCGCGCCGGGCTGGACCTCATCTTCACCGCGGTGATGCCCTACTTCGCGCCGTCCACCGGCGTCGGCCAGCCGGCGGTCGCCGCCTACGCGGCCCGCGCGGGCCTGCCTTTGGAGGAGTTCCTCAAGCAGCAGCAGCCGCTGGTCACCCCGGAGACCGCCGGTGCTGCTGTGGTCGAGCTGGTCCAGGCAGACGCCGCGACCTTAGCCCCCGCCTACCGGCTGAGCGGCACTGGGCTGCAACAGCTCCCATGACCCAGCCCACCTCACAAGCACCCGGGGCAGGACCATGACGCGGTCCTGCCCCGATGCTCCGTACGTCGAGGCGGCGAAGGCCCGCCAGCAGCGGCTCGACCAGGCGGCGTAACGCCTTGACCAGCACCAAGGTGCCGCCACAGGGCATGCCCAGCAGAAGAGGATCTGGATGACGCTCACGCTTGAACTTGCTGCGTTCACCGTCCGGGAGGGCGCCGAGCCCGCGCTGTTGGCCGAGCGTCCTGAGATGCTTGCTGCGCTGCGGCAGGCCTTCCCGGCGGTGCTTGCCGCCTGGCTTACCAGGCAAGATGACGGTAGCTGGCTGGACGTGGTCCTTTGGCGCAGCCGCCAAGAGGCCGAGGAGGCCGCGCGGCGCATCGATCAGGTGCCCGAGGCTACGCGGTGGTTTCGGCATATCGCCGAGTCGAAGGGGCTGCGACACGTCGAGGTAGCGCACGAGCAACTGTTTGAGCTTGGATGCTTTGGCGGCCGGGACTGACCACCACCGCCTGTACAGCGAGTTGATATTTCACGGAGCTTTCAGAGGACCCCTGGATTTCCCAGAGTTCGTGCGAACTGAAGAGCCTTCAGCATGAACCGGTGGGTCTTCATGCTCTATGGGGCGTGCCGACCCTTGGGTTCGTGGGAACCTGCGGGGTCGTGCTCCTCGGCTGGCGTCTGAAGGAGCTGGCGGGCGGCCTGGGCATAGCGGATGGCGGTCTTGGGGTCGAGGCCGAACACGGCGGCCAGGTGCAGCGGATCTGGGCCCTGGGCCAGGGATGAGCACGCTGTCCGCAGCGACCAGCGCCGATGCGGACAGCAGGCCGAGGTCGGGCGGGCAGTCGATCAGCAGCACGTGCCACCGGTCGGCGGGCAGCCCGTCCACTGCTTCTCGGAGCGCCATCTCGCCGCCGACGTCGGCCTGCAGCTCGCGGACGGCACGCACGAGCTGCCGGCTGCAGGGGATCACGTCCAGGCCGGCGACCGCGCTCGAGGTGACCAGGTCGACCAGGGGCTTGCCATCGACCAGGACCTCACGCAGCCCGTGGCCGTCATCGCGGCGCAGCAGCCACATCGATTGGAGGGATGGAAGACCGCCTCGTCGCCGTCCAGGGTGTCGGCGACCACAATCGACCCCCACACCGCCTCCCGAGCCAGCACGTCGTGACCCTGTGGCCAGAAGTCATACTCACGCCAGCGCGCCCGCGCCTCAACGATCAGCAGTAGCAGGTCGGGAAGCCGGTAGACGCGCACCCAATCGCACAGGACGCCGGCGCCAAGGGTAGTCATCCACTTGCGGAACCCCGGCGGAAACCGCGTCTCAAGCAGTGCCTCGATCTTGGAGACTTCCGCGTTGGTGCTGCGGAGCAGCTGCTTGGTGACCAGGTGAACCTCGTCCAGCCGCATCGCACTCCCCGATCACAGCGTCGCTGGCAGGAGCAAACCCAACAGCCTCGTACGAGTCACCGCGCGTTGACACCAGCGTCAACGGCATGCGGGAAGGCGACCCGAGGCACGGCGCCTCGGTCGCGCAACGCAACCATGGCGACCAGTGGAGGCGAGGTCCGTTCTGCCTGACGCCACTAGTCGTTCTCGTGACGCTGAAACGTCGGCCGGTCTGGCGGTAGGTTGGGGTCGCGCCACCAAGGCTCGCGGCGCTTGCGTAACAGCCGCCGAAACAGCGAACGAAGCCGGGACGCTCGGCGCGCTGGCGGTGTCTGATCCGACTGCTTCATCGTCTTATCCTAGGCTACGAGCCGTTTGTGCAACAGCCTGTTACGTGTCAACCGGGGATGGGCCATGGCAGGACCCGACCACCCCTGATGAGGTCAGGCGACGGGGGTGAGCGCCGCTGTGGCCTGCACCGCGCCCGCGCCGTAGCGTGCCTCCAGCGCCGCGCGTGCCCACTTCT